>JAUNMU010000003.1 GCA_030531745.1 Synergistes sp. | reverse complement strand
AAAAAACGGCTGAAATTTCGTTGACGGTACTTGAAAAATTTCCTGCTGATAGTGTATAATCTATGTGCCGTGCGGGGAGGGGTGGCCGAGTGGTCGAAGGCGGGCGACTCGAAATCGTCTTAGCGGTGCTGAGCCGCTACGTGGGTTCAAATCCCACCCTCTCCGCCATATTTTTGCTTTGGGTATGTTTTACACCGGACATCGCGATGTGATCAGTGTGTCCTTAAAAATTGATTTCCGGCTGACCGAGGATCATACTGTAGTCGTGAATATTGGTTCTTGCATATTTGAAGAATCTATGTTAGCATACATAAGTCGGTGGATGCCGACGTGGTTATAAGCAGAGGATGTACTCTCACCTGCCGATGTTGTCTGTTGTCAGGTCAGCCAAAGAAGAAATTCAGGCTCGGGTGCGTTCTGTGCATGCGAGCTTTTTTTATGGCTCGGATATTGGGAGGTGTAATATCATAGCAAACCAGAGAGAAGAAGAGCCGCGCGTGAATTCGGAGATTCGCTGTCCGGAGGTGTTGCTCATAGATGAGTTAAACGCGAAGCGCGGCGTAGTTAAGATACAGGATGCTCTCAGGATGGCGGAAGCGGCGGAGTTGGATCTCGTTGAGGTGGCGCCGCAGGCGACGCCGCCCGTGTGCCGTATAATGAATTACGGCAAGTACCGTTTCCAGCAGCAGAAACGCGATAAGGACGCACGAAAGAAACAGAAGAATCAGGCTATTAAGGAGATAAAGATGCGTCCGAAAATTGACCAGCACGACTACGATTTCAAGGTAAAAGCCGTGCAGGAGTTCTTGAAAGATGGCCACAGGGTCAAAGTGTCGGTCTTTTTTAGGGGCAGGGAGATGGCTTTTCTTGACAGAGGACGCGATGTCCTAAAGAAAGTTGAGGAGTCTGTTGCGGAGTATGGAAAGGTAGAGGCTGAGCCGCGTATGGAAGGCTCATATATGAGGATGCTTGTCGTGCCTCTTTGTGAGGGTCCGGTTAAGAAAACAGCACCGGTCAATGCGCAGCCGGAGAAAAAATCAGAAGTTATGCCTCAGAAAGCGTCAAAATCCAAGAAGGATTTTGTATTTGACGCAGATAAGATATAGAGGTATATGAGGCCCCACAGCGGGCGTGAATTACAGGAGGATAATAACAATGCCAAAAATGAAGACACACTCAGCGACAAAGAAACGTTTTACGTTGACGGGAACAGGCAAGGTTGTGTTCAAAAAGAGCGGACGCGCCCACAAACTTATGCCGAAAAATTCAAAGCGTCTGCGTTCACTCAGGAAGAAGGGTGTACTGCTTCCGGGTATTGAGGCTCACGTCAAAAAAATGCTTCCCTACGCTTAGGGAATTGTGTTCGGCGTAATTATAAAATTTTTCAAGGAGTGACATATAATGCGAGTAAAGGGTTCAAGCGCAAGCCGCAATAAACAGAAGAAATTATACAGCATTACCAAAGGATTTTGGGGTCGTAAAAAGAATGTATATCGCCGTGCACGCGAAGCTTATCTGCATGCTTTGACGAGTGCTTTTGTGGGACGGAAGAACAAAAAACGTGATTTCCGCAAACTGTGGATCATGCGCATAAATGCTGCGGCACGCGCAAACAAGATGTCTTACAGCACGTTGATGAACGGCCTTAAGAAAGCAGGCATAACAATTAACCGTAAGATGCTTGCTGACCTTGCTGTGAACGATGCGCAGGCGTTTGTGCAGATCGTAGAAAAGGCTCGTGCTGCCCTGTAGGTTTCGGTGATTTTCCGATCCGGTATGGCTGAAATAGGTACGTTTAACAAAGCTTTCTGTGCAACTGCCGCAGGAAGCTTTGTATTTTTTTGTATGAAGAAATAATCAACAAAAGCAGAGTTATTTGTTATACTAATTGAAGTGGACAGATTTTGGGCGTATTTCGGCACGAAGAAAAATGTTTTGCGATTGCCTTTGATCGTGCCGTTCGGGAGATAAATTGACCATGGGGGTTTGGTTATGGACGAAGAAATAAAATCACCTCAGAGCGAGGAAAATGAATTTTTCAAGCGCCTTGAAGAGATAAAGACAAAGGGGCTGCAGATGATTGAAGAGAGTTCTCTCCCCGAGTCTCTTCAGATCGTGCGTGCGAATCTCCTCGGAAGAAAGGGAGAGCTTACGGAGATTTTGAAGAGCGTGGGCAAATCGGCGCCTGAGCTTCGCAAGGTACTTGGACAGGCTGCAAACGAAGTTAAAATTATACTTTCGGATGCGGTGGAAAACAGGAACTCACAGCTTCTTGATGCGGCGACTGCATTTGAGGGTACGGCAGATATTACGCTTCCCGGCAGAGAGCCGTTTTTCGGAGGTCTGCACCCTGTAACGCAGATGTGCTATGATTTGAACGATGCATTCAGATCTCTTGGATTTGAGATATTTACCGAGCCTGAAATTACAAGCGAAAAATATGCCTTTGACAATCTTAATTTTGCGCCCGAACACCCTGCACGCGAGAGCATGGATACATATTGGCTGAAAGGTCATGAAAACGGACATGGGGCAGAACGTCTTTGTCTCCGTCCTCATCTTACGGGCGGTTCTGTAAGGTATCTAAGGGAACACGGCGCACCGGCGAGGTTTGTCTATCCCGGGCGCGTATATCGCAATGAGACGACAGATGCAAGGCACGAAAGGGCATTCTTTCAGTATGAGGCACTGATCGTTGACAAGGATTTCTCATTTGCTTCGGGAATGCTTCTCATTAAGACAATTCTTGAAAAGGTTTTCGGGAGAGAAGTTGATGTGCGTATGCGTGTCGGTTTCTTCCCGTTTGTTGAGCCGGGATTTGAGATAGATATGAAGTGTCAGGTATGCGGCGGAGCCGGATGCAAGGTGTGCAAGCATGTCGGCTGGATAGAGGTTATGCCCGGCGGCACTCCGCACCCGAATGTGCTTAAATCAGCCGGATTAGATCCTTCCGTATGGTCAGGTTTTTACATCAATATCGGTCTTGACCGTCTTGTCATGATGCGCTACGGTGTTGATGATGTGCGTCTTTTCCACAGTGCCGATTTGCGTTTTCTTAAACAGTTCAAGTAGCGGAGGTCTGTTTTTATGAAACTGTCATTAAATTGGATAAAAAAATATGTTGATCTTCCCGAAGATCTTACAATGGCAAAACTTTCATACGATCTTACAATGTCAACGGTTGAGGTTGAGGACGCGACTGACTTGAGTGAAAGCCTTGCCGGTCTTGTGGCGGGACGTATTATTGCCGTTGAGCCGCATCCCGATGCAGACAAGCTGCGTATATGTACGGTTGACACGGGAGATCCTGCTCCGTCCGTTATAGTCTGCGGTGGAATAAATCTCTTTGCGGGACAGCTTGTCGTTGTGGCAAAGCCCGGGGCATGGGTTAAATGGCACGGAGAGGGCGAGCCTGTTGAGATAAAGCCTGCCAAACTGCGCGGTGTAATGAGCTTCGGCATGATATGTGCGTCAAGCGAGATAGGCTTAGGGGATCTCTTCCCCGCGAAGGAACATGCCGAAATCATGGATATAACGTCATTTGACGCAAAGCCGGGCACGCCGCTTGCCGATGTACTTGACCTGCACGATGTAATTCTTGAAATAGACAATAAATCAATGACAAACCGTCCGGATCTTTGGGGGCATTACGGAATGGCAAGAGAACTTGCCGCAATTTATAAATGTCATTTGAAGCCGATAGAACAGCAGACACTTCCGGGAGTGCCTGATGATCTTAAGGTTACGATTGAGGCTCCGGACAGGTGTCACCGCTATGCTGCGCTTGTTATCAAAAATATCAGAAATATCCCCTCTCCCTTTGAAATGCAGAGTATGCTGTGGCGCGTCGGTTCAAGGGCGATCAATCTGCCGGTTGACATTACGAACTATCTTATGTTTGCTACAGGTGTTCCGACTCACGCATTTGATAAGAAACATGTCGGTGGTGAGATACATGTTCGTTGTGCGGCTTCCGGTGAGAAACTTGAACTTCTTGACGGAGTGATGCTGAGCCTTACCGATAATGATCTTGTCATCGCCAATGCCGAAAAGCCTATGGCTCTTGCCGGAATCAAAGGCGGCAAACTTGATTCTATCCTTGAAGATACCACGGATGTCGTACTTGAGATCGCAAATTTCCAAGCTCTTGGCGTAAGAAAGACATCCCAACGCTTTGATGTAAGAACTGAGGGATCTGCACGGTGGGAGAAGGGTATTGACCCTCAGCGGGCTGAACAGACAATAGCAATGGCAGTAAGTATGATACATCGGTATTTCCCTGAGGCTGCCATTACAGGCTATGTTGACGTCTATCCACGGCCTCTTGAAAGAGCGAGAGTTGAAGTGAGCCTTGACTTCCTGCGCAAACGTCTCGGCAAGGATATTTCGTATGAAGATGCGGCTGAGATACTTGCACGTCTCGGATTTGATACCGAAGCTCACGGTGATATGCTCGTGACGTACGCACCTTCATGGCGTTCAACAGGAGATATTTCGCTTCCCGATGACATACTTGAAGAGGTCGCGCGTCTTATGGGATACGAAAACTTTGAGTTTGCAGCCCCAACCGTTGTGCTGGAAAAAGCAATAAATCAACGTACCTGTGATATGGAGCGCGCGATACGCGAGTATCTTGCATTCAGATGTAATATGCAGGAGATATTTACCTATCCTTGGATAGGCGATGAATATATCAATGCCGCCGGAATTGCGGACGAAGATATGCTTTCCCTCTCAACCCCGCCCGCACCGGAAGAGAGTCGGCTGCGTTCATCACTTGTTCCCGGAATGTTGAAGGCGGTATCTGAAAATCTGCGCTACTTTGCTGATTTCAGAATATTTGAGCTGACGCAGATATTTAAGAACAGAAACTTTGCAAGCGTAAGTGCGTCAAGCACAGATGAGATTCTGCCCGAAATGGCTCGTCATTTGGCAGGAGCATTTGTGGGGAATGATGCGAGGTCGCTTTTTGCAGATGCCAAGGGCGTAATTGAATATATGCACAGAGTTTCGCAGATGATGCCTCTCACATTTGTACAGAATACAAAACCGTCGTGGTCTGATGAATCACTTTGGGTGAATGTTGTAAGCGGCAATAAAATAATAGGCGATCTTGCTCTCGTCTCACTCAAATCCTGCAAATGTGCTGGAATAAAGCGTAGCCTTGCGGTTGTTTTTGAGATAAACGTTGAGGAACTTGAGCCGTTGCCTTCAAGACAAAACACGTTTGTACATCTGCCGGAATATCCTCTGTCTGAATTTGACCTTTCAGTTGATTTTGATGAAGGTGTAAAGTGGTCTGATATAGAAACATTGGTCAGAAAGACAGATCTCGTGCAGGACGTGAAGTTTATAAGCGAATACAGGGGAAAGCAGCTTGGCTGCGGCAAAAAGTCGGTGTCGTTCAGAGTCTCCGTAGGCTCAGACAAAGGAACGCTTACATCGGAGCAGATTGATACTGTCTCAAAACAGGTCGTCAAAAAACTTACAAAGAAACTTTGCGGCAGTGTCCGCGGAGCATAAATCAGACACGGGGGAGGACGGCGTTTGCTGAGCTTCCCCTATGTGACATATTTTTGGGGGTGTTTTATGTGAATGAAAATTTTGAAAAGCTGAACGCGGTGCTTGACAATATTGAAAGCTTGCTTGCTTCGCTGAAATCTGAGAACGAGACGCTGAAAAATGAGGCAGCGGAACTTCGCAGTAAACTTGATGACAAAGAGCTTGAAATTTTACAGCTGCAAGAAGATGCGGAAAAAGCGGCAGCCGCAAATGAGGCTGAAAAGGCTGAAATAGGAGAGTGCCTTGAGAAACTCGCTGAAAGAATGAACAGACTTTCGCGCGGCGGAGACGTTAATAACGGATAAATCAAAAAATCGGCGGAGAGAGAAAATGGAAGAAATTCAAAGAATAAACAATTTGGGCGGCGGAAAATATTCTGTCCTTATAGGGCATAAGACTTATACTGTCGTGACGAAACTTGACGAAGCGCGTTTTCGCCGTGCGGCAGAAATAGCAATATCCGTGTCGGATGGATTCCCGAAAAATTTATCTCAGGATAATATTTTGTTTCTCTCTCTGCTTTCAATGGCAAAGGGAATGGAAGAGATCAGTAAAAAGGTCGATGCTATAGCCGATAAGTTCTCCAATGCGAAAAATATGATGAACGAGGAAATGGTTTGAATTACTTTGACATATTCTTCACAATACTTTGCCTGTACTTTGTCATAAAAGGCATGATGCGAGGATTTGTCGGTGAAGTAATATCCCTTGTGGGATTTTTTGCTTCATTTTACCTTGCCCCTCTGCTCTCTGTGCCTGTCGGGCGGATGTTGGCGCAAAGCATGAATATAAGCATTTACATTGCGGAGGTTATTGGCGTTGTCTTGGTCTGGATCGCAGTAATGCTTGTATTTGCCATAATCCGCATGATAGTCAGCCGTTTCATCGGAGCTGTACATTTGGGTGCAGTCAACAGGATTCTCGGTGCATTTTCGGGATTTATAAAGGCATCTGTCTTTATTTATGTAATAATAATGTGCGGACTCCTCCTGACACCGGTGGTCAGTCCGGTGTGGCTTTCGGAATCCTCTGCGATCAGCTTTGCCGGCAGATATTGGCCGGAAGTGAGATCTCTCGCTGTGGGAATCGGCGTATTGCCGCATGATACAAACCTTCCGGATGGAACTCTAAATCAGATACTGCGTCCGTATCGCAACGGAAGCGATGGTCCGGGCAGGGACTGACGGATACAAACATACAATACAAAAACAGGTCACATTAACAATGTACATTGACGATACGGCTTACAAAAGTCTTGAAATAGATAAAATAAACAAAATTATTGCAAAAAAATGCCGCAGCGAAATCGGTGAGATGGTAGCTGAGAACATTAAGCCCGCGCATGATATGACGGAACTTAAAGCAAGGCAGTCGCTTTTTTCCTCAGTTGAGAGATACAGAGACAAAAACGGAGATCTCCCATGGACAAGCGGTCTTGTTTCCGTAGCCTTTTATTTAGAATATGCGGAAGAAAACGGCCTTCTTTCCGGCGAGGAGCTCTTGAAGATTCGCGTGCTTCTCGCGCTTGCAGGCAAAATTAAGGCAAGACTTTACGAAGAAAAAGAAAATTATTGTGAATTTGCGCTGCTTCTGCGCGAACTGCGCGACTTTGAAGATGAAACAGAAATGCTCTCAGTTATAGATGAAGATGCTCATCTGTATGACTGTGCATCAGAAAAACTTGCGCAAATACGCGATAAAATGCGCGGGTTGAAAGATACGATACGAAGAAAAGCGCACGCGATACTGAACGAGCCTTCCGTATCGGTGCTTCTGCAGGAACGTGTTCTTGCACTGCGCAACGGGCGCTACGTCTTTCTTGTGCGTCAAGATG
Source organism: Synergistes sp. (assembly GCA_030531745.1). Lineage (GTDB taxonomy): Bacteria > Synergistota > Synergistia > Synergistales > Synergistaceae > JAUNMU01. The sequence goes on along the minus strand of JAUNMU010000003.1, from coordinate 31,178 downwards.
CAATGCCGCTCTTCCCGGGCTCCGTTGTTGACCGCTCCGGTTCGGGAAACAGCGTCTATATGGAGCCGCGCTCACTTATGACCGCAAACAACGAATACAGTAAACTCTACGGTGAAGAGATGGTTGAAGAAACACGAATCTTCCGTGAATTTACCGCAAAACTCATAAAACGCAAAAATGCCATACTTGCCGCAGAAAATGTTATGGGGACGATAGACTTGTTTTATGCGCTCTCCGAAATGATGCGCATATACAAATGGAGACTGCCTGAACTTTCGGATAAGGCAAAATTCTCTCTCGTAAGGGCGCGTCACCCTCTGCTTGGCGAAAAGTCAGTGCCGATTGAAATAAAATGCGGCGATGATTTCAGAATATTAGTCATAACAGGTCCGAACACAGGCGGCAAAACAGTTGCGTTAAAGACTGCCGGAGTATGCGCTTATTTTGCTTGGCTCGGATTTCCGATACCTGCGGGGGAAGGCTCGCAGATAGGAAACATAACGGAAATATTTACGGACATCGGTGACGAGCAGAGCATTGAACAAAGCCTTTCAACATTCAGCGCACACATCATGCGGATATCCGGAATATTGAACAAAATTACATCCTCCTCACTTGTTATGCTTGACGAGCTCGGTGCCGGAACAGATCCCGAAGAGGGAGCAGCCCTTGGCATTGCCATACTTGACTGGCTGCGTGAAAAAGGTGCGCTTGTCCTCGCAACGACGCATCACAACCCAATTAAGCGTTATGCACTTGCCACAGATAAGATTGAAACGGCAAGCGTTGAATTTGACATTACGACTCTTTCTCCGACATACAAAATTCTTGTCGGCATACCCGGGCGCAGCAATGCAATTCTGATAGCGGGCAAACTCGGAATGAAGCGCACAATAATCAACCGTGCGCAGAAAGCGATAAACGGTCACGAAGTATCAATGGAAGATCTTATCGGCGAACTCCAAGAAAAACGGACAAAATTGGAATACGAAATAGAGGCGGCTGCCAAAAGCCGCAAAGAGACAGAGAAACTTGAACGCAGTTACGAAGCAAAGATAAAATCTCTTGAAGAAAAACGCGATGATATAATAGCCAAAGCGGACAAAAAAGCAGTTTCAATCATAAAAAATGCAGAAGAATCAGCAAAGGCGCTTATAAAAAATATGGAAGATGCCGAAAGCGAAGCAAAAGCAAGACGTGAACTTGAAAAAAAACGCAGCCACTTCCACAAAATAGAGGATATTGCGACAAAGCGCGAAGAAAAAATAGAAAAGGCAAACTCAATAGCGGCCACGACACACACGCTTACGGAGGGAGACACAGTTACCCTCATAGGGACAAACAAAACTGCGACCGTAGTTGAATGTAACGGTAAAAAAGCACGCATAAGAGCCGGAGTTGCGGAGATTGAAGTTCCAATTACAAAACTGAAATTGTCAGAGCAGAAGAAACAGGAAACACCAAAAGGTCGCATATATATATCACGCCCGAAGGACGTTCCCTCTTCCATAATGGTCAGAGGAATGACCATAGATGAGGCAATGCCGATAGTTGAACAATATCTTGACCGCGCCTATTGTGCCGGATACGACACCGTAACCGTCATACACGGCAGGGGAGAAGGCATACTTCGCCGTGAAGTGCAGGATCTCTGTAAACGTCTGCCATACATAAAAGAACACAACTTAGGCGGCCCACACGAAGGCGGTTACGGTGTTACCGTTGTTAAATTCAAAAGATAAGGGACTGAGGAACCGCTGATCAATGCGTTTGGGGCAGATAAATACGGTAGTTATTTTGCAAAAAATATCAGTCAAAAAAATAAAATGGATATAGCCATAATTGACTGAATTATGGTAGAATACTTCGCGTATGTAGGAAAGCATATTATTTGCAGTTCGTAAGGAGGAGTTATTTTGCAGCAGGGTGGTTTTACGGGCATGGTATTGCCTTTGGTGATGTTTGCGGCTGTGTTTTATTTCTTGATAGTGCGTCCTCAGAAGAAAAAACAGAAGGCGCATGATGATATGCTCGCAAGTATCAGTACCGGTGATACGGTAATCACCGCAGGTGGGTTTTTCGGTATAGTGCGTAAGGTGCTTGACGACAGCTATCTTATTGAGCTTGATGAGGGTACCGTTGCGCGTATATTGAAGAGTTCTGTTTCTATGAAGAAAGATGACGGCAGTGATGTGAGTGCACAGCCCAAGAAAAAGAAAAAAAGCAAAAAGACTGCTGATGGCGGTGCTGAAGAGATAGAAGCAAGCGCTTCAAAGGGCTCCGAGGCAGAAGAAGAAAGCAATGCACAAAAGGTAATTTCGGAAGAAGATGGACAGGCTGAGGTAAGGCCTGAAATAGAAAAGACAAAGGAAGAGGCATAACGCCTTCTTAATTTAACAAACCTTTCCGTACGATGGCGTGTCTGTGACATTCCGCTGTGCGATTTTGCGAGGAGGCGCATTTTTATGTTGAGGAGAGACAAGTGGCGGCTTGTTTTTGTAGCCGCAGTTGTCGTTATAGCAGCGATCGTGGTGTTCCCGATTCAGGGCAAGGTTCGTCTTGGTCTTGACCTGCGCGGCGGTGTCCATATTATACTGAGGGCTAAGCCGACGGCGGAGAGTCCGCTTACCGGAGACAGCATTGACAGACTTTTGGCTGTTCTCAGATCGCGTATCGACCAGTATGGAATAGCGGAGCCTGTGCTTCAGCGTGAAGGCGAGGACAGAATTGCCATTGATCTTCCCGGTGTTGAGGATCCTGAGGCAGCATTGGAGCTTATCGGCCGCACGGCTGTTCTTCAGTTCCGTCAGGTTTTAGGAGAGTCACCGCGTGTACCTGCAAAACCGATTCGTTCAAATTACGATAACGACGAGCAATTCAATGCTGCCCAAGAGCGTTGGGATGAAGCAAAGAAATCAGTTGATGGGTACATTGAAGAAATGAAGCAGACCGCTAAAGGCAACAATGATCTTATGGTTGCTCAAAACGAAACCGGCGGTGCATATCTGCTTGGCAGAAAATATGTCGGAGGCGGAGAACTGAAACAGGCGGAGACAACTTTTGATCAGTTTGGTAAACCTGCGGTATCTTTGAAATTTAATGACGAAGGTGCAAAGCTGTTTGACGAAGCGACAGCTGCAAATATCGGAAAACAGATAGCTATCGTACTTGACGATATGGTAATATCCGCTCCTGTAGTCCAGCAGCGCATATCGGGCGGTGAGGCTCAGATTACAGGGTCATTCTCAACAGAGGAGGCTAACAGACTTTCCATTATGCTCCGTGCAGGAGCGCTTCCCGTTGGGGTTGAGGTGCTTGAGAACCGCTCCATAGGGCCTTCTCTCGGTGCTGACTCAATAGCTCAGGGTGTTAAGTCGGGGCTGATAGGTGCTGCTCTTGTCGTAATATTCATGCTTGTATATTACGGTATGTTGGGTATTGCAGCCGATTTTGCACTTGTTGTTGCGATGTTGCTTGTCGTTGCTGCGCTTATAGCGCTGAAATCTACCCTTACGCTGCCCGGCATAGGAGGTATGGTGCTTACGATTGGTATGGCGGTTGACGGCAATATACTTATCTACGAGCGCATGAAAGAGGAATTCCGCTCCGGAAAGACGATTATGGCGGCGCTTGATGCCGGCTTCAGCAAGGCTTTGGCTGTAATATTGGATTCCAATATTACAACTCTTATCGCAGCGGCGATACTCTTCTATTTCGGAAGTGGTCCTATCCGCGGATTTGCCGTAACGCTCAGCGTAGGTGTAGTTGCTTCCGTATTCTGCAATGTTGTGGTTACTCGGACGATACTCGGTATTGCACTTTCCGGGCGCAAGAACCATAAACTTTAGAAATGAGGCAGTGAATTATGGCTACATTTGACGCTTCCAAACTTAACTTTAAATTTATGAATTACAGACATATATTTGTAGGTATCAGTCTGTTTTTCATAGCAGCTTCGTTTGCTCTTCTTCTTGCCAAGGGCATCAATTTCGGTGTTGACTTCACGGGCGGCCTTCTTCTTCAGGTGAAGTTTGAAGAAAAGACGGCTGATGTTGCTGCCGTACGAGAGGCGCTTGCCGGCATCGGTCAGGGTGGCGCGACCATTCAGGCTCTTGACAACAATGATATAATGCTTCGTTTCCAGGCAGAAGACGAACAGATCAGGAAAGACGTGCTTAACGTATTGCAGGAGAAAATCGGTCCTCTTAAGGTTATGCGCGTTGATAAAATAGGTCCGGTCGTAGGTAGTGAACTGCGTACCGATGCTGCGGTCTCCCTTGTATTGGCGTTGATTGGGATACTTATTTACATGGCGTACCGTTTCCGTTTCCGTTTTGGTGCAGTTGCCGTTGCAGCGCTTATGCATGACGTAATTATTATGCTTGGTGCATACAGCCTTACGGGCAAGGAAGTCTCTGTTACGTTTATTGCAGCTATATTGACCGTTGCGGGGTATTCGTTGAATGACTCAATAGTTGTTCTTGACCGTATCCGTGAGAATTGGAGCCGTGTCCGTTCGCTTGGGATAGAAGAGTTGGTCAATACTTCCGTCAATCAGACCCTCTGCCGCACGATCAACACCTCGGTAACGACGTTGCTTCCCGTTATCGCGATGTTCATATTCGGAGGCGAAGTTATCAGCAACTTTGCTTTTGCTTTCCTTGTCGGTATTGGCGTAGGTACATACAGTTCAATTTATGTTGCAAGTTCGCTGCTTGTTGAGTGGTACAAGCGTTCGCCAAACTTTTAGCTGTTTTGGCCAAACTTCATGCATATTAAAAATCTCTCTTGTATTGCAAGAGAGATTTTTTTTGTCTTTTGTTGTATTATATGTCGTATATCTTTGGTGTTGCGTTTTCTGCGCCGCCTTTGGAGGAATATAAATGAAAAGTTATTTTTTGGCGATAGTTACGACGATGTTCCTTTCGGCACTCTTTGCCTATCAGAATATAGGTGATGTGACGGTACGTTTTTTGTTGTTTGAAAAGACAATGCCTCAGGGAGTTTGGGAGGTGGTCTTGTTCTGCGCAGGCGCTGCGGTTATGTGGTTTTTCTCAATTTTTTCGGGATTGGAGATACGCTCCAAATATATAAAAAAGATTGAAGAAAAAGATGCCAAGATAGCTGCGTTGGAACAGGAAAAGAAGGATATATTGGCAGCAGCGGCATTTAATAAGTCTGAAGTCACTGCTGATACTGCTCCGATGAATGATACTGCTCAAAGCAGCACGAAAGAAGAAGTATAAGAAACGGCTGATCTGTTTTGCTTACACTTTGTTCAAAAGATCGTTTTAACATATATAGCAAAAGCATCAGAACCGACAACATTTCATGTAAATTCGGCTGTTCACCGTTGCAGGCTCTTTTGCTTGAAATGCGCGGAGTTACTGAGGATACCCCCGCATCCGAGGTAAAGGATTGGTTATTGCCAAATATGTCAAAACTGCTTGCCGATGTGGATTTGGGCAGCGGAAGTCAAGCGGCGAGAAATTATATTCTTGGGCTTGATCGTTCGTCAAATGTAATCGTTTATGGAGATTACGATGTTGACGGTATTTGTTCAACGGCAATAGCGGTGGAACTTGTCATGTCGCGCGGTGCGCGTGTGAGATATTATATACCTCACAGATTTAATCAGGGATATGGAGTCCACGGCGAAATAGCGAAAATGATAGCTAAGCAGAAGTGTAATCTCGTTATTATCGTTGACTGCGGAACGCATGACGCCGAAAGCATTGAAATTCTGCGGAAAAGCGGTATTCCTGTCGTGATATTTGATCATCATCTTGTGGAGGGCGTATCGGCGCAGTGTGAGGCTTTGGTAAATCCGCAGGTTGATGGCGATGCCAACGCGAAAAGATTGTGCGCCACAGGTGTTTTGTGGACATGGATATGGAAAAATTCCCTTTTGCCCACGAAAAATATTATCGGGCTGCTTGACCTTGTTGCGCTTGCAACTATTGCAGACTGCGTATCGCTTGCGTCTCATCTCAACAGAGTACTTGTGAGGGAAGGGATAAAGTCACTGCGTGCCGGTACACACAAAGGGCTTTCCAATCTTATGATGCAGCTTGGAATAGAATATACGGCCGTCAATACAGACGATCTGGCAATGAAAGTTATTCCGTGCCTTAATGCGGCAGGAAGGCTTTATATTGCGGATCTTGCCGTCAGTATCCTCTTTCCGTGTAAAGATGTCGGTGCAAATGTTGAAAAATTGATACAGCTTAATTTGAAGAGGCGCGAATTATCTGCTAAGATACTTGAGCAAGTTGAAAAATCGGATGAGACGGGCTATAAATTCGTAAGAATGGATCGGCAGTGGTCGGCCGGTGTCTTGAGCAGTGTAGCAAGCAGAATATGCGTTGCAAATAATGCCCCCATTGCTCTTGTCGCATCAATGGGTGATGTTATGCGTGGAACGCTTCGTATGCCAAAGGGCGGAGATGCCGTAGGGGTTTTGAAAGAGTTGGATCCGTATCTCAATACATGGGGTGGGCACAGGCTTGCCGCAGGCTTCAGCGTAAAAACCGAAAATTGGCAGAAACTCCGCGATGTTATGGAAGAGAAATTATCGTGCGTCAACGTTGAAGAAGACAAGGAAGATATGATCTTGTGGAAACCCTCCGCGCTTGATATGGATACATGGTCGGAAGCGGAGCTTTTGGGACCATTCGGAATGGAAAACCCTTCGCCTGCGATGTATCTTCCATATTCGGGGATCAAACGTGTTTTGCCGCTTGGCAAGAACGGAAAGCATGTAAAGGTTGAAACATCTGAGGGCGAACTTCTTGCATTCGGTGGTGCTGAGTTGTTCAACGACAGGCATGAAATAGAGGGCTTTGTATATAAACCGAAGGTTGATGTATGGAAAAATGTAACTTCCCTCCGGTTTATATTGGAGAAAATGGTTGTTCGTGAGTTTTGTTGATGGAAGGTGACCTATATGACGGCAGAAAATAAACCTGTGATTCAGAATGTACGCTCTGCACATCTTTCCGATATTGCCGGCAAGACAGGATTTCTTTTTGCCGAAAAAGACAGCCGTTCTCTCATGGAAAGCTATTGGGGAAGGATAGCTCAGGATCAGAGAGTGCCGTCGCTTAGACTTGCGTGGCAGGATCTATGGGCAAAAGCGTGTCTTTATATGTCAAAGGAGGATATGAAGACAATAGGTGAAACCTTTGTATTTTCGTCTGTTGCACACGAAAAACAGAAGAGACACACGGGGGAGCCGTATATTGTACATACTGTAAGCGTTGCTACGATTCTTGCCGGAATGGGACTTGACCGCGATACGATAAACGCCGCACTGCTTCATGATGTCTTGGAAGATACCGAAGTGGGGGATAAGGAATTTGAAGAAAGATTCGGCAGCGATGTCTTTAACCTTGTTGACGGTGTCACGAAACTCGGCAAGCTCCAATTTGAGTCGGTAAAGGCATATCAATCTGAAAATTTAAGAAAATTGATCATAGGTATGGCAAAAGATATTCGCGTGGTTCTGATAAAACTTGCCGACCGCATACACAATATGCGGACTATTTCATCTCACAAGAGAATGAAGCAAGAAAGCATATCGCATGAAACTATGGAAATCTATGCACCCCTTGCAAGTCGTTTGGGAATATATCAGATGAAGCGGGAACTGGAAGATCTGTCGTTTAAGATGCTCAAGCCCGAAATGTACTATGATATAAAAAGACGTGTGAGAAAGATGCTTCCGGAGCGTGAAAGCGTGATAAAAGAGGCTATTGATGTTCTTACACGCAGACTGAAGAATGAGAAGATTGAATTTTCCATAAAGGGTCGCTCCAAACATCTGTATAGCATATACGAAAAAATGCGCCGCAAAAATCTTGCGGTGGAACAGCTGTTTGATCTGCTTGCTCTTCGTGTTGTCGTGAATACGATTGGAGAGTGTTATCAGATCATGGGGGTTGTTCATACGCTTTGGAACCCTATCCCCGGACAGTTTGATGACTACATTGCGAATCCGAAGAGCAATATGTATCAATCACTGCATACAACGGTGATTGGCCCCAAAGGTGCGCCTTTGGAAGTGCAGATTCGCACCAAAGATATGAACCTGTTGGCAGAATATGGCATTGCTGCGCACTGGAATTACAAAGAGGGCGGTCATAAGGTTGATACTCTTGATAAAAAATTAGCCGAAATAAGAATGGATCTGGAAGATTTTATACAAAGAACAGAAAAAGAGAAAGAAAATACAGATAAAAATGACGAAGGGACATCATTTATTGAAAACTTCAAGACGGATGTGCTTCCAAACTCCATTGCGGTGCGCACTCCACAAGGGCGCGTGATAAGTTTGCCGCCCGGGGCGACACCGATAGACTTTGCTTTCGGTGTACATACCGAGATCGGTTACAAATGTGCCGGTGCAAAGGTAAACGGCATAGTTGTGCCGCTTGACAGAGAACTGAAAAATTATGATTGTGTTGAAATTCTGACCTCATCACAGGCTAAGCCCTCGCGTGATTGGCTTAATACCGCAAAGGCAAACAGAACACGGAACAAGATACGAGCATGGTTCAAGCAGCAGGAGAAAGAAGAACGTGAAACTAAACTTGAAAAGGGAACGGATCTTCTGACAAAGGAATTAGCAAAGAGAAACCCCGGCAAAAAAGACGGGATTGAATCTCTATCCACTCAACTTGCTCATATTGCGCGAGAAATAGGGTACACTTCGCTTGACGAAATGATAATAGCGGTCGCTTCGGGAAATCATTCTGCGGCGAGTATTCTCGGACGTCTGCCCAAGGAGCAGAAGAAAAATGATGCAACAGATACAAATACAAAAGCCAAAGAAAAAGATTCCGCAATAATAGTTGAGGGTGCCGATAATGTACTTGTTACGTTGGCAAAGTGTTGTCACCCTGTCCCCGGAGACGCAATAACAGGAGTAACCACACAAAGCCGAGGAATTTCAATACACAGAAACGGATGCGCAAGCCTTAAAAAATCAGCGGAGTCAAGACGTGTTGCCGTTGCGTGGGGCAGACAGAAAGATTCTTCATGGTATCTGACGCGAGTTAAAGTTGAGGGAGTTAAAAAGCCTTCTCTTGTAAGTGATGTAAAACTTGCGATTACGCAGACGGACGGCAAGATAAAGGAAATGCGTCAATCCAACAGGGATAATTCTCATACGTTTATTTCGTTGGATCTGCTTGTAAAAGATACGGGGCATATCAATAGAATTGTAAAAAGGCTTTATAATATCTCTGAGGTACAGGAAGTGTTGGGAGGCAGAGAGGATAATGAAAGCACTTCTCCAAAGGGTAACTGAAGCAAAAGTTTCCGTTGAAGGCGAAACGATCGGTAAAATAGGCAGAGGCATAATGTTGTTGCTTGGCGTTGTCTGCGATGACACGCAGAATGACATTGATTGGCTTGCCGAAAAGGTCGTGAATTTGCGGATATTTGATGACAGCGAAGGAAAAATGAATCTTTCACTGCTTGACATAAAGGGAGAGATGCTTATAGTTTCTCAGTTTACTTTGTGCGGAGAATGCAAAAAAGGCAGACGGCCTTCATGGAGCAAAGCAGCTCCTCCCGATATTGCGAAAGATATGTATCTGAAATTTATTGATGCTGTAAAAAAATGCGGTATAAAGACAGAACATGGCAAATTTCAGGCTGTGATGGCCGTAGAGATACACAATGACGGACCTGTGACTTTGATGTTGGATACGAAGTTATGAAATAATGGGACTGGAGAGTGTTTGAATGAATATTAAAAGGTTTCCGCTGGGTGCTTTGTGGACGAACTGTTATATTATATGGGACGAAAATAAAGACGGGTTTATAGTTGATCCCGGAGGCTCTGCTGATGAGGTAAGGGACTTTGTGGCATTAAATGGCATAAAAGTTCATCTGATATTGCTGACACATGGTCATACGGATCATATAGGCGGTGTCTGTGATGTAAGAGACCTTGCGAAGTGCGGCGTTGCGGTTCACGTTGAGGATGCTGATTGTCTTACGAATGCGGATAGGAATTTGTCCTCAATATTTGATGTCCCATTCACGATCAAGGAAGCTGAAAAACTGCTCTCTGATGGTGATGTGCTTGAGATCGGCACATTAAAGCTTAAAGTGATTCATACTCCGGGGCATACCCCCGGGGGAATATGTGTTGTTGTGAGTGATGCCGATGAGTCGGTGCTTATTTCCGGTGACACGCTCTTTGCGCGTTCTGTCGGGCGCAGCGATCTGCCCGGAGGAGACGAAGATACGTTGTATGATTCTCTAAAGAGGTTGGTAGGACTTCCAAAGGATATGCGCGTGCTACCCGGGCATGGTGCTGAGACTACAATAGGTACAGAAGAACGTTTCAATCCCTATTGGCCAAGATAAATGGACTTCTCTGCTCTTACCGACAACGAAAAACCGCGCGAGAAACTCTTTAAGTTCGGCGCAGCATCTCTTACGGTAGCTGAATTGATAGCGATATTGCTGCGTACGGGTGTAAAGGGAGAAGATGTAGTAATGTTGTCGCAGAAGCTCCTTGCAAAGGTCGGCGGTCTTAACGGACTTGTACGGATGAATACGGCAGAGCTGCTGCAGGAAAAAGGTTTAAAAGAAGCTAAAGCGGCTACTCTTGCGGCTGCGCTTGAACTTGGCAAAAGAATGGTGCTGCTTGAGAAATCAGAGCGAGTGGAATGGAAAAACGTCCTTAATTCGTTGGCTTTGGAGACAAAGTTTATGGAAAGGGAATGTATTTACGCGCTGTTTTTAGGTGCAAGTGATATATTTTTGGATAAATGCGTTATTTCTTACGGAGGACTTGAAGGCGCATATTTTGATGTAAGACTCTTTTTCCGACAGGCGGTGCGGTTGGGGGCTGCGAGTGTGGTGCTTATGCACAATCATCCGGACGGAAGTTGTGACGCAAGCCGCGAGGACAGAATACTGACCGATTATGTTGAAAATGGTCTTAAGTACTTAGGAATAGCGCTTAAAGAACATTTTGTAGCGGCAGACGGTGAACTGTATGCTATCTGCTGTAATAAAGATACTAAAATCCGAAAAATCAAAAACACATAAATATACTGCCAACAGAAAGTAGGTAAAGGTTTTGTTTAATTTCAAGCCCAATATATTCAAACAGGAAATAGGAATTGACCTTGGTACGTCAAACACGGTGATATTTGCAAAGTCAAAGGGAATAGTTGTTGACGAACCGTCGGTCGTTGCGGTTAAAAAAGTTAACCGTAAAGGTGAAAGAGAGATAATAGCGTTCGGACACAACGCAAAAAAAATGATAGGCAGAACTCCGGTCGGTATTACTACATACAGACCGCTATCTTACGGAGTTATAGCCGACTTTGATATGACAAAGGCTATGATGGAGCATTACATGAATGAAGCTGCCAAAAGCGGAGTATTTTCGCATCCGAGCGTTGCTGTGTGTGTGCCTGCCAATGTGACCGAAGTTGAAAAAAGAGCCGTTGTTGAGGTTACGCTTGCTGCCGGAGCAAGAGAGGCATTTGTCGTTGAAGAACCTATTGCGGCAGCGCGCGGAATAGATTTGCCGATAGATGATGCTCAGGGGTGCATGATAGTAAGTATGGGTGGAGGAAACTGTGAGGTGGCGGTTCTTTCTCTCGGTGGAATAGTCACAAATCAGTCTGTGCGTGTCGCGGGAGAATCAATAGACGATGCCATAGTTACTATGATGCGGCAGAAATATATGCTTGCGATCGGTGATATCACCGCGGAAGAAGTTAAAATGGCAGTCGGTGCCGTTGTGCCTCTTGAACAGGAACTTAAAATTGACGTAAAAGGGCTTGGCTTGACAAGCGGATTGCCGGAGGTCGTTCAAGTAACATCCACCGAAGTGAGAGAGACTATGGAGCCGATAATAGCGCAAATCGGAGATGCGATACGCGCAACTTTGGAGATAACTCCGCCCGAACTTGTACGTGATATTGTTGACCAGGGCATAGTCCTTTCCGGTGGGCTTTCTCAGCTTCGCGGGATCAATATACGATTCGCAGACGCATTGAACGTTCCCGTTCACATTGCGGAAGAGCCTCGCTATGCGGTAGCGAAAGGGCTGGGAAAAATTCTTGAGCTGCCGCGCAGCAAAAATATCTCTAATGTGCCTGTAGGCAGCAATGTAAACAGCGGCAAAGAATAATGCTTACATTCGGCAGGGAAACGCATCCGTGGATCAGCGGTTTTTTTGCCGCAATAGCCGGATGTATTATACTGCTTTTGACTAACACTTACGGCGATGTCAAATTCCATGCAGCGGAATGTGTGAGTGTGGCGTTGTCATATCCTGAAGTGCCGGCAACTTATGTGCGAGATTTCATAAAATTCGGCAGCGGTTGGGTTCTTGAACGAAAATCACTGAACGAACGTGTTGAGATGCTGGAGCTTGAGAACCGCGCAATGGCAGAAAAACTGCAAAGGGCGAACATAGCTGTTCCTGCGCCTAAAGGAGCGTTCATCAATGCAAATGTAACTCTGCGTTATCCGGAAGAGTGGTGGCAGAGTGTACGCATTGACAAAGGTGCAGAAGACGGTGTGACAAGAGGTGCGGCCGTGCTGTCAGATGGCTTTCTTGTAGGGCGAGTCAGCGAAGTCGGAAACAGATCCTCATGGGTTGAACTGATAACCTCGTCAGCGTTTCTTTTGGCTTCTGTGGTAGATCAGACAAGAGATTTAGGTGTAATTGAGGGAGACGGAAAAGGTGGACTTAAACTGTCCTATATCTCTGTTGAAAGAAATGTACGGAAAGGTATGAATGTATATACGTCTTTGATAAGCGATAGAATTCCTCCCGGAATACCTATAGGCGAAATTATCTCCTTACATGGTGAGAAAGACGGATATAAGGTGATAAATATAACCGCCGGAGCGCACATGACACAGTTGTATTCTGTGAAAGTATTTACAGGGGCGAAGATAACAAAATGATTTTCATTGCAGTTTTGTGGCTTCTTCAGGATCTTGCCCAAGTGACGCTAATGGGAATCTGTGTTGTTCCGGACGTCTTTATGCTTTGCACTCTCTTTGCAGTGCTGTTGCCGCGTATGGAGCGTACGAGGCAGTCTCGTTTTATATGGCTGCTTTTTATCGGTGAGCTTTTGTGGGATCTACGTTGGACCAATTTGCCGGGACTTACCTCTGCGGTGGCGTGTATGCTTGTCGGGATCTCGTGTATTATATGGGATAAGATACCATCGCAGGGACGCTCTGTCGGAGTGTTTGCAACGCTTGCGTTTGTTTGTGAGATACTGTCGTCCGCAGTGTACTATTTTTTCTGGACTTTTCCGAGTGCTGTGTCGCAGCGCCTTATTATTGTACAGCAGTGTGTTGCTGTGCCCATTATATTATTGCTTTCGGCGGCTTTTTGGGAAAAGCGTGAAATAAGATGATCGTAGGCATTACAAAAAAAATTGCGTATTTCTATCGTATCCGTTTTTTGAAATGGTGCGTGGTATTTTCGCTGCTTTTGCTGACGGCGGGGTTATTTAATTTTCAGGTTATACAGAGTTGGCAGTATGTTGATCTTGCTTCACGAAACAGACTGAGGATACTGCGCATTTCTCCGCCTCGCGGTAACATAGTGGACGCAAACGGTTCCCCTGTTGCTATAAATGTGAGGACTTTTAATCTGTGCTGTTATCCCATTGAGCTTAAAAAAGGCAACAATATGAAAGTCACTGCGGATTTGCTTGCACGGTACGGTGTCTCCATGACCGAAGAAAAATTGGAAAAATTGGTTCAAAAACAGTATTCTGCTCCGTATCGGTCAATAACCGTGGCGACAAATATAACATTTTCTCAGCTTACGCAGATGATAATGGACAATGATTTTAAGAAGGCATTGTTTCCGATGGTCGTATGGAAAAGAACCTATCCGGCAAGATCGCTTGCGGCTCATGTCGTAGGCTATGTCTCAGAGATAACGAGAGAAGAACTGCAGACTAAGGCTGAAGGTGATTATGTCGGCGGAGATATAATAGGAAAAAACGGAATTGAAGGAGTGTATGAGGATATACTGCGAGGTACTGCCGGTGAAGAAGTTATTGAAGTTGACGCAAAGGGCAGGAAAGTACGTGATATAAGCTATACCGAACCGAAAAAAGGAGCAAATATAAAGCTCACGATAGATCTTGAGGCACAGCAGTATGCGGCGGAACTTATAGGGAAATACAGAGGCAGTATTGTCGCTATGGATGTAAATGATGGCAGTGTAAAATGTCTTTATTCATCGCCATCGTATGATCCCAATCCCCTTACTTGGGGAATAAGCACCGAAGAATGGATGAATCTGACTGACAGAAGAGAGCGTCCAATGATGAATCGCGCAATTTCCGGAGCATATCCGCCGGCATCAACATTCAAAGTGGTAACGGGTGCTGCATTGCTTGAACATGGGATAGCGACTTCGCATACAACAGTGAACTGTCCCGGATATTTTGAGCTTGGAGACAGACGGTTTCGCTGTTGGAAACACAGCGGACATGGAAAAGAAAATATCATAAAGGCACTTCGCGATTCATGTGATGTGTATTTTTATGATTTAGCCAGTCGTATGGGTATTGATAAGCTCACCGAGACTGCCGCTAAATTCGGTGTCGGTTCAAAGAGCGGAATAGATCTTTTGGGTGAGGCCTCCGGTACTATAGCGGGGCGTGAGTGGAAAAAGAAAAGAATAAAAGAAAGTTGGTACGGAGGAGATACGGTCAACTATTCAATAGGTCAGGGTTATGTGCTCATGACGCCTGTGCAGATTTTGCGGGTCTATTCGGCCATCGCGAATGGCGGAAGAATGTTGAAACCGAGAATTTACGCAGATGCTCCGACAGAGGAAAAGACACTTGACATTTCAAGTGAAGTGCTAAAATTGTTAAAGGTGGGAATCGTTGAGGTAGGAAGCGTCGGAACCGGAAAGCGCGCAAGTGCTTATGGTGTGAATGTGGCCGGAAAGACCGGAACTGCGCAGAACTCTCACGGTGATGACCATGCATGGTTTGTCGGATACGCGCCTGTTGATAAACCGCGGTATGCTGTTGTGGCAATAGCCGAAGCAGGAAAAGGCGGATCTGCCGTGGCTGCCCCTATCGTTGGAAAGATGCTCAATTATTTGCTTAATGGCACTGTGACGAAAACAGAAAATCAGGAAAATAAATAAGATACTATGAATATCTTTGTAAATGTTGGTAAAATAGTTCCGTTGGGTGACATGGGAAATTTTGGATTTTCATTGGTGACCTTATGTAAAGCAAAGGGGAATGTGATATGATACAGCTCAAGGGAAAGCAGGGGGGAGTGCTTCACTGCACCGTACCTGAGGAAATGAGCGACAAAGAGGCTGTTGATGGTTTTTCATCGCTTCTTTCTTCCGGCAGTAATATATTCAAAGACTGTAATGTAGAGATTGATTTACAGTCAAGGCCGGTCTCGTTTGATTTGCTTGCGAAAATACATGAGAACTTCATAACTCCGTCGGAGTGTGTCGTTAAGTGTTGGATCACATCAAACGACAAGACACGTTCTTTCTTTGAGAGCATTGGTCTTAAGACGAATGCGGAGGAACGAAAAAACGATGTTTCCGCTTCGGATGCGCATGAGGCGAATGATCAAAGTGCAGTCTGTTCCGCAAGGACCGGTTATGTATATTTCGGAAATCTGAGGAGCGGTCAAAGCATAAAACACTCGTGCGATGTAATCGTCTTGGGAAATGTAAATACAGGATCTGAGATAATTGCAAGCGGAAACGTGACGGTACTCGGAAGACTCTGCGGCGTTGTCCACGCGGGGTGCGAAGGGGATTGCAATAAGGTTGTAATAACAAGATCTCTTGAAGCAGGACAGGTGCGCATAGGCACAAAGGTGAGTATGTTGGAAGATTCGTCGCCGTTTTGGCGTAAGGCAGTTTCACTTAAGATAGAAGATAACAAAGTACAGGTTTGTTCGTGGCCTGATTTGTTATAAGTGCGCGTATGTGTGTTAATAAAGCAGATGTGTTAGGTACTATACAGCGCAGATACTTTTATAAACAATAATAGGAGGGGTTCTTTTGGCTTGCAGAAAAATAGTTATAACATCCGGAAAAGGCGGAGTCGGGAAAACAACAGCCACGGCAAATATAGCGGCGTCTCTTGCTTCCGCAGGTTACAGGGTCGTAGCGATTGACGGAGATGTTGGGCTGAGAAATCTTGACGTAATAATGGGGCTTGAAAACAGAATCGTCTATAATCTCATAGACGTTATTGAGGGTACATGCCGCGTCAATCAGGCTCTTATCAGGGATAAGAGACTTGACAACCTTTATATGATTCCAACGGCTCAATCGCGTACAAAGGATGCTGTAACAGCAGAACAAATGGAGGCGGTATGCGCAGAACTTGAGAATGACTTTGACTTTATCCTGATTGACAGTCCAGCCGGAATAGAGGCAGGCTTCAAAAATGCGGCGTCCGGAGCAGACGAGGCTCTTGTTGTTACAACGCCTGAGGTTTCTGCCGTGCGTGATGCGGACAGGATAATAGGCTTGCTTGAGTCAATGGGCAAAGCTCCTATCAATCTCGTTATAAACAGAATACGTCCGGAAATGGTAAAACGCGGCGAAATGCTCGGAGTGCAGGACGTGCTTGATATACTCTCCGTTGAACTTATTGGTATAGTTCCCGACGATGAGTCCATTGTAACATCCGCAAACAAGGGGGAGCCGCTGGCGTTTGGCTCCGATTCAAGGGCAGGGACTGCGTTTAAGAATATTGCAAAGCGACTTTGCGGCGAGGAAGTGCCTTTTATTGACCTCTTCAGCGACAATGGCGGCTTTTTTGCCGCTCTGCGCCGTATATTTTCGGGAAAATAGGTAGCGTATCATGGGGATATTAGATGGCATCTTCGGAATTTTCGGGAATCAGAAAAGCGGTAATGTGGCAAAGGAGCGTTTGCAGCTTGTCCTGATTCACGACAGGGCAGACATTTCTCCCGAAATGCTTGCCGCGCTGCGCGTTGATCTTATTGAAACGATAAAAAAATATCTTGATGTTGATGAAAACGGTATAGATCTTGATTTCAGCAGAGAAGATCACTCCGTTGCGCTTTTGGCTTCAATACCGATAAAAAATATGAAGCGCGGCGCAAGAACAAGAGGTAAGTAAGTAACATTGATGGCGGAAAATGGCCTTAAGGGCGGAGAACAGCAGATCTCAAACGGTCGTGAAGCATTTACGGACGGTACGAGTTGGAGAGACATCAGAAGTTATACCGACTGCGTAATGCTATTTGCTGCGGCAATACTTTTTCTGTTTGGTCTTGCTGTGATTCACAGCGCGAGCATATCGTTTTATGCGCCGGGGGACATGGCTGTTTCGGGATCTCTTGCGAGACAGGCCGTGTGGGGAATAGGCAGTGCGGTAATATATATAGCGGTGATCAAGACGGACTACCGAAACATAATGAGCGTTTCCGCGTTTCTGTTTGTTGGTATGGTGATCGTCTTTGTGTTGTTGCTTTTGGCGGGGCACAGCGCGAAGGGAGCGCAGCGGTGGTTTGATTTGGGGATTTTACGTTTTCAGCCGTCTGAACTTGGCAAGGTTATTTTTGCGCTCGCATTGGCTAAGTTTTGCACTCTTTTCCCGTTGGATACCTTGAAAGGGGTGTTGTTTTCTTTCTGTGTTGCCGGTCTTGCGATACTGCCGATCATGCTGCAGCCGGATCTCGGAAGTTCTCTTGTCTATGCCGTTATGTTTTTTGCGGTCTTTATAGCAGCCGGAGCCCCCAAAAAACTTCTGTTTGGGCTTATTGGGGTAGCAGCTGCTTTATTGCCGTTGCTGTGGTTTGCCATGAAACCGTATCAGAGAATGCGCATGATGGTGTTTATAGATCCCTCTGTTGACCCTCAGGGGGCCGGATACAATGTCATACAGTCGCGTATAGCTGTCGGCTCCGGAGGATTACTGGGCAAAGGATTTCTTCAGGGAACTCAGGGAAAACTTCATTTTTTGCCCGAACCTCATACAGATTTTATATTCAGCGTCTTTGCCGAGGAATTTGGTTTTATCGGCTGCGTGGCGGTGTTGCTGTTGTTCGGGATATTGATATACCGTATATTGAACGTAGGCGAACATACAAAAGATGCCTCGGCGAGGCTGCTTTGCGTGGCGATTGCCGCATGGCTTTGGTTTCAGGTTATGGAAAGTGTGGCTATGAGCATGGGACTTGCGCCGGTAACGGGGATTCCTCTGCCGCTGTTCAGCTATGGCGGCAGTTCGTTGATTGTCGTATCGCTTGGTCTTGCACTGGTACAGAGTGTGAATATAGTATCACAAAAGTCAAAATTTTAGCTTCTGTAGTGTGTAATGTGCGCCGTGTGCGCCGTTATCGGCTTTTAGGGGAACCACTGATTAATTCGTTTTTGGCAGATAAACGCAAAAGCGTCTTCCGCTGATTATAAGCAGGGAACCGATTTGCCGATTTTGCAAATCGTGTGATTCGCTTACTTTGTTCACCTGATGGTGCACATAATCGGTGGTTCTTTTAGGGGGGAACATTTTATGCAGGGAATTATAGCCGAAGAAAGACTTCGTCCTCTTCTTTCTTCCGTGAAGCGTCCATCGCGATATATTGGAGGCGAATGGGGAAGTGGGCCGGTAAAGGAAGGAAGAGACATTGTCCGCCTCTGTTATGCTTTCCCCGATTTGTACGAAGTCGGTATGAGCTATCTTGGGTTCCAGATACTCTATGCACTAACCAAGAGCATAGAGTACGCCGATGCCGAGAGGGTCTACACGCCGTGGCCGGATATGGAAGCGGCGATGCGTATGAGCGGAACTCCCATTTGGGCATTGGAAAGCAAAAGGCCGCTGAAAGATTTTGATGCACTTGGTTTTACACTTCAATATGAGCTGTCATATACAAACATTCTTACAATTCTTGATCTTGCCGGAATACCATTCAGGTCAAAAGACAGGGACGAAGACTCTCCTTTGATACTTGCGGGCGGCATCGGTGCGGTTGCGCCTGAGCCGTTATCGCCGTTCATAGATGCTTTCATGGTCGGAGACGGTGAGATCCTTATCCCAAGAGTGTTGAAAGTTCTGCATGAGACAAAACACGCAAAGAGAGACGAAAAATTATCTGCATTGAGCAAACTTGACGGCGTGTATGTCCCTATGTTTTACAACGGAACAGGAAAAATTCGGCGTCAAATTGCGGAAAACCTTGATGAACAGTTTTTCCATACGTCAATGATCGTGCCTAATACGGGTATTGTTCATGACCGTGTAACAGTTCAAGCATTCAAAGGCTGCACGCGCGGCTGTCGTTTCTGTCAGGCCGGAATGATAGACAGGCCGCTTCGTGAAAGAAGCGCCGGATCTCTGTACACACAGACTGAGACTTTGCTTGAAAAGACAGGTTGGGAAGAAGTAGGACTGTTGTCTCTTGCTACATGCGATTGGAGCGGATTGCCGGAGGCTATGGAAAAATTTGCCTGTGCGCTTGCGGACAACAGGATAAAACTTTCTCTGCCAAGTCTGAGAGTTGATGCGTTTTCGGTATCACTTGCAGCCGGTCTTGAACAGATGAGAAAGGGCGGTCTTACATTTGCTCCGGAAGCAGGAACGCAGAGATTGCGCGATGTGATAAACAAGGGTGTTACGGACGATGATATAAATGCGGCATTGGAGGCAACATTTGCACACGGCTGGGACAGGGTAAAACTTTATTTTATGATGGGATTGCCGACCGAGACGGAAGATGATTTGAACGGAATACAGGATATATGCAAAAGAGCAGTGTCAATCGCTAAAAAATATAAAAAACGCGGCGATGTGAATGCTTCGGTCGCAGGTTTTGTTCCCAAGGCGCATACTCCTTTCCAGTGGGAGGCACAGGCATCTGTTGAAGAATTGCGCGAACGCGGAAGCCGCTTAAAACATTCGGTAAGAAACAAAAAAATTTCATTGTCATATCATGAACCGGAACAGACATTTCTTGAGGGTGTATTTGCACGCGGAGACTCAAAGCTTGCCGATGCCATTGAAGAGGCATGGAGACGCGGCGCACGTTTTGACGGTTGGACGGAACATTTTGATTTTGGCAGATGGTCTGATGTATTCAGAGATCTGGAAATAGACGCATCGTGCTATACCGGTGCAAGAGATTTATCGGAAGTGTTGCCGTGGGATATAATAGACACCGGCGTTTCGCGCGAATATCTTATTCGTGAACGTGAAAAAGCAATGATCGGCGAAACCACAAAAGACTGCCGCGAAGGCTGCAACGGCTGCGGATGGCAGGGAAAGACGAAAGTTGAAGGTTGTTTTAATGGCAAGAATTAGAGTCTTATATGAAAAAAAAGGACTTATTACATTTGTAAATCACATGGATCTGCCTGTGATATTTTCGCGTGCGGCAAGGAGAGCAGGCATCAGTCAGGAATTTACGCAGGGATTTTCTCCGCATCCGCGCATAAGCCTTGCTCCGCCGCTTGCGATAGGGGTCACGGGACTTGCGGAGCCGGCTGATTTTTGGCTGAATGAATTGCATGATGGTCTGATAAGCGATTGGAACGAAAAACTTCCCGCAGGCCTTAAAATACTTAAATTCAAAGTGATATACGATGACAGAGTATTGGCAAAGTCGGTGAATGCAGCACTTTACGAAATAGAGGGCTCCGGTATTATCCTTGACGCTAATGCAGAAAAATTTGCCGCGGACGAAGCTAAAAAATATAATGCGTTTTATTCATCTTCGTTTGAAAATGGAAAATTGAAAATTGCAGTGGGGGATCTTGAACACTGCGGAGCGGCAACGCTTGTCAAGGCACTTATAGCAAAAGATGTCATCCGCGGGTGGAGTGATGTCAATATGACACGCCTTGCGGCAGGTCGTTGGAACACCGAAACTTCATCTGTAGAGCCGTTGGTTTAAGAGGTGGGTATTGCATGCTAAACAAGTCAAAAAAAATAATAGCTAACCTTATTGACCCCGAAGAGATAAGAATAGCTATTATTGACGAAAAAGGAAAGCTTTACGAATTTTTCGTTGAAAGAATGATAGAACATCAAAGAACAGGTGAAATATATAAAGCACGAGTTGACAGCGTATTGAAAGGCATGAATTCCGCTTTCCTTAATTTGGGTGATGGCAGAAACGGCTTCCTGTACCTCAATGACGTAAAAGATATGGAAGTCAGGCAGGGCATGGAGATGCTTGTGCAGGTCGTAAAAAGTGCGCGCAAAGGCAAGGGCGCTCGTGTATCACCGCGCATATCTCTTGCCGGACGCTATATGGTGCTTATTCCGCATGGGCATGAAGCAGGTGTCTCAAAGCGTATTGAAAATGACGAAGAAAGAGCGCGTCTGCGTAAAATTGCGCGTGAAATAAGACCTGAAGGATTTGGAATCATAATAAGAACAGTTGCGGAGCATTGCGACGAGGAAGAATTGCGAAGCGATGTTAATGAGTTGCTTGATAAGTGGAATACGATACTTTACGACACAGAGCATAACAGTGCGCCGTGCCTTATCTACAGAGAGATAGGTGTTACAGAGCGTGTCCTGAGAGATGAACTCACCGATGAAATAGATGAGATCGTTATAGACAGCGCAGATGACAAGGAGAATATTGAGGCGTGTGTGCGTCGGTTTTTCCCGGGAAAAGACATAGAAGTAAATCTATTCTGCGGCAAACTGCCGCTCTTTGACGTTTACGGACTTGAGAGCCAGATCGCCGAACTCACCGAGCGCAAGGTGTGGCTTTCATCGGGTGCGTACCTTGTAATTGACCAGACAGAGGCATTGACTGTAATTGATGTGAATACCGGGAAATTTGTCGGTTCAAAAAATTTGAACGATACGGTGCTGAAAACAAATCTTGAAGCTGCCGTTGAAGTAGCAAGACAGCTGCGTCTCCGTGCTGTCGGCGGTATAGTCGTAGTTGATTTTATTGATATGGAAAATAAAAATGACAATGATACTTTGGTGAGAGAGCTTCAGGCACTTTTCAGAACAGACAGATGTAAGGCACGGGTCTACGGCGTTACAGGTCTTGGCCTTGTTGAAATAACGCGCAAAAGAGCAAGGACTGACATAAGAAGCGCCATTGCGCGTGGATGTCCGTTCTGCGGCGGTTTGGGAGTAGTGCCGCGTGAAGAAAGCGTTGCAATGCACGTTAAGCGCTTCATCAGGAAAATTGTCCTTTCGTCAAATTCAGATGCTCTGCTTGTTGAATGTCACAGCGATGTGGCCGGGTTTATAAATGAAACTTTTCTTTCTGCATGGGAAGATGAATTTGAGATCAAAATCTTTATCCATGGCAGAGACGATATTTCATGGACAAAATATCGTCTTGAATGTCAGGGAACATTGCAGCAGGTTGAACACAGAATAGAAGTTTTGCGAAAAACGCGAGGTTGCAGGAATTGTATATAGGCAGGCTTCAGCTTAAAGGTTTCAAAAGCTTCGGTGGAAACCATGAATTGATATTGTCATCGGGATTTACGGCAATAGTGGGTCCAAACGGAAGCGGCAAAAGCAATCTACTTGATGCGCTGCGTTGGTCTCTCGGAGACAGCAATGCGGCACGTTTGCGCATCAGCAGACAGTCCGATCTTGTATTTCAGGGTTCGGCAAGCCGCGAAAAGGCAGCGGAAGCAGAGGTGCTTTTGCAGCTGCATGACAATGAGCGCTTTTGCACGATAAAACGCCGCGTATCCGCACCTGACGGTACAACAAGTCTTTTCGTGGACAATTCCAGAAAGACGCTGATAGAGCTTGACTCCGTAAAGAGAGATTGGAAGCTTGCTGGGACGCGCTTTGCGTTTATCGGACAGGGCGAAGTGCAGGAAATGTTGAAACAGACGCCCTCAGACAGAAGAATGTATCTTGAGGTCCTGTTTGGAATTGACATTTACAGAAAAAAACGCATGGAAGCGCAGGACAGGCTCGTTTCTGTGATGGAAGAGCATGATCGGCTCCGCCATCTTATGGGAGAGCTTTTTCAGCGTAGAGAAGAGATCGCGCCTGAGGTAGAACGCGCACTTCAAAAAAAAGAGATAATTGACAGAGCCGAGAGTGACAGAAAAATGCTCTATTGGCAGAGAAGAGCGGAATGTGAGCATATTATTTCGGTGATAACGGCAGAGCTCTCCGCGGCGTCTTCGGTTATGAAGGGCGTGATTTTATGGTCGCGTCTGTGGAAAAGTGCGTGTGAAAAGATCACGGTGAAAATAGATCAGGCCACACGCGACCAAAGCAAGCAAACGTGGGAGCTTGAACAGTGCAGGAGACGTTTTGATGATCTTACAAAATCGGGCTACGCATCGGCGGCAAATCTGCGCAATGCGCGTGCCCGTATAGCTGATTGCCGTATTGAGGAAGATGAGGCAAGAAAACAGTATAAAACGCTTCTTTCCGAACAGAGCAAATATGTTGACGAAAATAAAAAATCACGTGAGGAAGTTGAAAAAGCGGAACGTGCGCTGAAAGCTATAGAAAAAAAATGGGCAGAATATAACGAAAGGCTTGAAAGGACGAAAAAAGAACGCGAGAAGTGGAACAGCGAAAAGGGGCGTCTTGACGGAGAACTTCAGAAATGCCGCGCCAAATTGTCATACCTTGGGAAAGAAATACTTGATATGCGCGGTAAAAAAGAGACAATGCCGGAGAGCGACAAAGAACTTGATCTTCAAATCAAAATCGTTTCCGATGAACGCGAAAGACTTACAAATGAACAAGCTGTACTGCTGAAAAAACACAGTGAGATCTATGCTCTCTGCCAGACCTTGGCTGCGGAGGCACAAAAAAGCAAAAGAGAGGCGGCAAGCCTTCGCTCAAAGCTCAACGATGCCGCCGATGCGCTTCAAGCTGGAGTCTATCCGTCTCCTGTCAGGTTCTTGCTTTCATCTGCCAAATTAAAAAGACTGAATGCCAATCCTCGTGCGGTCATAGACGTGTTCACAGCTCCGTCCGAGCTTGCCCCCGCGCTTGAAGCTTATCTCGGCGGCAGACAGTTTCAGCTTCTTGTTGAGGATATGGAAGAGGCCGGCAGATGTATTGACAGACTGAAACAGAACGCAGCCGGAACCGCTACATTCCTGCCATTGGAACGCGCGCGCCCGCGTTTTCCGAATGCCTCAATGCGTTTGCCGAACAGGGGAATAATCGGTTGGGCAACCGAACTGATGAAGATAGAAGAACATTGGACTGCGGCGATTCAGCACATAATGGGCGATCTGCTCATAGTTGACAGATATGAGACCGGCAAAGAACTTGTGCGTTCCGGATGCAGAAACCCTATCGTCACGATGGAGGGTGATGTCTTTCAGCCCGGAGGGACTGTCAGCGGAGGTAAAAGTCAAAAGAGCGGCAGAGCCCTTGAAATGAAAGCCCAAGTTGCAAAACTTGAAAAAGAGGCTGAAAAAGCACAGAGGGAAGCAGATACTCTTTCAAAAAAATATAAAGCTGCGGAGGCGGACGAAATTGCCGCTGCGGACGAGAAAGAGGAATATACAAAAAAAATACGGGAACTTAACGGAAAAATTGCTGTAATGCAGGACAAAAAAGATGCCTTGGCTCGTGAACGGAAAAGGGCAGCCGGTGAGCGCTTGAGGATATTGAACTCCATTAAATCGGAAGGTCAAAACTGGATGGCTCTGCTTAACTCAATACGCGAGCTTGAAGAAAAACGCGACAGCGAGTCGGATGTTGAGGACGACAGACAGCTGATAGAGGAACGCGAAAAATGCCGCAGCAGGGCTGCTGTTGCGGCGAAGGATCTTTCATCGGGCTTTGCCATGATGGAGCGTATTCGCAACGATGTTCGGTCGCGTGAAGAAAAACTCAAAAAAGTTGCCGAAGAGATGAGCGAATTGGATCAGATATGTGTACGCGAGAGATCCAACCTTGCTCGTGTGGGCGGCAGCTGCCTTGAGATCTTTAACAGGAAAAACGAAATACTTGCAGAGATGGAAGAATACGGCAGTGCCTATTCAAAGCTTACCAAAATAAAGGAATACATAACCGGACGCAGCGAAAAGGCTCAAGAGAGAATGAAAGGCGAGGACGAAAAATATTCTGCTGCCGAAGCGAAGAAAAATTCGTGCGAACACGATATTGAAGAGCTGAAAAGCAACTGGGAAGAACAATTCCCCTACCCGGGCGCGGAGAACGTGCCTAAAGATGTTGATGTTGATGAGCTTCGCCGCAGGATACGTGACGGTGACAGAAAAATCAAATCATTCGGCGATGTCAATATGGGTGTGCTTTCCGAAGACGAAAGCCTTGCGGACAGACTGCAATTCTTGGGAACTCAGCTTGACGATGTCAAAAAAAGCTCCGAAGAAATTCAAAGCCTCATTACAGATGCCGATATGATGGCGCATAAACAATTCTCGGATGCTCTCGTTAAAGTAGATGAACGGTTCTGCCAACTCTTCAAAGTGCTCTTTGGCGGCGGAGAAGCTCACCTTATAATGACCGAAGGAGAGACAATATGGAAGAGCGGAGTGGAGATTGATGCAAGACTCCCGGGTAAACATACGCAGGTACTTAATCAGTATTCAGGCGGAGAACGCTCTCTCATATCAATCTCTTTGCTGTTTGCTACCATGGAAGTAGCGGATTCCCCTATCGCGGTGCTTGACGAAGTTGATGCTGCGCTTGACGAGGCAAATCTGAGACGATTCAGCGATCTGACAAAAGAATACGCAAAAAGCCGTCAGATACTTGCTATGACTCACAGACGTGCAACAATGGAACGCGCCGATGTGCTTTACGGTGTGACGCTTCAAGAGCAGGGACTTTCGCAGATCGTCGGAGTGCGTATGGAGGACTGGAAGTAATGTGTGAGTGCGACAATATAATGTATGGTGCGCTCAAGCTCATTCAGCCCAATGAGGCCGGTGGGTTGCGTGTCAATGTTGATACAATACTTCTTGCACATTTTACAAAACCGCAGCGCGAAGAAAAAATTCTTGAAATAGGCTGCGCACATGGTGCAGTCTCATTGATACTTGCAAAAAGAGGATTCAATGTCACCGGAATTGATATACAGTCACACCTTATAGAAATGGCAAAAGAGAATGCGCGGATAAACGGTCTTACCGCGGAATTTCGGACGGCAGACATAAGGGATTACAAAAGCATCGCAATGCCGCAGAGCTGCGACAGAATAGTAGTAAATCCTCCGTACTGTGAGGAAGGACAAAGCAGGATAAGCCCCAAAAGTGCGCTTGCCGCTGCAAAGCATGGCTCAATGGTTACATTGGAAGAGATAATTGTTGCGGCGCATTATATCTTAAAAAACAGAGGCAGATTGAATATTATAATGAAGTCCGATCGCTTGGGCGAACTTTTTGCACTGCTTGACAGATACAAAACGCCGCCCAAAATTTTGCGTGCCGTATATCCGTCTTGCGATGTCAATTCATCGGTCGTGCTTGTTGAGGCGATGAGAGCCGGAAAACATGGACTTTCCGTTCTTCCGCCGTTGTTCATTCGCGATGAAAACGGAAATGAGACAAAAGAATTGAAAAAAGCCTATGTAATAGAGGAGGGAAAATAATGCCGGTCATTATAGTACCGACTCCGATAGGCAACCTTGATGATATGACGCTGCGCGGTATAAAAGAACTTGAACGGGCAGATGTAATTGCGTGCGAAGACACCCGCAGAACTCTGCAACTGCTGAACCACCTTGGCATTAAAAAGCAGCTTATCTCATATCATGAGCATAACGAAAAAATGCGCACGGAAGAGATAATACACAGATTAAACAGGGGGGAAAGAGTTGCCGTTGTATCCGATGCAGGCACTCCCGGACTTTCGGATCCAGGGGCTGTTCTTGTGCATGAGGCCGCAAAACGAGGGTACGAAGTTGACGTTCTCCCGGGGGCAAATGCACTGCTTCCCGCGCTGCTGCTTTCAGGCCTTGATATGACATCATTTATATTTGTCGGATTTTTGGAAGGCAGGACAGAGGAAAAACGCAAACGTCTTAACAGTATAAAAAATTTACCCGATACACTTGTCTTTTACCTCTCCCCACACAAACTGCTGAAAGATCTGTCATTTATAGCCGAGATCTTAGGGGAAAGAAATATCTCTCTTGTGCGTGAAATTTCAAAGATTCATCAGGAAGTAATTCACGGCACTCTTTTGACACTATGTGATACAATCTCAGAAGAAAAAATCCGCGGTGAGTTTGTCTGTGTAATTGAAGGTGCTGACACATCTCACGCAAATGCGGACGAGACCGTATGGAAAAATGAGGTTGAAACTCTCTGCCGTTCCGGTGTATCGGTAAAAGATACCGCTTCTGAGATCGCGGAAAAGTACGGAGTGCAGAAAAACGCGGTAAAAAAATACATATTGGAAAAGCTTTCCTGATATATGCGCCAACAATTTTGATTTTGGCAGCGTAATTTCAGAAAAAGCCGAGGAGGAAAAATAATGAGTGAGAACAATTTTTACATAACAACGCCTATCTATTACGTCAACGATGTGCCCCATATAGGCCATGCCTATACGACGATAGCCGCAGACGTGCTGAAGCGTTGGCACAGATCCGGCGGTGAAGACAGCTATTTCTTGACCGGCACAGACGAACACGGGCAGAAAATTCAGACAGCTGCGGAAAAACGCGGCATCACACCGATAGAACTGTGCGATGAGGTCGTGCAGAACTTTAAGAAATTATGGGATGTGCTGAATATAGATAACGACGACTTTATCAGAACGACACAGCCGCGCCATGAGAAAGTAGTACAAGAAGTATTCCGCAGACTTAAAGCAAGCGGCGACATCTACAAAGGCGAATATGAAGGCTGGTACTGTGTCCCATGCGAGACCTACGTGCCGGAGGCTCAGATGGGTGAAGGACAGACGTGTCCCGACTGCGGCAGAGCGCTTACAAAAATGACGGAAGAGACCTACTTCTTCCGCCTTTCAAAATATACAGAGCCACTTCTGAAATACTATGAGGAGCATCCGGACGCGATAATGCCAAAAAACCGTTACAATGAAGTCGTAAGCTTCATAAAGAGCGGTCTGCGCGATCAGTCAATATCGCGCACAACGCTTAAATGGGGCATACCGCTCCCGGGTGATGAAGCTCATGTCATATATGTATGGTTTGATGCGCTCATAAACTACCTCTCGGCGCTTGACTTCCCCGAAGAAAACGGCAAATGGCGGAAATACTGGCCCGTTGTACATCATCTTGTCGGAAAAGACATCATACGCTTCCACTGTGTTATATGGCCCGCAATGCTTATGGCGTTGGGAATCACTCCGCCCGTGCGTGTATTTGCTCACGGTTGGTGGACAGTTGAAGGCGACAAAATGTCAAAATCAAAAGGCAACGTCGTAGACCCCTTTGAAATGGTTGACAGATACGGAAGAGACCCATTCCGTTATTTCCTGCTGCGTGAAGTGCCATTCGGTCATGACGGAGATTTTTCGGAGTTTGCCATGGTGCGCCGCATCAACTCAGACTTGGTAAACGACCTCGGAAACCTCCTGTCACGTTCGCTGCAAATGATAGACAAATATCGCGGCGGAGATCTCCCAATGACATACACCGCAGCAGACATTGACAATGAAATCAAAGAATGTGCGGAAAATACATTCAAAGAGATGGACGCCCTTGTAGGTCGCTTTGCATTTGACGAAGCACTGAAAACACTTTGGACATTCATAGGCAGAGCGAATAAATACATAGACGAAACAGAGCCTTGGAAATTGGGACGCGAGGGAGACAAAGACAGACTTGATGCCGTACTGCGCGTCTTGTGGGAGTCGCTGCGTCTGTCGGCTGTCCTTGTTGCTCCGTTTATGCCCGAAACAGCCTGCGGTGTGTGGCAGCAGTTAGGTCTTGACGGCTCTCCGCTTGACCTTGGGCGTGCGAACTGGCAGTGGGGCAAAGCAGACAAACAGATAAAAGTAAATCGCGTCGGCATACTTTTCCCGCGCATTGACATTGAAAAATGGAAAGCGCAGAAAAATGCGCGTGATGAAGAAAAACGTCTGAAATCAGACCCGAAAGCCAACTACAAATATGAGGAAGCAAAACCGCAGATAGAATACGATGATTTTGCGAAGTTGGATCTGCGAGTTGCTATGATTGAAAAAGTTGAGTCCGTGCCGAAAGCAGACAGACTTTATAAACTTGCCCTTGACCTCGGCAGCGAAAAACGGACGATTGTCTCAAGCATAAAAGAATTTTACAAGCCGGAAGAATTGCAGGGCAGAAAAATAATCGTACTCTGCAACCTGAAACCCGCAAAATTCAGAGGAGTTGAGAGCAACGGTATGCTCCTTGCGGCATCAAGCCCTGACAAAAGCAAAGAAACGATCACACTGCTGACCGTCATTGACGACACCATCCCAACCGGCAGTCAGATCAACTGAATTATTGCTCTCCCCAACAAAATCATAAATATCCATCCGTCCCCTGCGAACGGCGCAGCCGCAGAGCAGGGGGCACTTCATAACAAATGATAAGAGGGTTTGAGCTATGGATTTGCAATTCAGAGAACTTACGCTGAGTGACGCTGAGCATTATATTGAACGATGGAACAAGTGCGGTCAGGCGATAGCTGCCTATTCTTTTTCGTCTGTGTGGAGTTGGGCTGCCGACTTTGGCACAGAGGTCGTATATGACGAGGACGCAGATCTTTATTGGATACGCCAGAGCAATAACAAATTGAAGAATCTCGCGCCCGTTGGTGATTGGAAGCGTAATGACTGGGCAGATGTCCTTCGTAAGTACGCCGGCAATGAAATTGAGATGTATCTTGTCCCAGAGGTGCTTGTGCGGATGTGGTGTAAAGCACTCAGCGGTACTGCGGAGATAAATGCAACGGAAGACAGAGGGGCATGGGAGTACGTTTATGACATTCGTGCGCTTGCTTCGCTTGCAGGACGTAAGTACATGAAGAAGCGCAATCATGTGAATAAATTCAAGAGAGATGTATCATACATATATGAACCGATCACGGTGAATAATCTTAACGAGATTTTAGAATTTCAGGAGTCATGGTACCGGACAAATGCCATTCATAACAGTGTCACTCTTGCGCAGGAAAATCGCAGCGTGCGCAATGTGCTGTCAAATTGGGACAGGATACCGAACCGCTGCGGAGGCGCTCTCCGTGCAAACGGCAGGATAATTGCATATACTACTGGCGAAACGGTCGGTGATTGTCTGATCGTTCATTACGAAAAAGCAAGTCACGAATACGCAGACGGTGCGGCATATCAGGTGATAAATCAGGAGTTTCTCCGGCACACACTTGAGCAGTTGCCGGATCTTAAAAGGGTGAACAGAGAAGAAGATCTGAACGAGCCCGGGCTTCGTGCGGCAAAGATGTCGTATATGCCGGACGACTTTATTAAATTGTATTCCGTTAAAATAAAATTCGGAAGTGCAGCAAGGATATATTGATAATCCAATAAATACTTGAATATTTGTCATTCTGCGTGTCCCACAGGGAAACTAATGAATATTCACGATTTTGTTGGAGGGCAATAAAATGATATTGATAATCCAATAAATACTTGAATATCAGTCATTCTGCGCGCAGCGAAGCGGAGGCGCAGTGTCTTTAAGGACGCGCGGCGTGCAGTGGGGTAAACCGGAGGCTGTCGTTAGGTGTTGTGGAGGCGATGTAGTGTGTTATGTTTTCGCGCATTGCTGATTTATCGCACTAAAGCCACCGGATCCTGCGTACCCACAGGGGGCACAGGCTGACGCTTCGCGTCCCGCAGGAAGACTAATGAATATTCGCGATTTTGTTGGAGGGGCAACAAGACAATAAATCAGGTACGTTAGGTACGGTATCTACTCCATACCGCATTTGTACCCCCAAAAACAACAGGCTTTAATGAAACACCGTCATTCACCGTCTGAGTGCGGAAAATGACAATAAAGCGCAACCAAAAAACTATATGGAAGGAGAGTGGAATTAATGAAAAATTCTACTCAAACAATGTTCAACGTAGCAAGAGTGCCGAAACGGCACGGAAACGGTCTATCGTGTGTCAAAGACGCAATACGCAAAGCAGCGGCACTATTCGTCTTTGCGATGTTCGTTGCATGTGCGGCGACCCCTGCAATGGCAGCCGGACTTGCGAAGATAACCGAGATACAGGGCGGCGGCGGAGCGTCCAAGTCGG
>JAUNMU010000080.1 GCA_030531745.1 Synergistes sp. | reverse complement strand
TCATCAGGCGTATATCCATACGTTGGAGCCACAGGCGCGGTCTGACTGTGACGCGCGGCTGAGATAGGAAATCTTTGATTTCCGTGAGCGAAGCTGGTTTGTTCACCAGATGGTGCATATAATCAGCGGTTCCTTAACAGAAGTTGTGAAACTCTTACAAGCCTAAGATATCAAATTCTCACGTCTTTGCGGCAACAAGACAGAATAATATTCCTTGGTCATATCTATAAATCGCCGCGCAGCAACAGAAAGACTAACATCTTTTTTGTATACGGCAAATAGCGGTGCTATTAGCTCGGGGGAATGGAGATTAAAAAATTCAAGATTTCTGGTTGAAATATTGTGTATACCTGTTTCTAAAACAAAGCAAAACCCTAAATTAGCATTCACTAAGTTTATTGCGGTATACCTATTCTTTGTTCGTATGAGTCTTTTAAAGAGATATCTATTGTTGTTGATGTAGTTGTTTTCGTACTCGCCACAGTAGGTCCCCTCCTCCAACAATATAAAGCATTCGCTGTCTAAACAATTTAGATCGTAAGGAACCATTTTCCCTGAGCTTCTATATTCTCGTAACTTTTCAGTCATTGGATTGTTTTTATTGGCCACAAGCACAATGTTCTCATTTGCGATGGCCTCCATTTGAAATTTTCCCAAGCTATCGTTTTGAGCATTTACAACACATACGTCAACTGTGTTGGTCTCTAATTTCGTGTACAACTCTCTTACGGCATATTCGTGAAGATATACATTAACATTATCAAAACGTTTAACAAAACTTGGAAGAATGTCTGGCAATAGGGTAGCACTTCGCCAAGGTGTAAGACCAAGATTGAGCGAGTTAACTCTATGTCTGTTCATATCATCCAGCTCAGCAATAAATTCAGTATAAAGTTTGTTTTTGTTCTCTAAATACTGATAATACTTTTTGCCCTCATTAGTCACTGCAATTGGATTTTTTGATCTATCAAAAAGTTGTACTCCCAAAGCCTCTTCCAGTTTTTGTAAATACCTGCTTAGATACGATTGTGAGACAAATAACTTTGTTGCTGCTTTTGAAATACTTCTTTCCTGTACTATTGTAATAAAGTATATTGGGTTTTTATCGATAAGCGCCATCTACACACCACCCTAACTGAATTTGTACAGTATATTACACTACCGCAACCGACCAAAACTGCAAAGGAGAGTGTATACCTTGCAACTCACCCAACACTATCTAAGAAAACGCTGATTAATATTAATTTAATCAGCGTTTTCTTAATTATAACTCACTACCCCACAGAAATGTTACATGGAGTAATGCTGTGAGCTTTAGTCAATACCGTATGCTGTCCGGCAATTCAAGCTACATGCCCTTTCAATTAAAGACTTTGGGGCTCCGGCTTGCTCTAACGCGAAAGCAGTTTTTGCAACAGCAAGACAATCACTCGGAAGGCTTGATGAATCGCTGTCCACAAGCACATAGTCACTATCGTATTTAATGACCCATCCTGCAGCGATTTCTGGCGTTATTTTGCGCCATGGCTGAACAGATATGGCCGCATACGCACCGGCAGCGAGTACAATTTCAATATTGGCATCGCTGCAATGATCGAATATCACTTTTTTCATATCCATCCCATGCGATTTAAAAAGTTCTATGCATTTTTCAGTAAATTGAACCTTCTTGTCTGGCACGTTGGGAAGGTGTATATCTATGCGGCAATTTGTTTTGATTGCATTTTCTATCTGCATCTCCAAAAGAGTCTGTTGGTAATTGAGATCGTTGTTTGTCTTTGATCCGGGTTCAAAACCAACCTCACCAATTGCGACAACTTTAGGTTTTGCGAGGTATTCCGGTTGCAGGGCTATGAGTTTTTCAAGACTATCCTTCGGAGTTGCAACCATGCTTATACCAATCATAGCATAGGCGTCTATCATGAAAGCCTTAGCTCTGCCCAACTGTTTCTCAAGTTGGAAATCCCACATATCAATTATGGTTTCCGGATGATTTGCCTTTGCGCCTGCCAACTGAACAGGGGAAACTATTCCCCTTATTCCACACATTGCCATTTCCTTCAGGTTTTCATGTGTGACATCTGTAAGATGTAAATGCGCATCAAAGTAGTACATTTTACGGTTCCTCCTTATAACTTATTCTAAAACTTCTGATGTGCTGACTAAATCGACACCAATACCCAATATATTTGGGTAGATGACTTCATTGTATTTGACCGGAGCTTTGGCCTTAATACCCATAATTATTTTCATAGCATCAAAAAGATTTGCTTTGGGTATTGGCGCACTCGTTTGTACAGGAAGCATAGGGTGCTCCTTGTCCTTTGTTTCAAGCAAAACGGTACTTGTAAGAACCCTAACAGGGCAGACTATTTCCTGTGTGGCATAGTTCTTACCCCTTTCGCAACGATTGTTTTTGAAATCAGTAATATGACCATCGTCAGCTATTGTAACTGTTATGTTGCACGCAAACGGACACTGCAGACAAATTACAACTTGCTCTTTCATTATACCGCCACCTCACCATCGCAGGATACAACAATCTCTCCATGATTAAACTGCGTAAACATATTCGCTGGCAAATCAACCCTAATCTGCTCACTCGGTCTGGCAAAGATAAGTTTTTTATTATATATATTGCCAATATGAACGGTTGCGTTATTAAGCGGCCATGTGACACGCATAAAGAAAGTTATGTTTTCCTGTGCTTTAGTTATTGAGTTAGGGACAACATACCTTATGTTTTTCCCGGCTGTTACCTTTATGTCCAAGTCCAAAGAACGATCTCCGTTCGCGTAGGCGGCTGCGTTTGACGCGGCCATTGCAGCCGACTCGGACGCATAATCTGCGAGATCATGCACATGGACAACATTTCCGCCGGCAAATATACCGGGGATATTAGTCTGCCACAGATTATCAACCAATGGACCTCCGGTAAGTCCATTCAACTGAACACCGGCCATTTTGGACAACTCGTTCTCTGGAATAAGTCCTGCTGAAACCAAAAGTGTGTCAGCCTCAAATTCTACTTCGGTACCAGGTATGTATTTACGGTCTTTATCAACGGCAGCTATAGTAACCTTCTCAACCCTATCTGTACCTTTGACCTCTTTTATTGTGTGTCCTACATAAATCGGTATACCAAAGTCACGCAGACATTGTATCTCGTTTCTGATAAGACCGCCAATGAAAGGCATCAGTTCTACAACTGCAAGGACTTTAGCCCCTTCAAGCGTCAGCCTGCGAGCCATAATCATACCTATGTCGCCTGATCCTAATATTACAACTCTTTTGCCGGGCATCATTCCCTCTATGTTCATTAGGCGTTGTGCAGTACCGGCTGTATATATTCCGGCAGGTCTTGTCCCAGGGATTCTCAGTGCTCCAAAAGAACGTTCACGGCAACCCATACATAAGATTGTTGATCCGGAATGAATCTCGATCACCTTGTTATGACTTAACGCGGTAATCGTATTGTCGCAACTGATACCTACTGCCATTGCTTTAGTAATGAAATCAACGTGCGCTTCCTCGGCATTTTTAAGCATTCTGTAAGTGTAAGCCGGTCCTGTAAGCTCCTCTTTGAAAAAATGCAACCCGAACCCATTATGGATGCACTGGGGCAACACGCCTCCCAATTCTTCAGAACGCTCTAACAGAAGCACGTTTTTTACGCCCGATTTTTTTGCACTTATTGCCGCACCAAGTCCTGCCGGACCGCCACCGATTACGGTAAGATCAACTGTGTGTTTAAGAATATTTGCCATCAAGATTCCCTCCGAACTCCACAGGTTTTCTGAGATAAATCGACCATTCTCGATTTTCCTCCTTTTTTCGTTACTTCCTCAGGTGATATGTTTAGTTCTCTCGCTATAATTGCTATGACGCGAGGACCACAGAATCCGCCTTGGCAACGTCCCATACCTGCACGAGTGCGGAACTTCACACCATCTACCGTACGCGCACCCCTGCGTATGGCTTCCACAATTTCACCCTCTGAAACGGTTTCACAACGACAAATTATATGACCGTACCTGGGATCTTTTTCAAGCAATTCCGCCACATCCTCATAAGCCATGTCATGTATGTGAGGCAAATCCTTACGCACAGGGTTGAAATCAGTGCGTAGCACCATGTCTTCCTTGACGAGCGGCATTATCATTTGGGTGATATATCGTGCAACAGGCAAAGCAGCGGTCATACCTGATCCTCCAACCATGCAGTGTATGAGGTGTGAATTTTCCTTTGACGGACGAACAACGAATTCTCCATCCACAGTCTGTGCAATCACTCCCGAGAACGGTCTTATTATTGCTGTGGCGGGAATACAAGGGACAAGCTTTTTCATGCTTTGCACGACATGTTCTTCTATGCCCTCGTATGTAGTATCGACATCATCAATCGAAGATACCGGTCCGAGTTGCACACCGGCCATTAAATCACCATAAACAGTTGGGGTAATAAAATCACCCATTGCATTTTTTGCATTCAATGTTCTGACAACATGTTTGATTGCATTTTGATAATTGTTGTCAATAATCACCTTCTGCTGTCTAACGCGTTTCATTGCAATGGAATCGTCACCAACCATCCGTGCAATTTGATCACAATGAGCACCGGCTGCGTTAATTATATATTTCGCGGTTATAGTTCCATTAGATGTCTCTACATTAAATAGAGCATCGATCGAGTCCCAAGCAATGGAGTTAACTTCACATTCGGTATGGACGGTTACACCATTTGCTTCAGCATTCTCAAGTAAACCATAAACGAGCCCCCAGGGAGATACAATGGCTGTGTTTGGTGTCCACATTGCTGCAATTACATCTCGGTTGAGGTTCGGCTCCATTTTAAAGAGTTTATCCTTGTCGTAGATCATCTGAATGTCACTCAAACCGAAACGTTTACCGCTTATTACCATCTTCTCGAAGATCTTTACTTGGTCATCGTTGAAAGCAACTCCCAATTTTCCGATCTTCTTATACTTCACATCCAAGTCCTGGCAAAGCTGCTCCATCATAGAGGCACCGATAAATTCTGCTCTGTTTTTTAATGGCGTTTTCGGATTGTAAGATAACCCCACATGCACAATCGCATGGGTTCCCTTAGTTACTTCGCAACCAACCTCTACGTTTTTCTCTAAAACTGCCACACTCATATCATAACGAGACAGTTCGCGAGCTACAGCAGCTCCTAACAGACCACCACCTATAACTACCACATCATATTTCATGCGACAAACACCATCCTTAAAAATAGACTACTTATCTCTTTTTCACTACTATATCATCCAATTTTCAAACGGAGACATATTACTCATGTGAGATGTCTCTTATTAACGATATCTTTTTAGTGGTTCATATGGACGCCACCACTTAAGAACATACGAAACACCTAAGAGTACTATAAGTGAAGCCACCAATATCCAACATAGTGCATGAGACCAGAACAGAGGTGCATTTGTCAGCAAGATTGGCGGTAAAACCTGAAGCGCTATATGTATTGGACGATTGAATATAAACTGTATAGCATCATCTTCCATGCCTCTGGATTTCATATCAGGATCAACAACTCTTTGGAGAAGTATGCCTGTGGCTGTAACGCCCGTAGCGTGACCAAAGTTCATCATATCGCGCTCGAACCAGTCGTACGGTGAACATTTTCCACCAACATAGAAGAACCAAATAAACGTTGCTACAAATCCTAACGCACAAACAAAGAGAAGCGGCTGCCAGTAAAGGAGAACTATCTTTGTGTTGATCGATGCAATACCGGAAATGATTAAGAAGTCAGTACATGTTCCACTTATGCGATTAATGCTTTGACGGTCTATGTATTCTATCGTGCCCGTCACATTTAATACCTTGTTGATGACAAACACCCACAAAATTGATACACAATACGCAGGGATGCCAATCTTCGGATAGTAAGCAGATATAAGTTCTGTAGTGTAATATCCCAAGATAGAGGCTAATGCTACTACTGAAATATGGAACGCCATTGGGTCTACTGATATTGATGAAACTGTGATCTTTCCGCCCTGTTTTTGCTTTTCGGGCGGGATAAGACCTGTTCTTAGCTCGGGCGGTAAGTCTGACGGTTTTTCAACATAGTGCGTCCATCCACGACGAACCCCTATGTTGATCAGAATCATGCCGAAAACAATACCTCCGACTATACCTGCTGTTGCTGTCGTCATACCCAAGTCCGCCGCATCTGCCCAACCCAAGGCTGCATAGGCACTGCCAACAGCAGCAGCAGTCCCATGCCCACCATAAAACCCTGTCGCCATCAT
Source organism: Synergistes sp. (assembly GCA_030531745.1). Lineage (GTDB taxonomy): Bacteria > Synergistota > Synergistia > Synergistales > Synergistaceae > JAUNMU01. The sequence continues at coordinate 584 of JAUNMU010000080.1, read as the reverse complement.
AAGGCCAAAACCCGGATTTAGATTAAAGATTTTGTTTAAGAAATATGTGCAAACTAACATACCTACAGCATACTGTAGAATTATTATGCCGGTGTTGTTAAGGAAAAATCCACCAATTGCCTGACCGGAAAGCTGTTCTTTTGTGGGCCTGTCACCTATGGGCATCGCGGCGAACACAACAACGATTAACACACCGGCGTACACCCCGATCCACTTAGATAGTGGTAAGATTGCGTATCCTTTGGGTCCCAAGACAAGCCCAATGAATCCTGCAATGAGTGCAGGAGGGATCAGCAACTTTTGGAAAATTTTGAGTTTGGCTCTCAAAATCTGTCCTACTAAAAGCAATACCCCCATCAAGCAAACATCCGTGAATACTGTCCATAGTGTCATAACTATTCCTCCCTCACAGAGTAATTATATTTGAAAAGCCTATGCTAAGAGTTTGAATTGCAGACTGTTATATGTCAAAGCCCTATTTAGTCATATAAATATGACAAAAATAGTACTATAGTTGTACATATAAGCCCTAAAAGCTGTGAAAGTGTGTTAAAAAACATTTACACCTATGTCTATGAAAAAGT
>JAUNMU010000079.1 GCA_030531745.1 Synergistes sp. | reverse complement strand
CTGATGAACAAACTAAGTTCCGCTACGCAAATCAAAGATTTGCTGCGTCACTTATGGCCAGAGAGCCGGATTTGTGCCGGCGCATTTCCGGCAACAAATCCGTGCGAATCGGCTATGCAAAGCTCCGCCCCAGTCGGGGCCTGACTGTTTAGCGGCTGGCACATCTAATGAACATACTAAGCGACTGATGGACAAACTAAGCGATTCGCGCAAAATCATAGATTTTGGCTCTCTGCTTATCACACAAAATCAAAGATTTTGGTTCGCTGCTTATAATCAGCGGAAGCAGCGTTTGCGTTTATCTGCCAAAAACAAATTAATCAGTGTGTCCTTAGGTTTACAGTTCAGCCTTTTTTAAGAACAGGGCTGAACGTTTTAATTTTTTGGCGACGGATATAGTGTGGTGTCGCGGGAATCCTGATTTTATCTCAGCAGATTACAGGTAAATCCGCGAATCTGCAATATAGAGGTCACTTCATATTGTACGATGCTGTCACAAAAAAACGGGCTTCCTTGGGAAGCCCGTGATTTTTTGCCGTATTTTATTTAAGCAGTGCTTCTGCCTTTGCAACCGCGGTATCCATAAATGAATCGGAGAAGTACTCAATATTGCCGGCATCGCAAAGTGACGCAAGTTCCGGCACAAGAGGTATCTCTCCGAGGAAATCTATCCCGTATTTTTCAGCCGTCTCTTTTGTCTTGCCTTCGCCGAATATTTTTATCTTCTTTCCGCAGTCGGGGCAAGCAATGTAACTCATATTTTCAACTATGCCCAAGATAGGCACATTCATCTCTTTCGCCATGCGCAATGCTTTTTCAACTATCATTGAAACAAGCTCCTGCGGAGAAGCTACGATGATTATTCCGTCAAGCGGCAATGACTGGAATACAGTGAGCGGCACATCTCCAGTCCCGGGCGGCATATCCACCAGCAAAAATTCCTCGTAGCTCCATATAACATCGCTCCAGAACTGTTTGACAACTCCGGCAATAGCCGGTCCGCGCCATATAACCGGTGTTGACTTATCCTCAACGAGAAGGTTGACAGACATCATATCAACGCCGCCCTTTGAATGTGCGGGAATTATCCCCTGTGCATTTGAGGTTGCAAGCGCGTCTACTCCAAACATTTTCGGTATTGACGGACCTGTAATATCTGCATCAAGGATACCGCACTGATGTCCTTTTTTCTGAAGAGCAGAGGCGAGCAGCGATGTTACGAGAGATTTTCCGACCCCTCCCTTGCCGCTGACGACTCCTATAACTTTTTTTACATCACTGAGCGGATTTGCAGGAACGCTGAAATCAGGCTTCTGCTCCTGATCGCACTTTTGCTGACAGCTTCCACAGTCGTGAGAACAGCTCTCTTGGCTCATTTCGCGCATCTCCCTTTCAGACGGCATACGCCGCCGTTATTTTATGTCTGAATATTAGTCCTAAACGCCGTAATTGTCAAATTTAGTCAAAGGCACGGTATCAAGGGTCATCACTTCTTTTTAGTCTCGTCCTTTGCCTTTGCCTTAGCTTCAAGTTCCTCAAGTCTCTCCCATGTTATTTTTTTATAGCTTATCGGCTCACGGAAGAGATTCGGATCCTGCTTTGACATTTTTATTTTTTTGTATTCATAGCCGTAAAGACCGTTCATTGACTCAGTCCTTACTGGCATCGGAAAATCGCTGCGCCGCCACTCATAATATTTTTCTTCGGACGAACCGTTGTTGTATTTCACCGTGACGAGATATTTTTTGAGACGGTATGTGTCAACGGTCTCATATCCTAAATCTTCGCGTGTCGTATCGGGAGTATCGTTAGGCGTAAATGCGCCTGAGATATGCCCTGGCGTGATGACTCCGTCAAATTTTTCTTCTATATATGACTTAAAGCGCGGGAATATCAGCCACATAAGCTTTTGGTCGGCACGTGAGATCTCAATGCAGTTTGTTCCCTTAAGCTCAAAGCGTGACTTATCATCAGTCATATAAATGGTGCCTTCGCGTTTTTCGTCACCGAATTTTTCGGTAAACGCAGCGCAGAAATCAACAGCAAATGCACACGACATGTTCAAATGTGCAAAAACAGCGGCAAATACAAATATGCAAAATATTTTTTTCAAAAACTTCACTCCAATCGCAACAGCATATAATCAGTGGTTCCTTATGAACGGACGCAGACAATCGTCAAGCTGATCAAAATCTATGAGGAATGAGTCATGTCCGTTGTCGCTCTCTATCTCCTCGTAAGACGCAAATACTCCGTTTTTGTCTGCGCTCCTGACTGCCTCTTCAATCTGCCAGTTTGGAAAAAGAATATCACTTGAGACACCGATGCCGAGAAAATTATTGCCCGAATATTGTTTCCACGCATTGTCTATGCCTCCGCGTCCTTCACCTACATCCTGAAGATCCATCATTCTTGTGAGGTAAAGGTAGCAATTTGCGTCAAAACGGCTCAGAATTTCCTGCCCATGGTGGTCAAGGTAGCTTTCAATTTTGAATTGCCCCTGCCAGTCATCGGCTTTACCGCGTGCCATATCGCGCATATATCTTTTTGAAAAAGACTGTTCACTTCTGTATGTTATCATCGCAAGCATTCTTGCGGCGGCAAGCCCCTTTGCCGGTCCTATTCCATCATAATTTCCATCGTTCCATTCCGCATCTGCCATAATCGTATGGCGCTGAACGGTGTTAAAGGCTATAGCCTGTGGATAGAGTCTGTCCGGTGCGGCTATCATAACGCATCGCGGCGTTGCCTGAGGGAATGATATTGCATATTCCGATGCTATCATCCCTCCGAGTGAGCCTCCCACAACAGCGTAGATTTTTTTAATGCCGAGAGCGTTAAGCGCACAATGCTGAGCAAATGCGACATCACGCGGCGAAAGTATCGGAAACTTCATTCGCCACATTGTACCGTCTGACGGATTTATTGAAATAGGCGATGTACTCCCGTACGGGCTGCAAAGGTTGTTAAAGCATATAGCGCAAAATTTGCGAGTATCTATTGCTTTACCGTCTCCGACCATAGGTATCCACCACGGATCAGGTTCCCCCTGACGCTTCTGTCCTGTCAGCCTGTGGCTGCCGGTGAGTGCGTGACAGACAAGAATAACATTTTCTCCGCAACCTTCAACTTCACCGTACTTCGCGTAGACCTGCGTCAATTTGTTAAAGTGTACGCCCGACGGAAGGTCTATATTGTACAGAGTGACAGAGGATATTTCTTCTTTCATTATCTACTTTCCCGCGGCGGCAAGGCCTCTTTCAAGATCGGATATTATATCCTCAGCATCCTCAAGACCGACGGAGAGGCGCAGAAGTCCATCCGAAAGTCCTGCGGCTTTGCGCTCTTCGGATGAAAGCTGACTGTGTGTCGTGCTTGCCGGATGAACAATGAGTGTGCGTGTCTGGCCAAGGTTTGCCATGTGACCTATAAGCTCAAGCGAATCAACGAGCTTACGCCCTGCATCTATGCCGCCCTTTACGCCAAACGCCATCATTCCGCCGCACCCTTCTTTCATATACACCTTTGCCATATCGTTCTGCGGATGGCTTTCAAGCGAAGGATAGAGTACCCATTCAACCTGAGGGTGCATTTCAAGGAATTTTGCGACTTTCATCGCATTTTCGCTGTGGCGTTTCATACGAAGCGCAAGCGTTGAGAGCGAAATATGCAGAAGATATGCGTCAAATGCGGAGGGACAGCCGCCCATATCGCGGACTATCGCACAGTGCAGTTTTGCTGCAAGAGCCGCTTTTCCGTATTTCTCCGTGAAAGTTATGCCATGGTATGCCGGATCCGGAAGCGCAAGTCCGGGGAATTTGTCGGGATAGTCGCTCCAGTTGAAATTTCCTCCGTCAACGATAGCTCCGCCAACCAAATTTCCGTTTCCCGAGATGTATTTTGTCGTTGAATGAATGACAATATTTGTTCCCCACTCAATCGGACGGCATATTGCGGGAGATGCAAACGTATTATCTATTATCAGAGGCACACCATGCCGCTGTGCAATATGAGCAAGTGCCTCAAGCGGGGCAACGTTCATAAGAGGATTGCCGATGGTCTCCGATATTATGCCGCGTGTCTTATCATTGATCGCCTGTTCAACCTGACACGGGTGATCGCCGTCAACTAAAATCGTTTCCACTCCGAAGCGTGAAAAAATATTTTGAAGCAGAGTAAGCGTGCCGCCATAGACTTTTCTTGAAACTACAAGATTGGTACCGGCAGAGCAAATAGCGGTTATAAGGTGTGAAAAGGCCGCTTGACCGGAAGATAAAGCCACAGCACCGACACCGCCTTCAAGAGCGCTGAGCCCCTTTTCAAATGCGTTTACCGTTGGATTTGAAAGGCGTGAGTAGATATATCCATCCTCTTCAAGATTAAAGAGCGATGCTGCATGTTTACTGCTGTTAAACTGATACGCCGATGTTGCGTATATCGGCAGCCCCGATGCACCCGTTGCCGGATCATAATCCCAACCGGCGTGAAGTGCCTTCGTCATAAAACCGTAATGACTGTTCTCCTTCATAAAAATTCCTCCCAAACCTTAATAAAAAATGGCTCTGCGCAAAACCTAAGCGCAGAGCCATGAACGTGCAGAGATTTGAAATCTACCCATTCGGAAAGGCTCTGCCGTTGCACATTATCATCATAGAACGCTTGGAAATAATAACCGTTACCACCGACAAAACCTCCCAAACTCAAACTATCGGTATTCTAACTAATAAACAAGTTTGTGTCAAGAGACCGATCGTTATGTTCCCACGGCTACAGTGCTGTGGCTCTGTGATATAAAGTCCCTGAATTTGACATTTTCATTTATTTAAGCAATAATAGAAAGACTTGCACGAAGAAATCTTCGTGTGCGCAATATTCTTTTCACCGCGCGTTCACGCGATTGCAGACAGCTCTTATGGCCATGGACCTCTGCGCGGCATTTTTGGGTTTTGCGCAGCAGGGGAGGCAGACAAAAAAGTTCGCCGATTTGAAGTAAGCAGTCGGGTGGCGGAGTAACAAAAATTTCACCGACTGATACGTTTTTTGTGCCTGAAATATTTTTTGTCGCGTTTTGGGCGGCGAGTATTTTTGTGTGTCCCTAAATACATTTGGAGGAATCGTTATGACAGAAAAATACGAAGGAAGTTTTGCCGATTTCAATTTACGACCGCAGTTGCTCCGTGCTATTGAACGCAAAGGATTTGAACATCCCATGCCGGTTCAGATCGCTGTGCTTGAGGATGAAACTCTCGTTGACAATGACATTATAGTGCAGGCAAAGACAGGCTCAGGAAAGACATTGGCGTTTGCTCTGCCGCTTTTGAACAAAATCAATAACCATGATAGGACTCCTCAGATCATAGTACTCTCTCCGACACGCGAACTTGCGCAGCAGACGGCACGTGAATTTGCGTGGCTTGGCGCAGACCTTGGCATAAGGGTCGCAACGCTTGTGGGAGGTCTTGATATGGAGCGTCAGATCCGCTCTCTGCGTGACGGCGCATCCGTTGTCGTAGGAACTCCCGGACGCATATTGGACCATATCAGGCGCAGCACACTTAAAACAGAAAATATCAAAAGCGTCGTGCTTGATGAAGGCGATGATATGCTTGATATGGGTTTCCGTGATGAGATGGAGGCAATTCTTGATTCCATGGAGGGCGTGGAGCGTACATGGCTTTTCTCCGCAACGATGCCGCCCGAAGTCCTTTCGCTTGCTAAAAATTATCTTGACGCACCAAAAAAAATATCTCTCGTATCAGATATCACGGCACACAGCGAGATCACGCAGAGAGGGTACATCATTCCTTCACGCAAGCGTTTTGAAGGTCTCACGAATGTTCTTATATGGGAAAATCCGAGCCGCTGCCTGCTCTTCTGCGGCACAAAGGCAGAGACGCAGGAAATCGCAGACCGCCTGTGCGACAACGGTTTTCGCGCAACGGCAATTCACGGTGATATGAGTCAGCGCGAACGCAACAACGCACTTTCCGCACTGCGCGGTGGGCGTGTTTTGATCCTTGTTGCCACTGACGTTGCTGCGCGCGGACTTGACATTGATGCGGTAAGCCATGTGATACAGTACGGTTTGCCGCAAAATCTTGAGTCATTCGTCCACAGAAGCGGACGCACCGGACGTGCGGGACACGAGGGCAGCAATCTGATACTTCTCACGGCACGCGAGGCTCACAATTTCAAAAATATGATCTCACATTCAGGTTCAAAATTGAAAATTGAGTGGATACCGGCACCGGACGCAGCTGAAATTGAGGGACAGTCACGTTTGAGATTTGAACACAACATTATAGAGCATGCGCTTGAGTCGGATGAGTTTGAAAGCTGGGCTCAAGAACTGCTTGGACGCGATGAAGCCGCGATATTGGTATCCGGACTCCTTGCAAAGGCGTATGGCGATCAGCCGTCGGGGTACACTATCCGTGAGGATGTACAGAATGAAATGGACAGAGAAAAAGGACGCAGGAACAAAGGCGAGTCAAAGAGTACGCGCGGAGAGCGTTTCAAACGCCCTGATATGACCGGCGGGATCGCAGTCCATTTCGGACAGGGACGCAACGATGGGTGGGAGGTCGGCCCGCTTCTCGGTTCTCTGTGCCGCAATCTCGGTATAGGGCGCGAAGATGTAGGAAACATCAAGCTGCGTGATGAAAGTGCTATTGTGGAGCTTTCACCGCGAGGTGCGGATATGCTTGAGGCACGCAGAGAACGCTTGTCGCGTGACGGCCTCACCGTATCGGCGATAAAACCGACAGGCGGTGACAGACGGTCATCGCGCTATGACGGCGACCGCTCATATCGTGATGATGCCGGAACACGGCATGAACGCGGACGAAGAGAGAGGAACGGAGAACGAAGCCGCGAAAGAGATTCGGAGAGAAGCGGCAGGAGACGTTTTGTAAAAAAATAGTTTATACGACGATTTTGTAAAAGCGCACCGCCGTAATGCAGCGGTGC
>JAUNMU010000078.1 GCA_030531745.1 Synergistes sp. | reverse complement strand
GGCCATAAGTGACGCAGGCAATCTCCGATTGCCGTAGCGGAACTTAGTTTGTTCATCAGGCGTATATCAATACGTTGGAGCCACAGGCGCGAACTGCCTGTGACGCGCGGCTGAGATAGGAAATCTTTGATTTCCGTGAGCGAAGCTGGTTTGTTCACCAGACGGTGTATATAATCAGTGGTTCCTAAGTTTACCGAATGTCAATATGACACCTCTGTTCCACTTTCTTGAAAACAAAAATGTATTCGTGCTTGAAGATGTAAAAATCATTTGTCAGCGCACGATAGCGCCATATACCTTGTTGGTTGCTCTTGCCCTTTGTGTCGCCGAAATTTTTTACAAGGATTGCTTTCAGCATAAATCCCCTTTCAAGGAATTTGTTCATACAGTAAAACCCGAGTGGGATAACTTGACCGTTTGTGTATTTGTCGCCTATAACACAAGCGCAGTAACGGTTATGTTCAAGGAACTTTGTTGAATTGTCAATAATTTGTCCAAATGCGTCCAAGAAATCGTCCAAAGTCTCAGCGTTTGATAAGTCGTCCGTGCTTTGCGAAAACTTAATAATATCCCAGTACGGCGGATGCATAATAACAAATTGAACTTTTTCCGTTCCGACGGTTTGCATGAGCTTTTGCATATTTATGGTTTTGCTGTTCCCTATTATGACTTTGGCGCAGCAACCATTGTTTTGCTCCGTTTTAATACGGCTGCAAGCCTCTTCCGCAACAATCTTCTGTAATTCTATTCCGATTGAATTACGTCCCATACGCTGCGCCTCAATAAGAGATGTTCCGCTGCCCATAAACGGGTCTAAGATCCAATCTCCTTTTTTTGTGTATCTGGTAAAGAGCTGATGCGGAATCTGCGGCACAAAATTGCCATGGTAACTTCCGCTGTGCGCCCCGGTATTGTCGCGCTTGTCAAAGATCCACAGCGAATCTGTAATAACATCACCGTAATCTTTCCACTTTGCGGCGTCCAAATCGTTGTATTTTGCCATAGGATAACCTCTTATTTTATCAGACAATGCAGATATTCAACAGTTGAGGCTTTTGCAATATTCCTGTTGCTCTCTTTGTCTGCCTTGAATCGCCTGTATTCTTTCGTGAAGAAATCATATTTACCGTACTGTGACATAATTTCTTTTATCGTCTCCAACGACATCAGCCCCTCATCATTGTAACTGAGGAAAATATACTTAAACTTCGCGTTTCCGATCAAATTATCAAACTCTTTTGCAACCGTGCGTTTTGAACAAAATTTACTCTTCTGTGCCGAAGAATCGCGCAGTCCTGTGGCCCCCATCAATTTTGGATTGTCATATCTCGCTATCGTTTCAAGAACGTGATAGTTTGAACAATATTGTCTTGCGTTATATGGTGGGTCAAGATACAAGACATCTCCGCGCACTTTTTTTATGAGTTCGCCTATATCTTCGTTGTAGACACTGCCGACTTTTCCGGAGATTACGGGAAGCAGTTCCGGTTGAAATTGTTTTTGTGCCGTTTTCTTTATATGTTTCAGAAACGCACCGTAAACAGATGCCGTATTTGCATATTTGTCTATGGAGTTGATGAGGCTTGCAAGGTAATAATAATAGACGTTACCACTTATTGTACCCGAAGAACGCAGACGTTCAAGCTCTGTTCTTATCGCATCGCATTTCATACCGTTGCTATCGCTGAAATAATTTCTGCCGCTGCCTGAGCCCTTGCAGTAGTTTTTGTAGATAAATCCCTCTATGGGGGCAAGTGAATTTAATTTATCAAGCAGACTCGTATCCAACTCAGGGACGTTTTCAATGTAATGTTTATTCAGAACATAGCTGTAAAATTGTATGTCGTTTGAAAGTACTCTGCACCCTTTTGCCTTATATCTTTGCCCGACGATTCCCGTGCCGGCAAATAAATCAGCGAATATATATTCATCGCCGTTTTTGTATCCCGTAACATCTTCTATTTTGCTTTCAATGAAGTCCATCAATGAAAACTTTGAACCTATATAATTCACAATTCAACACCTCATCGTCCGCACAATGTCAAATTCCTCAGATCAACCTCACAGCAACAAGTATTATAGCATTTTTACACGAGATAACATATAAAACAGTTGAATTTCATGAAACTTATTGTATGTTGACTTATTGTCTTCATTTTAGTACTTTCAAAAAATGAGGGGAGTTTTGTTTATGGATATACTGAGGGTGTTTGGCTCAAACGTGAAAAAATACCGTGCAAGCAACATGATTTCTCAGGAGAAACTTGCGGAAATAGCAGGGCTGCACAGGACTTACATCGGTGACATTGAAAGATTTCAAAGGAGCATATCACTGAAAAATATTCAAAAAATAGCAGACGCCTTACATGTTGAAACATATCTGCTTTTTAAGGAGGATGCGTAATGCTCAATAATGAAACGATAGGCATTTCGGCAGAGGTCGCCATTGCACGCATATATGGCATTGAAATGAATCCGGACTATGAGGCAAGGGCCGATAATGAAATTGTCGGGCTTCTTTTGAAAGACGACACGATAAAAAGAATATTTGAAAAAGAAAATATACCAATGCCCATTAAACACACGGCGGAAGGACAAAATCCGGTTGATTTCATGCTTGAAGGTGACAAGACGCTTTCCGTAAAGACGAATCAGAACAGCATCGGAAGAGCGGCGCCACAGTATGTGGGACAACCTACGCAAAAAACATATTTTGAATATCTTGAGAAAAACAATATTATTCCGGGCTTTAACATTGTCAGTGAACTTCAAAAAGATAATTTGGCGGACACTTATGAAACCAGAGGACGCATCTTTAAGAGGCTGTCGGTCACTCACATAGACAAGCTGATTGAGATGTATTGGAAAAATATGTTTGATTGTGATTATTTGATTTTGCTTTATAATCTTGAGAACGGTTCAGATCCTATGCAAAACTATAAAGTATTCGGAAAAATGGGAAGATGTCCGTTGTGTGATAAAGATAAATTTTCATTTACACAAACTTTGGAAACGTGGAATGAATCAAACACTCTGAAATACAACCGTGTGCCAATAGGGAATTTTCAGGTTCACGCACACAGGGATTGTTTTAAGTTCAGATTTGACATAAAGGGAATAATGAAGCTTATTAGCTCAAATGCTGTTTAAGGAAATGTTGATTAATTCGTGTTTGGTAGATAAAACGCAAAAGCGGCTTCCGATATTTATAAAATATTTTTCTGCATTGGTGGGAATTAAATGAGTACAGATATTCAAAAGGTAATGAGAAACATACCTCAGATGAACAAATTGCTTGGTGCGCCATGGGTCGCTGAGTATGAAGATGTGCTTGGACGTGACACGGTGAAATTTCTGTTGACTGAAATGCTGACACGTCTCAGATCGGAGATAATAAAAAATCCCGATATGGCTTTCAGCACGGATTCTATAATAAAGGACGCTAAAAAACTTTTGCGCGAGAAGGCGGCATCAACTTTGCGCAGGGTGGTGAACGCGACCGGTGTCGTGATTCACACAAATTTGGGTAGATCGCTGTTGCACGAAGATGCGTGCCGCGCAGCAGCGTCAGCCGCATCTTTGTACAGCACGCTTGAATATTCCCTGCAGGACGGTGCAAGGGGACAGAGAAACGAACACGTTGAGTGGCTGCTCTGCCGTCTTACGGGCGCAGAAGCCGCGCTTGTCGTGAATAACAATGCCGCCGCCGTTATCCTGACACTGTCGGCGCTTGCAAAAAATAAAGAGACTGTTGTATCACGCGGCGAGCTTGTGGAGATAGGAGGCTCGTTCCGCATACCGGACATTATGGCACTCTCCGGCACGGCTATGACAGAGGTAGGAACGACAAATCGCACACACCTGAAAGATTACGAAGCGGCTGTAACAGAGAATACTGCCGTCCTGTTGAAAGTTCACCCATCAAATTACAGAGTCGTGGGATTTCATTCAAATGTTCCGCGCGAGGAGCTTGCCGCCCTTGCCCACAAAAACGGCCTTATCCTCATGGAGGATTTGGGCAGCGGTATGCTGCTGAGCCTTGCGGAGGCAGGGCTTTCGGGCGAAAACGATCCTACCGTGGAAGAGTCTCTTAAAGCAGGCTGCGACATTGTGACATTCTCCGGCGATAAATTGCTGGGTGGTCCTCAGATCGGTGCGATCGTAGGCAAAAAAGAACTTATAGACAAGCTGAAGCACAATCAACTGCTGCGCGCACTGCGCGTTGACAAGATGACGCTTGCTGCATTTGAAGCTACTCTGCGTCTTTATCTCCGCGGCAAGGGAAGAGAGATACCGACAATAAAGATGATATTCAAAACAGACGAAGAGCTTCTGAAAGATGCAAGAGCTTTCAGCCGAAAATTAAAGGCATTTTTCAAGAATACAAATATACGCACATATTCAATAGAGGTAGTAAAATCACAGGATACAGTAGGCGGAGGATCATTTCCGCAGTCTGTCCTTAACGGTTACGCTGTATCGCTGCGTATTCCGGAAATGGGCAGCGCGGGCAAGCTTGCTGAGATGCTGCGTTCACCGGAACGGACAACTCCCGTGATAACGGGCGCCGCAGAAGACAGAATACTTTTCCATGTACGCACCTTGCAGCATGGAGACGACATAAATATAATAAGGACTCTCGCTGAAATAATACCGCAGAGCCAAAAGGACAACGAAAAATGAATAATGAGTATCCGTTTATAATCGGGACATCGGGACACATTGACCACGGCAAGACGGCTGTCGTAAAGCGTCTGACAGGTGTTGACTGTGACAGGCTTGAGGAAGAAAAAAAACGCGGCATGACGATAGAACTCGGATTTGCTCCGTTTACGCTTCCTTCCGGTCGCACGATAAGCATAATTGACGTTCCCGGACATGAAAAATTCATAAGACAAATGGTTGCGGGCGCAGCGGGCATTGACGCCGTTATGCTCGTTATCGCAGCAGATGACGGAGTTATGCCGCAGACACGCGAACATCTTGCGATCCTTTCGCTGCTTGGGATAAAAAACGGTCTTACGGTCATAAATAAAACCGATCTCGTTGACGAAGAGATGCTTGAACTTGCAGCAGAGGATGTAAGCTCTCTTATTGCAGGAACATTCCTTGAAAATAACCCGATAATACCGGTATCGGCAGCAACCGGAGCGGGAATAGACAAGCTGCGTGCCGCTCTGCAAAAAATGACGGAAACAGCCTCTGCCCGTGAAAAGCGCGGTGCATTTTTCCAGCCGGTTGACCGTGCATTTCACATATCGGGATTTGGGACAGTGATAACCGGAACAGCGATAAAGGGTGAAATACACGATGGAGATGAAGTTGAGATCATGCCCCGGGGAATATACTCAAAGGTGCGCTCCGTACAGGTACACGGCGCTCAGGTAACTTCGGCAACTGCCGGACAGCGCGTGGCAATGAATCTTGCGAATGTCACCTTGAACGATGTAAAGCGCGGCGATGTGGTAACAGCAAGAGACTGCTTCACATCATCAAAGTGTCTTGACGTGTCGCTTCGTCTGCTTGCCGATGCCGCACCTGTGAAGCACTGGCAGAGATTTCATCTCCATGTCGGCACGACCGAAACAGCGGCAAGACTCTCTCTTCTTGACAGAGAAGAGATCATGCCCGGGGAGACCACAAACGCTCAACTGATAACCGACGATCCGGTTGTCGCTTCACTCAATTCCTGCTTTATACTGCGCACATACAGTCCGCTTGCGACAGTGGCCGGCGGCAAAATACTGTTTTCCGCGGGAGAACGGCCGAGAAGCAAAAATGCAAAGGCCGCACTCATAAAATATCTCTCCATATTATCGGAAGAGCCGCCGCTCAAAGAAAAAATCATTGCTCTCATTGAGTATAAAGGCGCAATATCCGCATCAGCCGCCGCAAAAATGAACGAAATAACCAACACTGAGCTTATGCGTGCAATATCGCCCTACGAATCACGCGGTGAAATTGCGGTGCTTCGCGCGGGAGATGCGATGCTGCTCTCCAAGCACAAGACAGAGGAACTGTCTGACACTTTGCACACAGCCCTTGAGACATTCCACAAGGAACACCCCGAAAGAAAGGGAATGACAGCAGAGGAATGTGCGAAATATCTTCCGCTGCCGGATATAAAATTTGTAAAAGAACTCATTTGCGTATTTCAGAAACGAGGCGAGATAGCGGGAGAGGACGACAGAGTACGCCTTGTGTCATTCGTGCCGCTTAACGAAGGGGCATTTGCGGAAAACGTGAAGGCGCTTAAAAAATTCGCCTGCGAAAAGGGTTTTTCAATGCCCACAATATCGGAGGCACAGGAAGCACTCGGCGTAAGTGACGATGAAATCAAGCGCATAATATCATCACTGAGGGAGAAGAAAGAGCTTGCTCTCATAACGGGCCCGTTCATACTCCTTGCCGATGTACAGCAGAAATTCATCGGCGCACTCGCATCGGTCAGCGGCGACATAACACTTGCGGCAGTGAGAGACGCGACAGACAGCAGCAGAAAATATATCCTGCCCCTGCTTGAATACTTTGACGGCATAGGGATAACAAGAAGAGTTGGAGACAAGAGGATTCTGATAAAAAAATAATATATTGCAAAACGAGGAGGAAATATCATGGAAGATCACAATGTAAAAGTCACCGTACTGACAAGCGGCTGTCCCAAATACAAGGCAGGAGATGAGATATACTTCAACGGTGCGTTTATTGACAAAGAAAAAAGCGCAAACCTCTGTATGGTCGCGCTGAGTGCCATTTATCCGTTTGTATATGCAGCGCGCCGAGGCGGCAGCGTAAAAGAAAGCCCCGTCCAATGTCCCGACTGCGGTGAGGCGGTCACTTTCAAGATCAAGAGATTAGACTGAATACAACAGGGCAGAGCCGTCTGCCCTGTTGTATTTTCCCAAATATTCTGTTCTGCGTCAGCGGTTCTCTAATGAACCACTGATTATATGCACCATCTAATGAACAAACCGACTTCGCTCACGCAAAATCAAAGATTTGCTGCGTCTCAGCCGTGCGTCACGCAGCAGTCAGCGCCTGTGGCGCGGGCGTATTGATATACGCCAGAACATACTATTGCTCCTCCAACAAAATCGTGAATATCCATCCGTCTCCCTGCGCGTAGCGAAGCGGAGGCGCAG
>JAUNMU010000077.1 GCA_030531745.1 Synergistes sp. | reverse complement strand
ATTTATTGGATCATCAATAATTGGCCTTTTCCTACATCTTCATATCGCCGAATGATAAGTACCACATAAGCGCCAGACACAAAATGACATAACCATTGTGCGGATAGCGTGTATCGTAGGACAAAATATTGAGCGATTCACACAAATCAATGATTTTCTAAATTTGTGAGAATCGCTCGTAATATTTATGGACACACTGATTAATTCGTTTTTGGCAGATAAACACGACAGCTGCTTCCGCTGATTAGATGTGCCGGATGCTAAACAGGCAGTCCACGACTGGGGCGGAGGCGTATATCAATACGTTGGAGCCACAGGCGCGGACTGCCTGTGACGCAGACGGTGCATATAATCAGTGGTTCCTTATCTATCACTTATCGCAGATATGCGACCTTGTGTTTGTGCATATCAGGTCTGTGTGGCAGATGTGTTATTTTGTTTTTACAAACTGCTTTCTTATTCCTTTATAGAGGGAGAAGAGTGTGAAGAATATTATGAGCAGGGAGAGCGGACGTGTGAACATATTTACTACGAGTGCATATATCTCTCCGTGGACGAGTGCCATTGCACGTGCAAGTTCGCCTTCTGCCATACTGCCGAGAACAAGACCGAGAACAAGCGGTTCACGTGGTACATCAAAAAGTTTCATGAGATACCCTATGAGTCCCACTGCCATCATTATGATCACTTCAACGATTGACATATTTATTGCGTATGAGCCTATTACGGCAAGTCCGAGAACGAGCGGTCCCAAAATTCGTGCGGGTATCTCTATGAGACGTGAGCAGTAACGCGCAATGAAGAGTCCAACCGGAACGAATACAAGATTTGAGACGAACAGACTCATTATGAATGTATAGACGATTGAGGCATTATCGGTGAAGAGTGCGGGTCCCGGTTTGAGCCCGTGTATCATAAGACCTCCGAGCAGAACAGCTGAGACTGCGTTTCCCGGAATACCGAGTGTGAGCGCAGGTACAAGAGAACCACCTACAACTGCGTTGTT
Organism: Synergistes sp.; assembly: GCA_030531745.1. Lineage (GTDB taxonomy): Bacteria > Synergistota > Synergistia > Synergistales > Synergistaceae > JAUNMU01. The sequence continues at coordinate 6,468 of JAUNMU010000077.1, read as the reverse complement.
TGATGTTTCGGATGCAATAATGCCTTCAGCGCAGCCTGTACCGAAAAGCTCCGGTGTTTTTGACGCACGTTTGGCGTCATCGTATGCTATGAAGCTTGCAATGCTGCAGCCGGCGCCGGGGATGATTCCTACGATTATTCCGATGATAGTTGCACGGGCAAGAAGGAATTTATGTTTGAATATTTCAAGCATCTGCGAAATTATGCCTTTTCCTACCGCACTATCCTCTTTGATTTTGCCTCCGAGCGATGAAAGCGAGTCTATGACTTCAGGTATTGAGTAAAGTCCGATGAGTGCGATTACAAGCGATAGCCCGCTGTAAAGCTCTGCTATGCCGCATGTGAAACGTATGTCGCCTGTCAGAGGGTGCATACCTATGACGCTCATGAGAAGTCCGAGTGCGCCGGCCCAAAGTCCTTTAAGCATATTTGTATCAGAGAGTGATGCGATAACGCTGACTCCGAATATTGCAAGAAGGAAATATTCCTGCGCTCCGAAGCTGAGTGCAAATTCGGCAAGGGGAGGTGCGAGGAAGAGCAGTGCGAAAATGCTTAAGAAACCGCCGACTGCTGACGAAGATGTTGCAAGGGCTATTGCACGGCTTGATTCGCCTTTTTTGGTCATTGGGTTGCCGTCAAGCAGTGTACAGCAGTTTGCCGGTGTGCCCGGGATATTCAGCAATATAGCACTTATTGCGCCCGAATATGTTGATGAACAGTAAATTGCGCCAAGCAGAGCAAGACCGTAAGCCGGAGACATTCCGAAAGTTATGGGGACAAGAAGAGCAACTCCCATTGTGCTGGTGAGTCCGGGAAGTGCGCCTATGACGACACCGAATACTGTTCCGGCAAAGATGAGAAGAAGGATTGTGGGGTCTGCAAGTGCAAGACCGCCGTTTATTACGCTGGAAAGTATGTTATCCATTGATCGTTTCTCCTTTCACGCTCAAAACAACAATCCCTCTGGCAGTCTGAGACCGAGGAATGAAACAAAGAGCGCATAGACAACGGCAAGAAATACTGCTATGGCTGCTGCTATGTGCAGAACTTTTCTTTCACCGAAGCCAATCATTGTTAATGCCATAAAGAGTGCTGTGCTTACGAAGTATCCTATATATGCTATGCCTACTACATAAATTGTAACAGAACCGAATACGGCAACAGGGATCTTTGTTGCTGCTGCAAATGATGCCGCAGATAGTTCTGTTGTTTGAGATGTATTTGATTTCAAATTTTTAATAAGCATTATCGCCGAGAATAAGAGCATAAGAATGCAGAGGAATCTCGGAAACTGCGAAGATTCATACGGATAGCTGAATGCCTGAGCAGTCAAGAGAGCTGATATGAGCGTAACTGCAACCGCAAAAAATTTATCTTTGTTAAATTTCAATTTTACTCACTCCTTACAAAAACCGCGGCTGTCATGGTGCGCGACAGCCGCGGCACATCAAAGAAGAAACTTATAAGCAGCGAACCGATTTGCCGATTTTGCAAATCGTGTGCGTCGCTTAGTTTGTTCATCAGAAGAGAGATTTGTATTCCTCTACGATCTTGTTGGCATCATCAACAAGTTTGCCTGAATCTTTTGAACCGATGAATTTGATTATCAGTCCAAGTGACTTTGCCTGTGCAAGGAATTCCTTGTTTTTTGTTACGTCTTTGAATGCTTTTTCAAGTTTGGCAAGTTCTTCGCGTCCCAAATTTTTGGGAGCTGCAACGCCGCGCATAGCTGTACCGGCTGATGAGATATTCTTTTTGAATACCTGTTTGGCTGTTTTGACCGTTACGCCTCCAAGTTTTTCGTCGTAGAACATAACGAGCGGAACTATTCTTCCGGCTTCAATGTGTGACGTGGCAGAACTGAGCGTTGCAAGTGCTACATCAACCTGGTTGCCCATAAGCGCCGTAAGCGCAGGGCCTGAGCCGCTGTATGATACGAAATTGCTCTTCATTCCGAGGGCTTTTTCGTTGATAAGGTGCTGAAGCTGTACGTTGCTCTGAGGACCATCGCCGGCTACGTTGAGCTTGCCGGGGTTCTTTTTCGCAAAGTCAACGACATCTGCTGCTGTTGCAAACTTGCTTCCCTTATTGACGACCCATACAAGTGGGTCAACCTGGAAATTGCAGATATAAGTGAAGTCTTTCAGATCAAAGGGAACATTTTTGCGGAGTGCTTTGACAAGAATCATTGATGGCTGGCTTGTTGCCGCGATCGTGTATCCGTCGGGACGTGCCTTTGCAAGTGCTGTCCAACCGATCTGTCCACCTGCGCCAGGCTTGTTCTCAACGACGAGTGTCTGACCAAGTGACGGTTCAATGTACTTTGCAACAAGACGGATAACAATGTCATTCCCGCCGCCCGGTGAGAACGGTACGATAGCAAGGACGGGTTTTGTCGGATAGTCCGCTGCGAACGACGGTGCTGCCAAGACCATTGCTGCTATTACAGCTGCGAAAACTTTCAAAAACTTCTTCATAGAAACTGCCTCCTCATTATTGTTGCGTAAAATTTTTACAAATTAACCTTGTTGCCATCAACAAGGATTTTGCCATCAACTTCAATCGTAGGTTTCCACATAAGCAGATCATAATGTGTCGGAGCCTTTACCGTTCCGCCAAGAGTGATGCTGGTGCCTATGCCTATGTGGGCTGTTGGGATCACGCCTTCATCCTCAAGCATAATGCCGCACAGTCTGCATTTTGGATTTAGCCCAACTCCGAGTTCGGCTATGTTGTAGCAGTTACGGTCATTGTGGCTTGCAAGATCTTTCTTGAGTATCTCTGCCTGTCTGCCGCCGCTGATATTTGTGATAAAACCGTCCTTTACATCAACAACAACAGGCTCGTCAAGCACGCCGATACCGAGGTACGGGATGCTGGCATCCGCAACGATCCTTCCCTGAGCCGAACCTTCAACGGGCGATGAATTTGCTTCAATCGTAGGTATAGTTGAAAATTCTCCCGGCTCCACAACGCAGAAAAGTGCATTTCCGCGGCGACCGGTTATGTCAAGCCAAAGGTCTGTGCCGCCGGGAGTCGTAACGTGAACTTTTTTACCTGCCGCAAATGCCGCTGCCACGCCCTTGCATATCGGCTTAATCGATCTGAAATCCGCTTCAATGCCGCCATGGATAAGCATTTCTTCGGTAAAATCCGTGAGAACGAGGATTCTTGCTCCGCTTGCGGCTGCCTCTTTGACTGCAAACGTGTGAGTCACAGAATAGCTTACAGGAATGAGAACAACGTCTGCATACTTCATGCTCTCGGCAATAAGCTTCGGCGGCTCTTCTCCGGCGCGCTTGCGCGGCTTCATAATACTTACGGTCACTTCCGCTCCGCGCTCAGTGGCTGCCGCAGCCAAAACCTTTGCGATTTTCTCCTGCACCATATCTGTGACAATGAGAACATTTTCGCCTGCTTTGAGTGAGACGCAGTTATCCATTATCGTCTTGGCTCCCTGCATCATCAACGCTTCTTTCATCTCCAAATGAACCACTCCTTCTCATAAATGAGATAAAGACTAAAACTCTTGCTTAATTTGTAATACAATACTACGTCCATACAAATATTTTGTCAAGAGTAAATTGTTTTCCGCATTTTTGTTTTTACGTCTTTTCACTTGAAATGATTTTTACGGTGGTGTAGGATATAATAGGTCGGGTGTGTTGTGCCGGCAGACGAAATATAAAGGGGTATTTGATTTGTCTTTAACAAATGTTCATTCAATGCATATAGTGAGACAGGAAAGTCTGCCTTCGCAACTTTCTAAGCTTATGCTCTCCGAAATACAATCGGGACAGTTTACGGTAGGAGACAAACTTCCGCCGGAGACGGATCTCGCTCAAAAATACGGTGTAAGCCGCACCGTCCTGCGCGAAGCCATTGCAAGCCTGAAGAACGAGGGCATACTCAAATCTAAGCCGGGGCGGGGTATTGTCGTGATAAACACGAAGAATCCGCAAGCCTTTAAGTTCTCCGATATTTTTGATACGGTATCCATAGACGAAGTAAATTATTTTTACGAGATGCGCGCAATCTTAGAGTCAGAGGCGGCGGCTCTTGCTGCTGTGCGGCACACGCCTGAGGAAATGGACGAAATATCAAATGCTTTTGCCGGAATGGAAGAAGCTGTCAAAAACAATCAGAGCGGGAGCAGCGAGCATGAACGATTCAATCGGAGCATTGCCGAAGTAAGCCACAACCCTCTTCTGATTGAATTTCTTCAATTTCTGTATGCTAAACTTCATGACCTTGCACTTGAACTGCGCATCAAAACGATGACTTCAACGGGACGTGCCAATATGGTTCTTGAAGAACACAGAGATATTTTGAACACCATTGCCGCACAGGACGAAGAAAAAGCACGCAGAGCAACTCTCACACACCTCAAAAACGCAGCAAAGCGTGCTGGATTAAAAATTTATAACGGATCAACACAATGAGCAAAATGAGGAAACGTTGATTATTGATGATCCAATAATGTGTCTCCATGTAGGCTGACGCTCCGCGTCTCGCAGGGAGATGGGTAAATATTCACGATTTTGTTGGAAGAGCAATAACCGGCTGTTCCCTTGCCTACAGCGTTGATATTTCGCGGACTATTTCGTCAACAAGCAGGTCTTCTCCGTGACCTTTGATCATATTTGCTGCAAAGTCAAATATCCCTTCGTTTTTCATAGTTGCGAGTGAAACGGGAAAATGCAGATCAAATGCCCACATCAAAATCGTAAGCCCGCAATCGTCTATTGTCCTGATTTTTTCGTATAAGACCTTTTTTGAGCGTCTGACCCCGCTGACGAACTCGGGAGTAAAACCTCGTCCGCTGCAACCGTCGGGAAGCATTTCATATATAGTTCCGTCTTTGAAACGCGCCTTAGCAGAGCAGCATATATCAATCTTATCCGCATCGCGTACAAGAGCGCACCAGCGATAAACCGAAAGCGGCGTATGCGAGGAAATCTCTGACTTGTTGTGGTGGCGCACCGCTTGCAGGACCTTATCTTTGTCACGTTCGTCAATACCGCTCCAGTCAAACCGCGCTGCAAGAATATCTGCACCGCGCTCGCCATGGTCAAAACTCTTAGCGTCCGAAAATGTACCATAGTCGCGGCATTGTTCAAAACGCGCAACATCGTGCAGCAGCCCGACAGCGTGTGCAAGCCACATATCATTTTCCTCGTTCCACTCATTTGCCTCCGCGATTTGGCACGCTATCCGCATAACGCGCAAAGAGTGCTTTCGCTTCTGCTCCTGTCTTGGCGAAAGGCTACCGTCAATGCGAAAAGTGTCGGTATAATCATCAAACCATTTTCTCGTTTTATACTCAGAATACATAATATCCCCCTCTTTGTCCGCGCTGAGATCCATTCATGCAGAAGAATGTTTATAGTAAGCATATATACATTATACCAAAAGGTGAACTGTGATTCTAACTGCAACTTTCTGTGCCGGAAGTTGCAGTTAAGATCACAGTTTGCTTTTTGAATATTTATCGTGTAAGCATTGCGCCGTAGACCGTTTAGCGGTAGAATGAACATAAATAAAGCAAAGGAGATGCCGTCAAATGAGCTACGTTGAAAAAGAATGGAAGAAAGCAACGATTACAGACAACTTCATGTTCCGTCTTGTTATGGAAAGTGAAGAGCTGTGCAAGACGCTCATTGAAAGAGTGCTTAACATCAAAATAAGCAAACTCAGCTACGTTGAGCACGAAAAGAGTTTTGAATTAAAGCTTGACGGCAAAGGCACAAGGTTAGACCTATACGTTACGGATGAAGACGGCACGGCGTATGATGTTGAAATGCAGACCAACAACAGCTCAACGGAACATCTCGGAAAAAGGACGAGATACTATGGCCAGGGAGCCGAAATCTCGCGAGCCGCAAGGCGAAGCGAATTTCGTGCGAGGTCGGCTATGCATGCGAAGCGAAGCGGAGTCGCATCAATCGCTCATGGACGGAGATGCACTGAGAAAAGGTGCGTTCTATCGTGACCTCCGTAAGAGTGTCATTATATTTATATGCACCTTTGACCCCTTCGGAGAAAACCTCGGCAAATACACATTCAACAATATATGCGAAGAGAAAAAAGACCTCTCGCTCGGCGATGAATGTACAAAGATATTCATAAACTCCAAAGGCATAAGAGACAACCTCAGTAAAGACCTTTGGAAGCACTGATTAATGCACATTTGACAGATAAACACGACCGCATCTTCCGCTGATTAGATGTGCCGGATGCTAAACAGGCAGTCCGCGACTGGGGCGGAGGCGTATATTCATACGTTGGAGCCACAGGCGCGGGCTGCCTGTGACGCAGACGGTGCATATAATCAGTGGCGCCCTCACATGCCTTATGGACTACATAGAAAGCGGCAGCCCACAAGACGACTTCACAAAAACACTAAACGAGCGCGTAGAAATACTTCGTTCGGACAACGGATTGGAGAGAAAATACATGACCATGCAGC
>JAUNMU010000076.1 GCA_030531745.1 Synergistes sp. | reverse complement strand
TCGTGCAAAAACATCACGCTCTCTTGATTTATTTGCCGCTATTCTATAAAATACAGCTAACACAGATGAAAAGGAGTGCGTGAAATGAAGAAGTTTGCAGTTATCATGGCCGTTGCGGCAGCGCTTATGGCTCTCTTTGTCGGCACCGCGTTTGCAGATGCCTTTGATCAGGCGATAGCACGTTGGGAGAAGAAGGAAAGGTATGAGGAAAGCGGCGGCGGAAACCTCACTATCAAGGTCACATACTATTCGGCGGAGTATATGGAAGCTTATGTGCAGTCCGAGGCAAAGAAAAATCTCTGGACGCAGGACGAAACCGATGATTTTAAGTACAAATTTCTCTCTGCCCTGCAGCTTAACGATATGATCCCCATTCATGTGAAATTCATAAACAACGGCCCGTCAATGCACCTCGGTCCCTTTGACATTATGGTCACGCTGCGTGTGAAAAATAAGACCTATAAGCCGATTGAATACGACAAACGCTTTAATTTCCGTTTCCAAGGAGAAAAAGAGGGGCTTATCTTCTTCCCAAGACGCGATGCAAAAACGGGCAAGGAGATATTAGCCGGAGCAAAGGAAGTCTTTCTTGAGTTCAAGCCTTCAATAAGCCCTGTCCTTGACGGAAAGAGGCCGCGTTTTGTGTGGACAGTGTCCAATGACGACCCGAGCAAGCTTTATTCCGGAACGACAGCTGTAAAGATGGAGACAGAGCGGCTTTTGAAGCGTTTGGAGAAGATACGCAAAGACAAGGCCGAAGAAGAGGCAAAACTGAAAACTATAAACGATGAGATCTCCACGATTCAAAACCGCCTTGACGAGCTTGAAAAAGAATCATCGGTGAAATAACTACCCCCCCGCTCACCACGCGGCAGAGCGGGGGTTTTTATTTTGAATCGAAAAGCGCAGGGCATTGACCAACCTATCCGATGAATTTAGACTATAAACTGCGCCGGAGCAATAATTGGAGATGTTGAATGATGAAAAAAATATTGACAGTTTTATCCGCACTGATACTAACGCTCTTTGCATCGTCTGCGTATGCCGCAGCCGATTACATTGAGGGACAGGTCTTAGTCGTTTTGAAAAACAACAACAATGGTCTTGCCGGTCTATCTACGGCAAACGCAGCTGAGGTATGCTCCGCTGCGGCAAAATCGCTTGCCTCAACCGTAAACGCAAACGTCGTAAGTACTTATAATGCGCTCTCTGCATCGTCGGGACATATTTTCACACTGATAAGCTCACCCACAAAAACAGCGAATGAGCTTGAACGTGAGTTAAAGCAGAATCCCAATGTTATCGCAGTCTCCAAAAATTATTTTTGCAAGATCGTATCACCGACAAAAAATGAAGCCGTATCCGCCGCGCCTGATGCTTGCGGAACTGCTTCAAGGTTTGACGAACAATGGGGACTGAAAAAGATCAATGTTGAAAAGGCATGGGAAACAACAGAGGGAGACAGAGATGTTGTAGTGGCAGTCATTGACACCGGCGTGATGTATGACCATCCTGACCTGAAGGATAATATATGGGACGATGGTCACGGCCATTGTGGCAAAATGTTCTATTCTCACAGCAAGAATTATGATTACCTCTCACTTGAGGCGATGAGCAATGATAAAGCGGTGTATCAAAGCAGTGTTGATATATGTACCGACGGTGTTTCGGGCGGAAAAATTTCCGGTAACTGGGAGCGCGTCGGTGACATTAACGGACACGGTACTCATGTCGCAGGCATCATCGGTGCGGTCGGAAATGTAGTAAACGGAGTCAACAAAACGGTAAAGATACTTCCGGTAGGGGTATTCTCAGTCCTGCAGCTTGTTCCCGGCTTATGCTTAGGCTTAGGAGCATTATACAGTGATATAACGTCAGGGTTGGAATACATTGCGGAATTAAAGCAAAGCGGTGTAAACATCGTTGCAGCGAATATGTCACTCGGAGGATGGACAAACGAGCCTTCTCAATATTACTTTGAGGTGTTGGACGCAGCAAGCAGGGCCGGCGACAAAGGAATACTGATGTGTATAGCTGCCGGCAACGAGGAACAGGATATTGATAACCCGAACGGCGATTACTCAGGAGCAAAGCCTTACCCCGCATATTTCTGCACTCAAATAAAAAATTCTCTGTGTGTCGGAGCATCCGCTTCCAATGATGTACGAAGCGGTTCCTCCGGAGCAAGCTCAAACTACAGCTCGTTGGGAAAAAGCGTGAGTGTCTTTGCCCCGGGAGAACAGATCCTCAGTACATGTATCAGCTATGATATTTACTGCGAGACCCCCGGCGATTATCCACTTGTTACGATGCCAAGCAAAGGCTATGGCCTGTTAAGCGGCACGTCAATGGCGACCCCGATGGTAACGGGAGCTGCGGCACTTCTTGCAGCTGCATTCCCCGACAAGAGCGCCTCTGAGATCAAACGACTTCTGACAAGAACCGCCACGAATGTATGCCGCAAAGGATTCAGCCGATATGGGCAAATTGATCTTGCGGCAGCAATGAGAGCGGGCAATCGCCGCGGCAACGGAGGCATAGGATGTAACGCAGGCTTGGGTTTAACGGTTTTACTTGGCGTATCGGTACTTATAGGTTTGAAGAAGAAACGTCGGTAAATACAGACCAATGCACGACAGACAACTGCTGCTTTTATAACGTATTTTGGGAAACGCTGATTAATGCGTTAATCAACGTTTCTTTTGTTCTAAGCGGTTGAATTTCTTTTATAAGGTGATAATATAGCACTGGTGAAAGGTGTAGTGTGACTGTAGGAGGGATTTGTTTTGGAAAGGTTGCCATTTGATCCGGGAATCAATGATGTTGCAAAGGCCTATAAGTTTTTGAGGACACGTGTGCGGCATACTCCGACAGAGTATTCGTACATTCTGAGCGAGATTGCCGGTGCACCGGTGTATTTGAAGCTTGAGAATCAGCAGATGTGCGGTTCGTTTAAGGTGCGCGGCGCACTGAACAAGATGTTTTCTCTCACGGAAGAAGAGAGGGCGAAGGGCGTTATAACGTGTTCAAGCGGCAACCACGGTCAAGGGATGGCTATTGCTGCGAAGAAACTCAAGGTTAAAACCAAAATTTTTGTACCCGACGACTGTCCCGATACAAAAATGAAGGCGATGCAGAATATAGGCGGCGAATTTATTGAGATCATAAAGGTGGACGGAGACTACAACACGGCCGAAAAAGATTCGCGCAAGTACGCCGCAGACAACAAAATCACATACGTATCCTCGTTTGAAGATCCGCTTGTGATCGCAGGACAGGGTACTGTGGGCTTTGAAATGATGACAGACGAGCCCGATATTGAAGTTGTCCTTGTTCCGGCCGGAGGAGGCGGATTGTTAAACGGTGTCGGAATCGCCGCAAAGGCTATAAATCCAAAAGTTGAGGTATGGGGTGTTGAGAGCGTTGCTTCAAATCCTTTTGCGATTTCGTGGAAGAGTGGAATCGTTAAAGAGCCTGATTTCAAAGAGTCTATTGCTGAAGGTCTTTTTGGAAGCATACCGCAGAGCCTTTTGACGATCGCGAAAGAGAACGCTGACGGAATTATTGAAGTAACTGAGGAAGAAATAATGCGCGGCATAGCGTTTATGTTACGCGAGCAGCGACAGATAATTGAGGGGGCTGGCATAGTCGGGATTTCTGCCGTGCTTGCCGGAAAAGCACCGATCAAAGGGCGTAAAACCGGTATCGTGGTCTCGGGCGGTAACATTGACAACGCGAAACTTATGAAGATACTGGCTGAAAATTAAATGAGAGGCGTGTAAAAATAATGAAAAACATCGTACTTATGGACGGAGCAGTCGGTACAAGTCTGTGGGAAAAAGCAACGGACAAGGTTCCTGTGTGGCGCTACAACATTGAGAATCCCAAAATCGTAGCGGAACTTCAGAGGGAATATCTTGACGCGGGAGCGCAGATAATTCTTGCCGATACATTTGCGGCAAACGGAGTTGAAGTTCACCGCGAGTCTCCATACTCTGTTGAAGAGGTCGTTGGTACTGCGGTTAAAATCGCAAAGGACACGATCAACGGAAAGGCGAAAGTCGGGCTTGCGATAGGTCCTCTTACGGGGCTGCTTGCACCGTTTGGGAAAATTTCTCTGCAAACGGCAAAGGATCTCTTTGAGGAACAGATCGGTGCCGGTATGGCGGAGAAACCGGATGTTGTTTACATTCAGACGTTCATGGATCTTGTAATGCTTAAAATTGCGGTTCAGGCTGCAAACCATTACGACGTGCCTGTACTCTGCTCAATGAGCTTTATGGGAGGCGGCAAAGGCGGAAGAGCGGCGAGCGATGTCAAAAAAGGCAGAGTGGCTCACACAATGATGGGTAACTCGGTGAAAGATATTCTTGAAGGTCTTAAAGACTGCCGCGTTGACGGAGTGGGAATCAACTGTTCAATGGGGCCGGTTGAGGCAATGCCGGTGCTTGAGGAGTTCAAAGCAGCTACGGATATGCCGCTTGTCTTTAAGCCGAACGCCGGAAAGCCGACTGTTGCGCAGGACGGTACAATGGGTGCGTCATTTGACATTGAGACATTCGCAAACGATGTGCTTCCCGCCGTTGACAAGGGGGCAACATACATAGGCGGTTGCTGCGGCTCAAATGCGGCGTACATAAAACGCCTTGGAGAAAAAATCAGAGAAAAGCTTGAAGCCGAAGGCTAAGGAGCGAGAGTGACCGTAAAGCGCTGAACGAAACATTCGTCCAGCGCTTTTTTTACATTTGTATCTGTCATTCTGATTTTTTTTGAGGCTGAGACGGTACGAACTGAGGAACTTTAAGTTCAGGCATAGGCCCTAATACGGCTTTTGTGGCATCAAGCTCCATATCAAACAGAGCTTGGGTAATGCGCATCAAGGTCGTGTCATCTGTCTCGTAGCTTATTGAAAAACGCTTATAGCCGAATTTCTCGGCAAAGTAAGATGTGTTTGGTTTTTGTTTGCGGCAAATCACCTTAAACGCTTCGCAGAGAGCCTCAACAAACGGTGTTTCGTCAAAGATCGGATCTTCGCTCATAACCATAAGGACTTTACACTCGTCCACAAGAACATCATCGCGCCAAATGTCGCAGAGCGTTATGCCTGCCATAAGCCCGGGAAAGAACGGAAGCAGCGCAAGAACCGAATGTTCTACGGCTTCCGAATATGCGAAAACCATTGAAAACCCTGGTTCAACACGTTTTGACGAAACGGAGTCTATAAGATTGTGACGCGCAAGTGTGCCCATGCTGCCGCTGTGAAAGCTGTGCATTGCAAAAAGCTCGCTGTGTACCTCAAACGCAAATCCGGCAAGCTTTCCGAGTGTCGGATTAAAGAGCGTATTCACGGAGACAGGCGTGTAATCCTTTTCATACGGAGTCCACGGTGCAAGCTCTATATCAACATTTTGATCCCAATAAGGCAGAACGGAAAAACGCATAAGACACCTCCAAGTAAAACCGACAGTGCAGATTATAGCACTGTGCCGACGCGCGGTAAACGGTTAGTTCAGCGTTTTTGTCAGTCTTTCGTTCTGCCACTTTGCGAATAGGTCTTCAACGGACATCTCCTCGCGTATGCCATAGCGCGTTAAGGCAAAATCATACTTAACAGGATCGTCCGGAGAAATATCACGAAAATTTGCCGTTATGGCATCTGCGGCCTTGCCGTTGGCGCTCTTTGATGAGCATAGTCCGAGCGTTGACGTTATGTTGAAGATATGAGTGTCAAGCGGAATTATCAGATCGGCGGGTGAAATTTTATTCCAGCCTCCGGGATCAACATCATCGTGACGCACGACCCAACGCAGAAAAAGTGCAAGCCTCTTGCACGCACTGCCCTTTGAGGGGCGCGGGAGAAGGAAAGAATTTTCACAGCCGGCAAAATTATTTACAGACGCAGAAAAATGTTCCATAGCTTCGCGCATATTGCCGTGCCACCCCTCCATGAAAAGATTCTCCATTGTGCCGTATTCTCTGATTGAGCGTGATAAGCCGTAAAGAAAAGCCGACATTTCATTTTCTTTCGTGAAGCGGTGAACAAAACCCTTCAGCTTGCAAGCGTAATCGTCACGTTCTGCTTTTTTCAGATACTCCGCAGGATGAGCGCCCAACGCAGCAAGAACTCTTTGGCAGCTCTTAAGAATTTGAGCAACACGCCCATACGCAAGAGCCGATGTTATGAGACCTGCTATTTCACGGTCGCATACATTGTCATAGTCATACAAAAATTGCAGCGGATCCGGTGACACATAGCAACGTTTGTTGTAATCGCAATAAATTTTTTCAAAAATTGCGCGGCTCTGTATTCTTGCCGCGCGTTCTTCAAGCGGTCTCAAAACTTACTTCATGGCATTAAAGCCGAAAGTCGGCGCCGTCTTGGGAGACTTGCCCTTCTTGAGCTTGTGATAGTCGGCGTATGTCAAAAGGGGTGCGTCCTTGTAATACTTTGCTTCGCAGACTTCGCCCACAAACAGATAGTGACTCGGCATTTCTACCGATTTTACGACCTTTGCATCAAATGCAGCGACTGACCAATCCTCAATAAGAGGGTTGCCGCTCTCGGCGAGCGTGTACTTTACATTTTCAAACTTGTCAATCACACGTCCGGATTTAAAGCCGAATTGCCCAATGAATGTCATAGGTACATCAAGCTCAAGTACGGAAACCGAGAAAGTGCCGCTTTTCAGCACCATTTCGGTCGTGAGATTGGCCTTGTTGATACAGATCGCCACACATACAGGCTCAGATGTTATCTGCATAACCGTATTTGCGATCTGTCCATTCAGCCTGCCTTCAAGATTTGTGCTTACGATATACATACCGTAGGTCAGTGAGAACATTGCTTTCATATCTACGTTTGCCATGGTAAACCCCTCCTTGTGTTAAACGTACAAAAAAGCGGCACTCCGCAATGGAATGCCGCAAAAGACCGAAACGCTATCTCGCAGCAAGCTCCTTGTCAATCATGGCGATTGAAATGGGGTTGTTGCCCATGCTGTGATACTTGGCTACGATCGCCATAGCATCCTTTTCCTCCTCAACCTGCTCATTGACGAACCAGAGAAGCATCTCATTTGTCGCAAAATCCTTAGCGGCGAGTGCCTGCTCCACAAGACCGTTTATGAGTGCTGTCACTTTCTGTTCATGGGCAAGCGTCTCTTCAAATACTTCCTGCGGGCTGTTCCATTCGTTTTTCGGTGCCGCCATTGCGCCGAGGACTACATGACCGCCGCGATCCGCAACATATTCGTAAATTTTCATTGCGTGTTCCTGCTCCTCTGCGAACTGTTTTTTCATCCAATGCGCACCGCCCGGAAGATCGTTTGCGTCAAACCACGTTGCCATTGAGAGATAAAGATAAGCTGATTCCAACTCTGCCAAAATCTGTTTGTTGAGTGCAGCTTCCATATTCTTGTCAATTACCATATCCATCGCACCTTTCTGAAATTTGTAATGATTTTAATTAACCTCACACCCCATATCTTATCGCAATTACCGATAATGTCAAGCGGCAATGTGTGATT
>JAUNMU010000075.1 GCA_030531745.1 Synergistes sp. | reverse complement strand
GGCCGCCGACCTGCATTCCCTCTGTCTTTATACCCTTTGAGGCAAGCCACGATGCAGTTTCCAAGCAACAGAAGACGACAGCTCCCGTGCGTTTTGCGATCTCTATTGTGTCTCCGAGGTGATCGCTGTGTGCATGTGTAAGAAATATGGCATTTACATCGGTAAAATCAGAAGGCTTTGCAGCTGCCTTTGGGTTTCCGCTGAGAAACGGATCTATAAGAGCCGAAAGCCCCTCGCCCTTTATGTAAAATGCACTGTGTCCAAGATAACGAAGCGTAACCATCGCAATTCCTCCAACGTTCGTATTTTGCTGCATTATAACCTATTTTCACGCCCTTTTGTTATTGTGAACAACGATTTCTTAAGCATTTTTTCAAAGAGCCGCCGCGTTTTTTGTTTCAGTCTCTCAGTGCTTTGAGTTCTTCCGTTATGTTATCACGCAGCCACAATCCAACGTCCGATATTACAAACAGATCACGGTTGCCGTCAATGGTATTTCCAATGAAATTTATTTATCCACATCGTTCTCTTTGCGCACGGATTTTCCTGTTTCCTGTATAATGATACCATATTGGTTTCGTGTGCGATGCTTCTCGTTAAGGAGAGATGAACGAATGAAAAATATTATAATACATGCACATTTTTATCAGCCGCCAAGGGAGGATCCGTGGAGCGGAGAGATTCCGCGCGACAGCACCGCGGCACCTCTCCACGACTGGAACGAGCGTGTCGCGTCCGAATGTTACGCTCCCAATGCCTCGGCTCGTATCCTTGACGAAGCCGGACGCATTGCCGCTGAAAGAAATAATTATGCAAATCTCAGCTTTAATTTCGGCCCGACTCTGCACAAATGGATTGAGGCTCACCGCCCCGAGCTGAATAAAACAATAACATCTTCGGCGGACAGAGCTATAGCGCAAGTATATAACCACATCATTATGCCGCTTGCGGACGACAGAGATAAGATAACTCAGGTCTTGTGGGGGATAGAGGATTTCAAATATCGTTATGGCAGAAAGCCCAAAGGAATGTGGCTTTCGGAATGTGCGGCCGATACAAAATCTCTTGAAGTTTTGGCAGAGTGCGGGATTGAGTTCACTATTCTTTCGCCGCGCCAATGCAAAGCCGTCATAACGGAGGCAGGGACAGTTCTTACCCCGGGTGGTGCAGGGCTTGACGTAACGCGACCGTATAAATGTGTCCTTCCCTCCGGCAGAGAGATAAATATTATTTTTTACAGCGACACTCTTGCTCAGGGCGTTGCATTTGGAGATTCGCTCAATAACGGTGACAAGTTTATGGAAAACCTTATGAGAGCCGCGCCTGACGATGAAACAAGGTTCATTGTCACCGCAACGGACGGAGAGAGTTACGGGCACCACCACAAGTTTGGTGAGATGGCTCTTGCCCGTGCTTTTGCCGGACTGGAAAGCAGGCGTGATGTTTCACTCCCTTCCATTGAGGACTTTTTAGAAAAAAATCCTGTCACTGCTCGGTGCATTATTGAAGAAAATTCATCATGGTCATGCGCACATGGCGTTGAGCGTTGGAGAAATGACTGCGGCTGTTGCGTCGGAGGTCACCACGGCTGGAATCAAAAATGGCGTGCGCCGCTGCGTCTTGCCTTTGATAAACTCGCAAAATCTCTTGATGAACTGTACTGCGCCAAGGTTGAGCGTTTCTGTGAGCCGTGGCAGCTGCGCAACGAAGCGATTGACCTTTACAAATGCGGAGTGCCGTGCAGCAAGAATGAAACAGAACGTCGGTTATCGGAATTTTTCTCATCGCGCCTCGGTGCTTTGCAGGCATCGGACGTTGAATTGCTTTCAAATATGATAGAAATGCAGAGAATGAGAATGTTTATGTACACGTCATGCGCGTGGTTCTTTGACGACATTGCCGGAATTGAAGCAAGACAGGCTATGTCATACGCACTGAGGGCTGCTCAGTTGGCATGCAAATACAGCAGAACAGACTTCAGCGCACGTCTGATGGACGACTTTGACGATATTGACGGCAACACGAAGGAGCGTCCGACCGCAGCCGCTGTGGTAAGGCGTGATGTTCTGCCTATGATGAGCGCAAACACCGAAAACAAATTACAGGTTACAGATAAAACGGAGGTAAAG
Source organism: Synergistes sp. (assembly GCA_030531745.1). Taxonomy (GTDB): domain Bacteria; phylum Synergistota; class Synergistia; order Synergistales; family Synergistaceae; genus JAUNMU01. The sequence goes on along the minus strand of JAUNMU010000075.1, from coordinate 5,432 downwards.
CCGATGATTTACGGAACAAATTTGGCAAATTCAATACTTGAGACTTTGGAGGGAGATCCTGTTTTCAGAAACGTAGCATATTTTTCAATGGAAATAGCTCTAAAACCCGAGATACCGACATATTCGGGCGGTCTCGGTGTGCTTGCCGGAGACATTTTGAAGAGCGCCGCAGACTTGGGAGTGCCGATGGTAGCTATGACACTTCTTTATAAGAATGGTTATTTCGCACAGAAAATTGATAAGGACGGACGGCAGTATGAAGAGCCCGTCTCGTGGAATCCCGGCGATTTTATGGAGAAGATGCCAAACAAGGTCAGTATGACATTTTGCGGACGTGAGGTCAAAATAGGCGTATGGTGCTACACACTTACAGGCGAATCGGGGCATAAGCTGCCCATATACTTCCTTGACACAAATCTTCCCGAAAATTGTGAGGAGGACAGAAAACTCACATACGATCTATACGGAGGCGACAACAAATATCGTCTGTGTCAGGAACTCGTCCTCGGAATAGGAGGCTTGCGTATTCTCCGCGATATGGGCTACCGCAACATTTCAACATTCCATCTGAATGAAGGACACGCCGGTTTCATTACATTGGAACTTATGCGCGAACAGGGATATATGGATCTGGCAAAGGTGAAAAGGCAGGTCATTTTCACCACACACACACCTGTTGCCGCAGGTCATGATTTCTTCCCTTATGACCTTATTGAGGAAGTGGGAGACAGAGAGTCAACAGATTTTCTGCGCAAGAGCATAGGCGGAAACGGACTTTCAATGACCGACCTTGCAATGACCGCATCGCGTTATGTAAACGGTGTATCGCACAAGCACGCCATGGTCAGCCGTGAAATGTTTGGCGATAATACCGTTGACTGGATAACGAACGGCGTTCACTCAACCACATGGACATCAAAGAGCTTTGCCGCACTTTACGATAAACACATACCCGGCTGGAGAAACGATCCATCGCGCCTAATGCAGGCTCTTAAAATATCCGATGAAGAGATATGGAACGCACATCAGGCCTCAAAAATGAAAACCTTGGCGTTTGTCCTTGAAGAGACAGGCATCCAGCTTGACGCGGATACGCTCACTATAGGGTTTGCAAGGCGTGCCGCGGCATACAAACGTGCGGAGCTTGTATTTTCCGACATTGAGCGTCTTGTCAAAATCGCAGAAGGCAAGGTGCAATTCATCTTCGCCGGCAAGGCGCACCCTCATGACGAACGAGGCAAGGAGATCATTCACAAAATAAATGAGATCTCAAAGAAATTGGGCAAGGTGCTGCCCGTTGTATTTATTGAAAATTACAATATGAGAAAGGGAAAACTCATCACATCGGGTGTTGACCTCTGGCTCAACACGCCTATCCGTCCGCGCGAAGCATCTGGAACGAGCGGAATGAAGTGCGTCCACAACGGAGTTATGAATTTTTCCGTCCTTGACGGTTGGTGGATAGAGGGCTGCATTGAAGGCAAAACGGGCTGGGCAATAGGTCCCGAACCTACCGAAAATTCACTTGTTGAATATGACGAAAGTTTGGATGCCAACGACCTCTACACCAAGTTGGAGGAGACGATAATTCCGACATACTACGAGCATAGAGAAAAGTGGATAGAGATGATGAAGTACGCGATAGCGATAAACGCGAGCTACTTCAACACACACAGAGTAGTCCGCGAATACTGCGAAAAGGCGTACGGAACGGTTTTCAGAGGGCATTAGTGATGAGCGGTAAATTTTCTGTAAAAGTCCTGCATGTAAGTCCGGAATGTGCGCCGCTTGCAAAAAAAGGCGGCCTCGGAGATGTTGTCGGCGCCTTGCCGCGTGCCCTTCGCGACTGCGGCATTGATGCTCGTGTCCTTATGCCGGCGTGGCCCGGGGTGCTTGACACGGCAAGGGAAAAATTTTATCTCTCTGTGCGTCCCGTTGCCAAAGTCCACGTTTCGCTCAACTGGCGCGTGCTCTCCGCAAACGTATGGAGAGCCTCTGTAAACAAACTGCCAATATACATACTTGAGAATGACGAGCTTTTTTCGGATGCCGGCATCTATCCCGAGGATCAGAACGCGGAGAGTGCGGAAAGTATGATCTTTCTCTCATACGCCGCATTTGAACTTTCGCACGCCATAAACTGGAAGCCCGTGATAATCCACGCGCACGACTGGCCGTCTGCCGTAATTCCGTCTGCCCTGCGCTGGCACAGGCATTACAAGTCAATGGCTCATGATTTTGACACTGTATTTACCATTCACAATATGGCGCATCAAGGTCTCTTTAAGCCGGAGGATCTAAACGGCTGGGGAATTATGCCGGAAGCATTTAAGGCTATGGCGCCGGGCTCGCTTGAATTTTACGGACTTGTGAATCTTTTGAAAGGCGCGATAGACAACTCGGAAGCCTTTACTACAGTGAGCCCGCGCTACGCAGACGACATTCAGACTCGTGACGGCGGAAAGGGGCTTGAAGGTGTAGTATCATCAAATGCTCACAAGCTGCACGGTATCCTCAACGGCATTGACTGCACAGTATGGAATCCGCGTATAGATAAACTTATTCCCGTAAATTACAGCTCAGACGACCTATCGGGCAAGAAAAAATGCCGCGAACAGATCATGCGCGAATTTGGCTGGGAAGATGACGGCAGACCGATACTGACATTTGTCGGACGTCTGACAGAGCAAAAGGGCGTTGACATAATGCTTCCGGCTCTTGCAGATTTCGTTCCTAACTTTGCAAGAACAATTATAGTAGGCTCCGGCAGCGAATACTTCAACAGAGCGCTGAGCGAATTTCAGAGCGGACGGGAGGATTCTGTTCACACCGTCGCATGCTTCAGCGAAGAAGATGCACACCGTGCATACGCGGCATCAGACATTCTCCTTATGCCGTCGCTCTTTGAGCCGTGCGGTCTGTCGCAGCTGATAGCCTTTGCCTACGGTACAGTCCCCACGGCTCGTGCCACCGGAGGACTTGCGGACACCGTAAAAGATGCCGATGCTGATAATGATGGCGATGGTTTCCTCTTTTATGACTACAGTACAACGGGATTGTGCGATGCCATTGAACGCGCACTTGCGGCAAAGAAAGATGACGCAAGATGGCACGAAATTATGCTGCGCGGCATGAAAAAGGATCTGTCATGGCGTCTTTCCGCCGAAAAATATGCAGACCTTTACAAAAGCATCATAGACTCATAAGCAAACAGAATAGACTGATTATCTTTATGGTGTATAATAGGATTTAAGGAACATTTCAGAAGGTAAAGGGGGATCTGCAATGATTTACGGAAAATACGGACGTGTGCTTGGAATGGTTTTGGCGGGCGGAAAAGGCGAACGGCTTATGCCTCTCACAAGATACAGGGCGAAACCGGCCGTGCCGTTTGCGGCTAAGTACAGAATTATTGATTTTGCCCTTTCCAATATGGTAAACAGCGGTCTCTTTTCAATCTACTGTCTGATACAGTTTAAGAGTCAATCCCTGCACCAGCACATAGGAAAAGGCTGGCAGTTCGGCAGTGCGCTGCGCGGACGTGATTTTTTCGTTGACGTTGTCCCTGCTCAAATGTGGAACGGTGAGCGTTGGTATGAGGGCACAGCCGATGCGATATTCCAAAATCTACACCTCATAACACTATTCAACGCGGATAGAGTATGTATATTTGCCGCAGATCACATCTACAAGATGGACGTTGAACAGATGCTTGCTTTTCACATGGACAACAAAGCAGATGTGACGGTCGCCGCGTACGTTGTGCCGTCATCTCAGGCAAGTCAATTCGGCTGCATAGCGACAGATGCGGCAGGACGCATTGTGGACTTTGTTGAAAAGCCGTCTGTGCCGCCGGAAATTCCGGGACGCCCCGGGTTCAGCTACGTCTCAATGGGCAACTATATCTTTGAGCGCGAAATACTTGAAGAATCTATCATCTCCGACAACACGCGCAAGGGAAGCACCCACGACTTCGGACGCGACATTCTGCCGCTTCTCTTCGGCGGGTACAAGCTTATGGCATACGATTTTTCAACGAACGTGCTGCCCGGAAATGACAAAACATACTGGAAAGATGTGGGAACGATACAGGCGTATTGGGAGGCTCACATGGATCTGCTGCAGCATCCGTCACAGCTCTCTCTGTATAATCCTCAGTGGCCCATAAGGACAGTATCCTTTGCCGATCCTCCAAGCTTCACATATCCGGCAGATCAACATTCGTGTTCCGTTGACAGCTGTCTTGCCGCGGAATCAAGCAGAGTTCTCGGCGCATACATAAGAAGAACGGTACTCTCGCGCGGCTGCATGATAAATCCAGGGTCGGTAGTTGAAGAAAGCATAATCGGTCAGAACGTAAAGGTCGGACGAGATTGTCGCTTGCGCCGCGTCATAGTTGACGCGCACAACACAATTCCGGACGGCACATCCATAGGCTTTGACCCCGAAGAAGATGCAAAAAAATACACCGTGGACAAAACTTCCGGAATAGTGATCATAGGAATGCCGGACATTCAGCTGAGAAAAAAGATGGATATTCCAAACGAACTGAGCAATCTCTTCTCAACCGAAAGCAACGGTTTTTGATATAAAAAGAGCTGCTCACGCTGTTATGCGGCGTGAGCAGCTCTTTTCTATTCGGGAAATTTTGCGTTGGGGTCAATACTCAGAATTTTGTCCTTTATATGCTTCATACGCCGATCATCCGGCGGGTGAGAGTTAAATCCGCTCGGCTCTGTCTTGTTTATCTTGGACATCTTATCTATTGCACTGTACATACCGACCGGATTTCTTCCGTGCCGCGATGCAAGCTCAACGGAGTAATCGTCAGCCTCAATCTCCTGCTCACGACTCCAGCCCGAACTTACAAGATTGGCTCCGACATTTACCGCAGTACCCACAAGTTTGCTCTCACGAAAAATGCTTCCTAAAATCACACTGATAAGCGAAAGCCCACTGTTTCTTGATGTACTCTTATTTATATGGTTGAGCTTTATATGCCCTGCCTCATGCGCAAAGACCGCGTAAAGCTCATCTTCTGTGTCAAGAATCTTAAGAAGCCCTGTGGTAACTGTCACCGATTCATTGTTTGAGACCCACGCATTCGGCTGATCTTCACTCTTTACCGAAAACGGAAGATCTTTAAGCTCCGTAGGCTCTGCCACCTCAAGCCACACCTTCTCGGCAGTCTCGGCAGAAAGAGCAGCCTCCGCACAAACAGGCATAAAGATTAAAGCGATCCAAAGAACTATAAAAGATACGACCCTCGTCATAAAAATCACTTCCAAATTCAAACTATACACCACATTATAGCAATATAAAACAGAAAATGCGACTCAATCACGAAAAAAATCACTGACGCAGTGCCATCTGACGTTTTGTCGTCATTGTTGCAACTGGACAATCGGTGTCATTTTACTGTACAATACACA
>JAUNMU010000074.1 GCA_030531745.1 Synergistes sp. | reverse complement strand
GCCCAGTATTTACAGGCTCTGACGCTTTTTTAACTGTCAAAGATGGGAATATATCTATTTTCGTATGTTGTCAATCGGCGGTGTGTTTTTTCGCTTTTTGCGCGACACGTCATCAATTTTCCGCTTTTGCTGAAATTTCGCAAATTGTTTCACCGTTTATTATTGTCTAAAATTCTATTTCCCGTGGAAAATTCTATTTTTTTGTGGACAATTTAATAATTTTCATGCTATCATCTTACGTTGGCTTGTGTAAATTTATGTTAGAATTTTCCAATGCCGTTGTGTCCGATACTTATAATGCAAGAGGGAATATAAAATGCAGGATTCATCAAAGATAAGAAATATTGCTATCATCGCACACATAGACCACGGTAAGACAACGCTTATTGACGGTATTTTCAAGGCAGCGCACTTATTCCGTGATAATCAGGTCATGGAAGAGCGCGTCATGGATGCCGGAAACCTTGAGCGTGAGCGCGGCATAACGATTAAGGCAAAGCACTGTACTGTGGAATGGGACGGATATAAGATCAATATCGTTGACACTCCGGGGCACGCTGATTTTTCGGGTGAGGTTGAAAGAGTTCTGTCAATGGTTGATTCTGTTCTTCTGCTCGTTGACGCAAATGAAGGGCCTATGCCGCAGACGCGCTATGTCCTTATGCGTGCGCTTAAACTCGGCCTTAAGCCTATCGTAATAGTCAATAAGGTTGACCGTCCCAACGCAGACCCTGAAGGAGCCTTGGACAAGACGTTTGACCTTTTCATAGAGCTTGGCGCAACGGAGGAGCAGTGTGATTTTGCCGTACTTTACGGTTCGGGACTTCAGGGGTGGTTCGTAGATGACCTGAAAAAGCACAGCCCCGATTCAAAACCGTGTATGGACGACCTTTTCAGGACGATAATAGATCGTGTTCCCGCGCCCAAAGCAGAGATGGACAAGCCTTTTCTTATGCAGGTATGCACATTGACATGGAGCGAGTATTTGGGACGTATAGGCTGCGGCAGAATCTTGCAGGGCAAGCTTAAAAAAGGCGATAAGATTCTGCGCACTCATACACGTTGGACGGACTATGACCAGACAGATTGGGAGATCGTTTCAACGGATACATCTTCATGTACGCATCTCTATGTAACAAAGGGGCTTGACCGTGCAGAAGTTGACGAGGCAAACGCCGGCGATATAGTATGGTTCACCGGACCTGCGAATATAGATTTAGGGGACACTGTTTCGTCCTGTGATATTCCAGATTCCGTTATGCCGCCGCTTGATATTGAAGAGCCGACCGTGTCCATGTTCTTCATTGTGAACACAAGTCCTTTTGCCGGTCAGGACGGGAACGCCATAACACTGCGTCAGCTTAAGGCGCGTGTTGAGCGCGAGACAAAGACCGATCCCGCACTTCGTATGGAAGATATAGGCAGACCCGATGGAATAAAGGTATCCGGACGCGGGGAGCTTCATTTGGGCATTCTCATTGAAGAGATGCGCCGCGAAGGCTCGGAGATATGTGTTTCACGTCCTGAGGTCATAGTGCAGCATGGAACGGACGGACGCACACTTGAGCCTATGGAAGAAGTCATTATAGATGTTCCCGAGGAATACCAGGGTGTCGTGATTCAGAAGCTCGCACAACGCAAGGGAGAGCTTAAAAATATGGAAAACGGCGGCACCGGTGTTCTTCGTTTGGAATTTAAGATACCGACACGCGGGCTTATCGGGTATCGCGGAGAGTTTCTTACGGACACGCGCGGACTTGGCATACTTGCGTCACGTTTTGTTGGTTACGGCGATTGGGTCGGGGAGATAAACGCACGTTCACGCGGGTCTCTCGTCAGCGTTGACACGGGGCCTGCAACGAGCTACGCGCTTGAAAACCTTCAGGAGCGCGGCACGCTCTTCATAAAGCCCGGAGATGAGATATACAACGGTCAGGTCGTAGGCGAAGCATCGCGCAATAAGGATATACCATGCAATCCGAGCAAGCGTAAGCAGCAGACAAACCACCGTTCCGCAACAAAGGATATGATGATCGTACTTGATGTTCCGCGTCAGATAACGATAGACTCCGCACTGGAATGGATAAGCGATGACGAGCTTGTTGAGGTCACACCCAATTCCGTGCGTATCAGAAAGATGATTCTTGATGCCGATAAGCGCAGAAAGGCACGCATACAGGCCGGAAAAGACGCAGAAGAAGATGAGGATTAAAGATCTGCGATGTTGGGACTCATATCTTACCGAGCGCTTGACGAAGACAGAATTTTTCGCGGCATAACAGATCTCATAGACGAAAAATACAAAGGCAGCGATGCGGCGGAGTTTTATTGCTCCGCCGTCTCTGATATGGCAGCTGCCGCAGAGCGAGCCGGAATATCAGGCAGCATTTGGCATATATGGATAGCGCTGCTTATTGCAAAAGACGAAAGCGAATACGCACTTTCACATGAAAGGCTAAGCGATGTTTTCGGTACACTGCATGACATTGCGGAATATGATCTTGCGAAGATCTACCCATATATTAACGCGGATTTTTCTGTGATAGACGCTAAATTGGGCGTCAGCGCAGCTCAGTTCATCAACGGTTTCGTACCTTCACGGACGTCCTCGCCGCTCGGCGGTGTGGCTGAATTGTCGCGCGGTATAGCGAATGCCGGAAACGCATGTGATCTGCACCGTGCAGTCAAAAAATTTTATCTCGGATATGGTGCCGGTAAATTTGCCGTTCACTGCGGATTCCGTTGGGATGCGCACGAACGTGCCCTTGTGCCTGCCGCGCCGCTTGAGGATATATCACTCTCGTCATTGTTTGGCTACGAGGAACAGAAAAAAACAGTTGTAGACAACACACTTTCATTTTTGGAAGGCAGACCGTCAAATAATGTCCTTCTGTATGGTGAGGGCGGAACAGGCAAATCATCAACGATAAAGGCTCTGCTCAATGAATACGCAGGACGAGGCCTTCGTATGATAGAGGTCTACAAGCATCAGATAAACGACCTTGAAACGATACTCTCATTGATAAAGGGACGCAGATACAGATTTATCCTCTTCATGGACGACCTCTCCTTTGAGCCCTCCGAACTTGAATACAAATATCTGAAAGCCTTTATAGAGGGCGGACTTGAGCGTCGTCCTGAAAACGTTCTGATATACGCCACGTCAAACAGACGTCACCTGATAAAAGAGACATGGTCTGACCGCACCGACAAGGACGATGATATGCACGAATCCGAGACAATGCAGGAAAAAATGTCGCTTGCGGATCGTTTCGGTCTCCTTGTCCGCTACTTTGCACCGGAGCAGGCGGAATATCTGAGAATTGCGCGCACATTGGCATCGGAATACGGAGTGCCGTGTGACGGAGTGGAGTTTGAACGCGGTGCAATACAGTGGGAACTGCGCCACGGAGGTTTTTCCGGCAGAAGCGCAAGACAATACATTGAACACCTTGCAGGAAAAAAGAGCGGCAGTGCATAGGATAAACAAGTAACTACAAACGCAAATTTTACACACAACATAAAAAACAAAAGAATCCGCGCCGGATAAGACCGCGCGGATCATTCTTTTCGTATTGTGCCGTTTATATTATCCCCAGCATATATGCCCACATAGGTATTGTGAATGCTCCCAATAAAGTTGCAGCAGCCACTAAGTTTGCTGCGTAATCGGCGTCCATTCCCATGCCGCGTGCTATAATGAACGAATTTACGGCAGTCGGCATGGCAGACAGCATTACCGTAACATTCGTCATCATTGTATCCACTCCCATTTGCAGCAGGATAAAATACATAATGGCGGGGGAGATGAATAATTTTACTATTATGTCAAACCATGTTTCTCTGTAAATTTTGGCTATATTCTTTATGCCCGAAAGATCAAGCGTTGCCCCCAAAGCGATCAGAGCGACCGCTGTGGCTGCCTTTGAAACGATCTCCATTGACTTCATAAAGACAAAATTTATCGGAACATTCAAAAGAGCAGCCCCCACTCCGAAACAGCACGCCAAAATCAACGGATTTGCGATAATTTTTTTAACCAAAGACTTGAAACTTTTTTTTGTAAGTCTGCCGGTCATTATCAGTTCGGCTGATGCGATTGAAATGATATGGAAAGGTACAAGAGTGACGGCAAGTGAGACCGTGGCATAGCGCAAGCCCATTTCGCCGAGTGCAAGCTCTATTACCGGCAAACCGAGATAAACATTGTTGCTCCGCATTGATGCGAAAGCCGATGCCGCTATCCTTAATCTGTTGCCCTTGTGTACAAAGAGTGTCCCTGCGATATACGCAAGAAGCACACTTGCGATAAAGCATATCGTTGCTCCCACAAATACTTTGGGCTGATTTATAACGTCACTGCCGGCAAGATATGTAGTGCGGAAGAGCAGTGGCGGAAGTATCACCCAATAAAGCGTCTTCGTAAACACAGGAATGTCAGCTTTTGAATAAAATCCTCTGCGGTGCAAAATGTTTCCAACCGCTATGATCAGCATAAGCGGTGCTATGAGATAAAATCCAATCATAAAAGGTCTGCCTTTCACTAATCTTTTCTGCTATTATATAACAAGTAAGAATTATAGGAGAAGGGGCGGGTCATAAAATGATAAAAAACAATAAAAAGGCTGCCGGTCGTGTATTTATTCTGTCTTTGCTGATGCTTCTGCTGACCGCATCGCAGACGCTCGCGAAAGATAAAGATGCGCTTTTGCGCTATTATGCTTTGAATGTCGGACAGGGGGACGCTTCTTTATTTGTTCTTCCGGACAAAAGAACAATTTTGGTTGATACGGGACCTGAGGAAAATGCCGGTGAAACTGTGCGTTATCTGAAATCCTGCGGCGTTAAGAAAATAGATCTTCTTGTTGCAACGCATCCTCACGAGGATCACATAGGTGCGGCAAGGGCGGTCATTGCCGCATTTGATGTGGGGCAGATTTGGGATCCCGGCTATAATCAGGGCTCTCGTACTCAACGTGACTATTACAGAGATGTTGCGGCGAAAAAAATCCCGTTCGGCAAACCGTCACGCGGATACAAGAAAAATATGGGAGATGTAAAAATTGAAGTTCTTGCGCCGTCAAAGCTGATGAAAGGCACACACAGCGATGCAAACAACAACAGCATCGTAATGCTTGTGACATACGGAAAAATTTCATTTCTTATGTGCGGAGATATGGAAAAAGAAGAGCGTTCGGTTATCGGCAAACTGCCCCATGCCACCGTTCTTAAAGCGGCACACCACGGCAGCGTAAACGGTACAGACAAAAAAATGCTTCAGAGCGTAAAACCCGACATAGTGATATTCAGCTACGGCATCGGAAACAGCTACGGTCATCCGCATAAGGAAGTGCAAAAGCTCGTGAAGCAGAGCGGAATCCTGCGATTTGACACATCGCATGGAGCCGTGAAACTTCGCACGGACGGCAAGACGATCGTATATGAAAAAAAGAAAGTTGTCAGATGATGAAAAAAGAAAAAAACAACATCAAAGAAAAGACTGTAAAGGAAAGTTATCTCTTCATTGACGTAATTGAAAACGGCAACGCAAGAGTGATTCCCGACAAAAAAGGCTCTGCGTTCAACATTCCTCTCTGCCTGTTACCCGATGGAGCAAAAGAGGGAACGACCGTTAAACTTTCAGCCGAAATCACGGAAAATACATTCAGCGCGGAAATTGATGATTTGCTCAGCTCGCTCGGCAGTACACTTTGAATCGTGAAACATCGGCGATAAAAGACAGCACCGGAGCCGCCCCGCATACAAAAGCGGAGCGGCTCTGTTTGTTCACACGACGGTGCATTACTGATGATCCAATAAATACTTGAATATTTGTCATTCTGCGCGTAGCGAAGCGGAGGCGCAGAAGCCAGAGGCTTTAGAACGCGCGGTGTGCAGTGAGGTAAAACGAAAACTGTCGTGGCGCACTGTGGACACGATGTAGTGCGTTAGACTTTCATATATTGCTGATTTATCGTTCTAAAGTCACTGGTTCCTGCGTACCCACAGGGGGCATACCCCTACGGGGCACAGGCAGGCTGCCGGCTGCGCCGCCCGCAGGAAGACTGATGAATATTCACGACTTTGTTGGATGTGCATATAATCAGTGGTTCCTTAATATGCCTTTGCAAATATAGCCTTGCGTGCGTTTTCGCGGCCGGTGTAGAAGCACGTGCCGCGTTCCTCGGAACACGCGAACGGGAAGCAGCGCGGCGTTGCACCCGTTGCCTCTTTGATAGCTTTTTCGTCCTCTTTTGTACCGTCAAAGAAAACTTCAATAAACCCGCCCTTTTCCTCCAAGATCTTCTTGAACTCCTCAAAATTTTCCGCTTTGTGTGTATTAGCCTTGCGGAACTCAAGTGCGCGATTAAAGAGATTATGCTGAATATCGTCCAAGAGAAGCGGCAGTTTTGTCTCAATCTCATCCCACGCTATATCAATCTTTTCGCCTGTGTCGCGGCGGACGGCGCGTATCTTCTGCGCGGCAAATTCTTTTTCTCCCAACTCAAGACGCACAGGCACGCCCTTCTGTAAATGACTGAAAAATCTGTCGCCGGGACGGACATGGAAATTCGTGTCAATATTTACATATCTCCCGCCGAGTGCTTTATTAAGCTGTGCTTTCAGCTCCGATGCCTTCGGCATCAGATCGTTTTCCACAACGTCATCCTTTGTTGAAATAGGAACGATCACTGCCTTGACAGGCGCAATGCGCGGCGGCAGGACAAGTCCGTCATTATCGGAATGTGTCATGATGATCGCACCGATAAGGCGCGTTGAAACACCCCAACTTGTAGTATAGGCATACTCCATTGAGCCGTCCTTATCCTGGAATTGAATCTCAAACGCCTTGGCGAAATTTTGACCCAAGAAGTGGCTCGTTCCGGCTTGAAGAGCCTTTTTGTCACTCATCATTGCCTCACATGTGTATGTATTGTCCGCACCCGGGAAGCGTTCGCCCTCCGTCTTTTCGCCCTCTAATACAGGCAGCGCAAGATATTCTGTCATAACCTTGCGATAGACCTCCAACATCTTCAGTGTCTCCTCCTGTGCCTCCTGCTTCGTTGCGTGCGCCGTATGCCCCTCCTGCCACAAAAATTCCGACGTGCGCAGGAAAAGGCGCGGACGCTTTTCCCAACGCATAACATTGCACCACTGATTTATAAGAATCGGAAGATCGCGCCATGACTGGACCCACTTGCTGTACATGTGCCCTATGACAGTTTCGGATGTCGGACGGACAATAAGCGGCTCCTCAAGCTCCTCGCCTCCGGCGTGAGTTACGACCGCGCACTCCGGAGCAAACCCCTCAACATGCTCAGCTTCCTTTGAAAGGAATGACTGAGGTATCAAAAGAGGAAATGCCGCATTGACGTGTCCTGTCTCCTTGAACGCATCGTCAAAATATTTCTGCACCATCTCCCATATAGCGTATCCCGTAGGGCGCACCACCATACAGCCGCGTACAGGTGCATAGTCAGCCATCTCGGCAGCCCTTATCACATCAAGATACCACTGTGAATAGTCCTTCTCTTTCGGTGTTATGTTCTTTGCCATTAAATAACCCTCCAAATTGCAGATACCTGTTCTCAAACACTCCACGGCATTATTCTACACTCTTTATGCAAAATTTTATATAAGGAATCACTGATTATCACGAAAAATCAATTTTCAAGGAACCGCTGATTATATACCCCGTCAGATAAGCGAATAAGCGAAACGCAGTCCGCGTGATATGAAAGGAGAGAAACACACACACGGACTGCGCTTTATACAGTTTGAGATACGAAGGTTATCTCAATTACT
>JAUNMU010000146.1 GCA_030531745.1 Synergistes sp. | reverse complement strand
CGGAGGTGAGACTATGGCAACGACCCGCATTATGCCGCTGCACACCGGAAAAGGCAGAACGGTCGGCAGGGCGATCAGCAGCATCATTGACTATGTTGAAAATCCTGCGAAAACGGATAACGGGCGTCTGATTACGAGCTGGCAATGCGACAGCCGGATTGCAGACGCTCAGTTTCTATATTCCAAACGGCAGTACATTCATAATACCGGGAGGATGCGCGGCGCAGACGATATTATCGCATATCACCTTCGCCAGTCCTTCGTGCCGGGAGAGATTACCCCGGAGGAAGCCAATCGGCTCGGCGTACTGTTTGCCCGACGATTCACGAAAGAGAACCATGCGTTTATTGTCTGTACTCATATCGACAAACACCATATTCATAATCACATCATCTGGAACTCCGTCGCTCTTTCAGAGGATCGGAAGTTCCAAAACTTTTGGGGAAGCGCAAAAGCGGTACGCCGCCTGAATGATACGATCTGCATTGAAAACGGCTACTCCGTTATTGAAAATCCGAACCGTCATGGAAAGAGCTACAACAAGTGGCTGGGCGATCAGAAACCGCTCTCTCACAGGGAGCGGATTTGCTTCGCCATTGATGAAGCAATGGCTCGGAAGCCGGAGAATTTTGACGTTTTACTTGCCATGCTGCGGCAGGCCGGTTTTGAAGTAAAAGGTACAAACAACCCCTCCATCCGCGCAGCAGGACAGAAAAGATATGCCCGCATGGACACACTGGGCGAAGGATACTCTGCGGCAGATCTCCGGGCAGCTATTGCCGGTGACCGTCAGCACAAGCCAAAAGAACGGAAGTCTCCGAAGAACGCAGTAACGGAGAGAAAGTCCGGTAATCTGCTGATCGACATTCAGGCAAAATTGCAGGAAGGCAAAGGTGCCGGATATGCAAATTGGGCAAAGAAATTCAACCTCAAACAAATGGCACAGACCGTCGCGTATATCCAGGAACATGATCTGACGGATTATGCTGTTCTTGCCGAAAAGTCCGCCGCCGCTTCATCCCGATTCAATGAGCTGAGCGAAACGATCAAAACGGCAGAAAAACGCATGGCGGAGATTTCCGTGCTGCGGACGCAGATCATAAACTATGCTAAAACACGCGAGACCTATGCCGCCTATCGGAAGGCCGGATACTCCAAAAAGTTCCTTGCGGAGCATGAAAGCGAAATCTCAATCCACAAGGCAGCAAAGAAATGCTTTGATGATCTTGGCATCACGAAGCTGCCTTCGGTCAAGAGCTTGCAGACAGAATATGCCGAACTGATGACGCAGAAAAAAGCGGCATACAGCGAGTACCGCAAGGCACGTGAAGAAATGAAAGAGCTGCTGACAGCCAAAGCGAACATTGACCGGATTCTTGAAAAGGAGAACGAGCGCGATGAGCAGCGAAGTGAAAGAAAAGCGATTTTGTAAAATCGCGCAGCCGCACAGTTATGTGCGTTTCGGGGGGATTGGGGAACGCCCCAACAAGCAGAAAACGTCGGATTCCGCGAAAGCGGAAATCCG
>JAUNMU010000073.1 GCA_030531745.1 Synergistes sp. | reverse complement strand
AAAATCATAGATTTTGGCTCCCTGCTTATCACACAAAATCAAAGATTTTGGTTCGTTGCTTATAATCAGCGGAAGCAACTATCGTGTTTATCTGCCAAAAACGAATTGATCGGCGTGCCCTTAAGCACGAAAGTAACAACGGGATAACGAAATTCGTTTCGCCATATATCCTTTTTTTCTGTCAGCTGCCATCTGTATCCTGCTCCCTCGTAACAGAATACACGCAACATCATATCGGGATCATAACTTGTCTGATTTTCAACCCCGAAGAGCGCAATGCGTATCTCTTTATTTTTCCAGAGCTTCGCAACATCACATTCTTGACTGTGGATTTTCCCGGCAAATTCATACGAGCTTGCGCTTGCCGCGTCTGTCAGATCTTCCGGCTTGATGTGACGTCTGCCTTTGAATATTATGGCGTTGCAGAGCCCTGCAAATATGTCATTAAAGGCTAACATCCTCTTTTCTTCGCTGTTATGCTGACAGTTTAACTGCCGTCCACATAATTATTCTATACTATCGCTTTTGGCGGTGCAAGAGAAAATTTGCAAAGGCTCAGTATGGGCTGTTGCGTTAATATCTACCGGCGATTCGTTGACTTTTCCGGCAAACGTCTTGCAGTGCTGTTAGCCAATCGTTTGTATATATTCCAAATGTCATGGCAATCTTTGTATTGTCCAAAACAGAATAGTGGGGTCTTACGGCGGGTGTTTTGTACTCGCTTGTTTTTACGGGCAGAATGTCAGCAAGTTTTATTGTCGGATCCTTTTTGAGCATTTGATCTTTGATTGCCGCCGCAAAGCCGAACCATGTTGTTTCACCACTGTTGGTTAGATTGTAGATAGCCGATAATTGTTTTGCCGTGTCGTGCAAACCGCAATTTAAAGTGTACTTCAGTGCGGCAGCGGTTGCCCATGCTATATCGGCACAATGGGTAGGAGCGCCGTGTTGATCATCTACAACGGTTAATTTTTCTCTTTCCGGCAACAGTTTGCGCATTGTAAGGTAAAAATTCTTTCCTCTTGCGCCGTAAACCCAAGTTGTACGGAAAATCAAATAACTGCATCCTGAGGCTTGAATATTTATATCTCCCTTCAGCTTTGAGGCACCGTAAATATTCAGTGGATTTGGAGTATCCTCTTCCGTTATAGGAGTGTGCTTTGTGCCGTCAAAGATGTAGTCTGTTGAGTAATGCACCAAAATGGTATTGTGTTTTTTCGCCCAGCTCGCGATATATGCCGGTGCATCAGCATTCAATGCAAATGCTTTATCTTGCTCGCTTTCGGCTTTGTCAACCGCTGTGTATGCAGCGGCATTTACTATGATGTTCGGGCGACACGTTTCAAGCCCATGATAGATCGCGGCTTTATCGTACAAATTGCACTCTGCGGAAGAAAGTGCAACAACAGTGCCAAGAGAGGGCAGTAGTTTTTGCAGCTCGTACGCAACCTGACCGTTTTTGCCGAATATAAGTATCTTGGGGACGATCGTTTCCATCTCTGTACTCGTCAGTCAAACAGATCGGATTCGCCCACTTCGTCAAATGACGGGTGCAGTCGGTCTTTATCTGATATTATCGGTGCAGCAAGCGGCCATGTTATGTTGAGTGTGGAATCATTCCATATTATGCCGTGTTCGCTTTGAGGGCTGTATTTATCGGTACATTTATACTGGAATAATGCTGTCTCTGAGAGTACGCAGAAACCATGTGCAAAGCCTGTGGGGATAAACAGCTGTTCCTTGTTCTCTCCGGTGAGTGTGAAGCCGCACCATTTACCGAATGTGGGTGAACTTCTGCGCAGATCAACGACAACATCCCACACCTGACCTTGAAGGACAGAGACGAGTTTGCCCTGTGTGTACGGTTTCTGATAGTGCAGTCCGCGCAGAACACCGCGTGATGAGTATGAAATATTGTCCTGCACAAAACTATATGTTATACCTATTTCAGCATACCGTTCTTTGTTCCATGCCTCATAGAACCAACCGCGTCTGTCTCCGAAGATCTTCGGCTTTATGAATATAAGTCCGGGAAATTCTGTTACTATTGCTTCCATTTCATAACTCCGTTGCTTGTTTCATAAGATAACTGCCGTAGGCTGTTTTTGAAAGCGATGCGGCGATATCCGCAAACTGTTTGGTCGTTATCCAGCCTGAACGCCACGCTATCTCCTCGGGTGACGAGATCATAAGCCCCTGTCGTTTTTGTACTATCTGTACATAGTTTGCCGCTTCAAGCAGGCTGTCGTGTGTTCCCGTATCAAGCCATGTAAAACCGCGTCCGAAAGGCATCACCTTCAAATTACCTTTTTGCAGATATACATTGTTCAGGTCGGTTATTTCAAGTTCACCTCTTGCGGATGGTTTTAGTTCTTTAGCAATCTTTACAACGCTGCTGTCGTAAAAATAAAGCCCGACAACGGCAAAGTTTGACTTTGCCACGGCAGGTTTTTCTTCAATAGATATGGCGTTGCCGGCTCTGTCAAACTGCACTACGCCATAACGCTCGGGAGTGTCAACTTGATATGCGAATACAGCTGCTCCGGCTTCAAGTGCAGCGGCATCTTTAAGCATTGCGGTAAGACCGCGTCCGTAAAAAATGTTATCTCCCAGTATGAGTGCGCATGACTGCCCGTCTATAAATTCTTCTCCGATTATGAACGCCTGAGCAAGTCCTTCCGGCTTTGGCTGAACGGCGAAGGATATTTTTACGCCCCACTGTGAGCCGTCCTTAAGCAGACGCCGGAATGCGTCCCTGTCTTCCGGCGTGGTGATGACAAGAATATCGCGAATGCCGGCAAGCATAAGCGTTGAGAGTGGATAGTAGATCATAGGTTTGTCGTAAATCGGCATAAGCTGTTTGCTGACCGAAATCGTCAGAGGCCAAAGACGAGTCCCTGAGCCTCCCGCAAGAATAATACCCTTTGTAATCATTTTGTGCCTCCCAGTCCCAAACGTTCGCATTTGTATTTTCCGCTCAGAATATCCTGTGTCCAATTTCGGTTATCCAAATACCATTTAATCGTTCTGTGTATTCCGCTGTCAAAGCTTTCCTTCGGTTTCCAACCGAGTTCTGCGGTAATTTTTGAGGCATCAATGGCGTACCGCAAATCATGCCCCGGACGATCTTTTACAAATGTTATCTGATCTTCATATTTGCCGTCAATCTTTGGGTGCATTTCGTCAAGAATTCGGCAAACAGTGCGTGCGATGTCAATGTTGCTTCTTTCGCAGCTGCCGCCGATGTTGTAGGTAGCTCCACAGCGGCCATGCAACATTACTGTGGAAAGTGCGCGGCAATGATCATCAACGTAAAGCCAGTCGCGGACATTGCTGCCGTCCCCGTAAACGGGCAATTCCCTACCCGCTAAAGCATTGTGAATCAGAAGAGGGATGAACTTCTCCGGAAATTGTCTCGGCCCGTAATTATTTGAACAATTTGTCGTCAGAACCGGCAATCCGAATGTATGAAACCACGCGCGAACGAGATGATCAGATGACGCCTTTGATGCAGAGTAGGGTGAGTTGGGAGAATACGGAGTCGCTTCCGTGAAATAACCATCCGCTCCGAGTGAGCCGTAGACTTCATCCGTTGAAACATGCAGGAAACGGAAATTTTCTTTCTTGTCGCCCGTGAGAACTTCATAATACTTCCGAGCTGCCGAAAGCATTGAAAAAGTTCCAAAAATATTAGTCTGTATGAAATCAGAGGGTGAATCTATAGAGCGGTCAACGTGACTTTCTGCTGCAAGATGAAAGACGGCATCAATGTCATATCTTTTGAGCGTGTCAAATACAAAGTCTGTATCACACACATCGCCGCGAACAAAATCAAACCTATCCTGAGGAATTCCATCCAAAGATTGAAGATTTCCTGCGTAAGTAAGTTTGTCATAAATGACCGCGGCAGCCCCCTGTGATGTCAAATAGTGCGCTAAATTGCTGCCGATAAATCCGGCCGCCCCCGTGATAAGAAATTTTTTCATCGTATTATGCCTTTCCTTTTTCAAGTAAGATTATAGTGTCTCCAATCTGCATTGAAATTATTTTTTGCACCAACCATTTGGTAATTTTGTTATGACCCTTGCGGGGTTTCCTGCCGCTAACACATTTTCCGGGATATCTGTGTTGACGACACTGCCTGCTGCTATTATGCTGTTAGCCCCTATGGTAACTTTTGGCAATAACATTACACCAACCCCGATTGACACATTATCTTTTATTGTTGCACCTTTGCATTTGTCTGTATAGCCAAACTTTCCAAAAAAATTATCATTGGCCATAAATACTCCGGCGCTGATAAACACGTTATTACCAATGTTAGCGCGTCCGGTAATGTGCGAACCATCCATGATTCGCGAACTGTTCCCTATTACCGTTTCGGAGTTGACCGTAACATTTCTGCTAATTATCACGTTGTTACCAATCCTAACGTCTGTAAAGATAGAGACATTATCACCGAGGAGGCAATTCTCGCCAATACAGACATTTGAGTACACAGTGACATTGCTGCACAATTTAGAATTAGCACCTATCACTGTCTGTCGGGAATCTATATCAATCACTTTACACATTGAAGCAGTGGGCGTTGGAAGTTTAGCAATTACATTATGCTCTCCAATAACAACATGGTCTTGAATTACCGCATCCCTATATACAACAGCGTAGTCAAGAATTGTCGCTGTCGGAGCTATGTCTTTTGAATAAACCGAATTCATTATAGTTCACCTCGTTATTGATAGTCCAATAATCAGTGCCCCCTGCACAAGCCCCAATTTTGTTTATGCGGTCAAAAATACCGAACATTGTGTGTGCTGAAGCCCTTCCCTATTGTATCTGAAAAAGAGAGACAAAAGAAGCCTCAGCTTCTTTCGCAGACTCATGTACAACACTATAGCATGTATCATTACCGATACATAGCCGTCCATTCCTGCTTAGACATTGCATACCAGTTTAAATTTTTATATTCTCCTCTCAAATACAGATGATCCTTAAATTGTCCTTCGTAAACAAAACCGCATTTTCTATAAAATGCATTCGCTCGCCCATTTTCTTCAAGGACGTTCAAATATACTCTGTGTAAGTTTAATTCTTCAAAAGCATACTTCAGAATATTAAACGTCGCGTTGAACGCAGCCCCTGTCCCTTGGGCACACACTCTTGTAGTAATTGCATATTCCGCATTCCGGTCAACTTGAGATATGTGCTTTAAACTGATTGTCCCCAAATACTCATCCGATTCGCTAACAAACGCGAAATGTTGAGTTTCTTCACTAAAACTGTTCTCTATGAACGCCAATACCTTTTCCTTGTTCATGCTGCCGAAGTCAAACCTAAAGTTAGAATTGACTGCCGGATCGTGCATCCATTCTAACATATAAACAGCATCTTCATTCCTCAAATGTCTGATATTTCCTGTCTGTCTGTCTGTCTGTCTGTTTGTTTGTTTGTCAAAATTTTACCGTTCATGTTTTATAAAACCAACCTAAATTTATTTATTCAAACTCCATATTTTTATATTCTATGAATTCATCATAATCCCTTATATAATCTTCCGGCGTGTAATAGTCGGATGCTGCCACACACAGTACGGAGTTTTTTTCAAGCCAACGCATTTCACGCCAGACAGGCTTATCTATCACAAGACCGACCGCAGGGTCATCCATGATGATTTCTTCACGGTTTTTGCCATCATCAAGCAGCATTTTCACAGAACCATACGGGCAGAAAAGCAGCTGCTTCAATTCTTTGTGTGCGTGTCCGCCGCGTTTTGCATCTTTGGGAACTCGTGAAATGTAGTATATACGTTTGATTTCAAACGGTATATCTATGTTTGCCTCAAAGAAGGAGATTTGCCCGGCTCCATCGGCGGCTATTGTTGCTATATTTATTATTTTACATCCGGTATTGGTTGTTCTCATCGTGTACCTACTCAAATCTGTTTATTATATCTATTACATAGTCTATCTCTTCATTCGGCATTCCGACATATATTGGTAGACTTAATTCCCGATTCGCATACATTTCACTATGCGGCATGGCACCTTTTTTGATACCGAGGTCGGAGTAGCACTCGGAGAGATGACATGGTATAGGGTAGTGAATTTGTGCGTGTATGCCGTTCGATTCAAGGAAAGCATACAGTCTGTCGCGCTCGTCGCAAAGCACCGCAAAGACATGCCAAACGTGGTCGCAGTATGGACGCACATTAGGTAACTTGATTTTTGGATTCTTTATGCCTCTTATGTAACGATTTGCTATTGCCGCCCGCTCATTGTTGCCTTCTGCAATGTGCGCGAGACTAACCGATGTAAGTGCTGCTTGAATTTCGTCCATGCGGCTGTTCATGCCTAAAATCTCGTGCCTGTATTTAATTTTACTGCCATAGTTTCGGAGCATTGATATTTTTTCCGCTGCTGTATGATCGTTTACGATAATCGCCCCTGCGTCACCCAACGCCCCCACCGGTTTTGTAGGATAGAAGCTGAAACATGCGGCATCCCCAAATGTTCCGGCAAGTTTGCCCTTGTAACGTGCACCATGCGCCTGTGCGCAGTCCTCAATTACATACAGATTGTGTTTTTTTGCAATTTTAATGATTTTCTCCATATCACATGGTTGGCCGTAGAGATGGACGGGGATAATAGCTTTTGTGTGTGGGGTGATCGCAGGTTCTATTTTGTCATTGTCTATGCAGAAGTATTTGTCAGCATCAACGAACACAGGGGTCGCACCACATTGTGATACTGCAAGCGCTGTTGCGATATATGTATTTGTTTGGACGATTACCTCGTCACCCACTCCAATGCCAAAAGCCATAAGTGACAGCCGTAAGGCATCAAGGCCGTTCCCTACGCCAAAGCAATGATTTGCGCTGTGAAATTGAGCAAACGCTTGCTCAAAATTTTGAAGTTCCTTCCCCAACACATACCAACCCGACCGCAGAACACGCAATGCGGCTGCTTCATACTCGTCTTTATATTTCTCAAATTGCCTGCCAAGTACACAAAACGGTACGTTCACAAACCAACACTCCTATCGTTTGTTCCAACCTCTGATACTATTATACAACAACCTATCGCTCCACCAACAAAATCGAGAACATTCCCTTGTCTCCCTGTGGGACGCGCAACGTCAGCACAGAGCCGGTGGATTTATGATGATAAATCAGCAATGTATAAAAGCATAGCGCACTACATCGCGTCAACAACGTCTGACGACGACCTCCGGTTTACCCCACTGTATACCGCGCGCCCTTAAAGACGTTAGGGAACCACTGATTATATGCAGTTCCTCGCCGCTTGCTACAGCATGGCAACTTTCTGCCCTTCCGCAAACCACTTTCTTATCACGGCTTCCGTTACACCAACGGCCTTTGCTATAAATCCCTCTTCCATACCCATATCACGGAGATTAAACGCAGTCTTTTGCCGTCCTCTTGGTTCTCCTCTTGCTTCTCCCTCTGCTCTGCCTTCTGCTCTGCCTCTTGCTTCGCCTTCTGCTCTTGCGTCTGCAAACATTTTTTTCATAAATTCGTTCACGTGGATCTCCTCCTTTTGCTTTTCCTCTTCTGTGAATATGGCTGACAGGCTCTCGTTTGTTACTCCGGAGAGCAAAGAGAACAGCTCAATCAGTTCATTGTAGTGTGTTATGACCTCATCCGATAGGTTCCATAAGGAGATCCACGATTATCGCAGGCAAAATTCTCGCAACACCATTTGCTGCTTTACAGCCGTCTTTCACCATGCATTACAGCATGGCGACTTTCTGCCCTTCCGCGAACCACTTTCTTATCACGGCTTCCGTTACGCCAACGGCCTTTGCTATAAAGCCCTCTTCCATACCCATATTACGGAGATTAAACGCAG
>JAUNMU010000072.1:5460-8071 GCA_030531745.1 Synergistes sp. | reverse complement strand
TTTTTATCAGTCTGTGAGCGGTTTTACTGGCGTTTATGGTGTAAAGCATAAAAATTTGACACATTTGATCATTTTATGTATAATCTCAGCGTTGTTTGAGAGGGGTGATTGTGTGGTCAGGGAAAGTTTGCTTGAACGTCGGGTCAGAGACGGCGAAATGTTGGATCTGTATGGGGAACTCCTCACTGATAAGCAGAGAGATGTTTTCCGTATGTATGTGATGTGTGATTTTACACTCGCCGAGATAGGCAAGAGCATAGGTGTTTCAAGACAGGGTGTGCATGATCTGATCACACGTTCGCGTGAGCGCATGGAGATGTTTGACAGGACTTTCAGACTTTGCGACAAGCGCGGAAAGCTAAAAGAGATCAAAAAAATAACGGAAGAAAATAAAGAGCGTATGCCTAAAGATGTTTACACGGCGCTCAAGGGCATTTTGGACAGTATGGAGTAAGCGATATGTTTGATACATTAAAGGAACGGTTTGAAAATATATTCAGCAGCCTCAGCGGCAAGAGAAAACTGTCGGAGGAAGATGTAAATCTTGCTCTGCGTGAGGTTAGACGCGCCCTTCTTGAAGCAGATGTTAATTTCAAGGTCGTAAAGGATGTAATTGAGGCTATCCGTGTACGCGCTGCCGGAAGCGATATTGTGAACTCAGTAACTCCCTCCCAACTCATTTACACGATTGTCTATGAAGAACTCGTCAAGATAATGGGAGATGCTCCGGTTCCTCTTGCTGTTGCTCCCGCACCGCCTACCGTATATATGATGGTTGGTTTGCAGGGTTCCGGTAAAACGACTACGACCGTGAAGATAGCGCGTCGTATGGCAAAGTCGCACAAACCACTCGTTGTTGCGTGTGACCTGCGCAGACCTGCGGCTGTTGACCAACTGCGCGTGCTTGCACAGAATGCTAAGATCCCATTCTTCGGTCCCGAAAACGGAGAGACGGATCCCGTTCAGGTAGCCGTTAAGTCACGCGCATACGCACAAGAACACCTTTGCGACATGATAATACTTGACACTGCGGGACGTTTGCAGCTTGACGATGAGTTGATGCATGAACTTGAGAGGATGAAGGAAGCGACCTCTCCGACAGAAATTCTTCTTGTTGTTGACTCAATGACGGGGCAGGAAGCTGTAAATGTATCGGAGACATTCAATAACCGTCTTGCGGTCACAGGCGTTATACTCACAAAACTTGACGGAGATGCAAGAGGCGGCCCGGCGCTTGCTGTGCGTGCCGCAACGGGTGTCCCGATCAAACTTGCGGGCTGCGGCGAAAGAACCGATGATTTGGAAGTTTTTGATGCGCGCCGCATTGCTCAGAGAATTATAGGCATGGGCGATCTTGAGGGGCTGCTTGAAAAAGTTAAGTCTGCAACATCCGAAGATGAAATGGAAAAGATGGCGGACAACCTCAAAAAGAATCGTTTTACTCTGAACGATATGCTTATGCAGCTGCGTCAGATACAGAAGTTGGGACCGCTTGAAAAGGTTCTTGAAATGCTGCCTATTCCGGGTATGAGCAAGGCACTTAAAGATGCGGACATTGACCCGAAGCGAATAAAGCACATAGAGGCCATTATCCTTTCAATGACCCCGAAGGAGCGCCGCTCACCGGAGGTTATAAAGGGAGGCAGACGCAAGAGAATCGCGCAAGGATCGGGAACATCCGTACAGATGGTAAATCAGGTGCTTGCTCAGTATGATCAGATGCGCAATATGATGAAAAGTTTCGGAAAAATGTCTCAGGGCAAGAACGGCATGAAAAGAATGTCCCGGATGATGAAGCATCAGAGCGGATTTTTCAGATAGGGAACCGCTTTTGCGTTTATCACTCTATAACGCGTTAATTAGTGTTTCAGTAGGTTGAAAGCGGATATTTTCCGCACTCAATAAATTTTGACAAGCCGAGCGCACAAAAACAGATGCGGCGGCGAAAATCAACACAGGAGGTGTAAGAGTAATGTCAGTCCGCATTCGTCTTTCCCGCCATGGGAAAAAGAAAGCTCCGTTTTATCGTCTCGTAGTAACAGATTCACACTCACCGAGAGACGGACGCTTTATAGAGATCCTTGGCACTTATAATCCGCTTGTAGATCCGGCGGAAATCAAGATCAATGCCGAACGCGCAGCACAGTGGCTTAAAAATGGGGCTTCACCCTCAGACACTGCAAAAGCACTGCTAAAAAAAGCAGGCGTTATTGATGCGCCGACGGCAGAATAAGGAAGGTTTTGCTCAATGGCAAATTATGCCGAACTCGTTGAATTGATTGTAAAGAAACTTGTTACCAAACCGGAAGAAGCGGAAATAATATCCGAGACTTCAGAACACGGAGAAATTTTGGTTACGATCAAGGTAGCGACAGAAGACATAGGCAGAGTGATAGGCAAAAAAGGCTCAACAATCAACGCCATTCGCCATGTTGCAAAGGCAGCATCGGTGAAGTCGGGCGAAAGGGTTGATGTTGATGTCAAAGAGGACTGAGCGGATACCTGACGGCAGGTATGAGATAGGCAAGATAGTAGGCTCGCATGGAATAAAGGGTGATGTTACAATACTTCCCCTTACCGATTTCCCCGATCGCTTCACCGAGATGCAGAC
>JAUNMU010000072.1:0-5360 GCA_030531745.1 Synergistes sp. | reverse complement strand
AACGCACCATGACAGTAAAAATTCCGGAAGGACTGTGGGATTGATATGAAAATATCAATAATCACCGCGTTCCCCGATCTTGTGCGCAGCTACCTTGCAACAAGCATATTGGGGCGAGCCGTCGCCTCCGAAAAGCTAAGCGCCGAAGTCATTGACATTCGTGAGTTTGCACATAACGCATACGGGCAGATAGATGACTATTGCTATGGCAGCGGAGGTATGATGCTTATGGCGGAGCCGCTTGCGGAAGCGCTCCGACTTGTATCGGAAGATACGAAACCATACGTCATATATCCGTCACCGCAGGGAGTTCACCTCTATCAGGAGATGGTTGAGGATCTTTCACGCAAGGATCATCTTGTCATCGTATGCGGTCATTATGAGGGCATAGACGAACGCTTTATTGACAGGTATGTTGACGCGGAGATTTCACTCGGCGACTTCGTGCTGACGGGCGGTGAAATGCCTGCAATGGCGATAGTGGATGCTGTTTCACGGCTTATCCCGGGCGTCGTAGGAAACGAGGCATCTGTGACCAACGACTCCTTTTACAGCGGTCTGCTTGACACGCCGCACTACACGCGGCCGGCTGTGTGGCAGGGTGAATGTGTTCCCGAAGTCCTTACAAACGGCAATGCCAAAGTCATAGAAAACTGGCGCAAACGCCGCTCCGTTGAGAGGACGCTGAAAAGACGTCCCGATCTTGCGGCTCGTGCCGGCATAATCCCTTGGCTTACGGGCGGGGCGTACGTTATGGAAACGCATTATCCCGTGCTTGACAAACGCGGTGAAAAATCCGCTGCTGCGATAACAGGTATGGATCTGCATGACATAGCACGCGCCTGCCGTACATACGGAATAAAAAAATATCTCCTTGTTACGCCTCTTGCACAGCAAAGAGAAATGGCACGCAGAATCGCAAAGCACTGGACAGATGGTTGGGGTGCCAAATACAATCCCGACCGCAGAGAGGCATTTGCGGTTTTGAAAATATTTGCGTCGGTTCAAAAAGCTATTGAATGGGTGCGCGAAAAAGAAAAGCGAGAGCCGTTCAAAATCGTCACGACAGCAAAGAAAAATTCGCATGCAGTGCATTGGCTGACGCTGAAAAGGGATATACTGCAAAATGACCGCAGTCCGATCTTCATATTCGGTACGGGCTGGGGGCTTCATGATGACGTTATGAATATGGCAGATGCCGTAATGACGCCCATAAGCGGCGGAAACGACGGCTGGAATCACCTCTCGGTCAGAAGCGCGGTCAGCATAACGCTGGATCGTTTCTTCGGCCGGAGATAAAAGTACAAAAACGAAATAAACTTTAGAGAAGGAGGAAAGCCTCTAATGCAGGATCCGAGATTAGCTCTTGTTGAAAAGAAATTCCATAAAGACGCGGATTCAATACCCGAATTCCGTCCCGGCGACACAGTCAAGGTTCATGTCAAAGTAAAAGAAGGCAACCGCGAGCGTATTCAGATATTTGAAGGTGTTGTGATAGGCCGTCAGCACGGCGGTCTTCGCGAAAACTTCATCGTCCGTAAAATATCAAACGGCATAGGTGTTGAAAGAATATTCCCCGTACATTGCCCAACAGTGGACAAAATAGAAGTAGTCCGCAAAGGTAAAGTTCGCCGCGCCAAACTCTACTATCTCCGTAAACTCAGCGGCAAAGCTGCAAGAATCAAAGAGCGCAAAGATTTCGCATAACCTTTGCGGAAAATTGCGCAAAACGACAGATAACAAACGGCAGCCGATGTCACTTCATCGGCCGCCGTTATTTTTTACCGTTATGATGATCCAATAAATCTTGAAGATTTGTCAGCCGTATCACGCAAAAAATCGCAGCAGGGCAGAGTATGCGCATAAAAACGGCGAAAGGGGCAGCGATGCAACTGCGCTGCCCCTTTCGCATTGTTGCGGACCGTTTATAGGTTACTTTGAATATTTTGACTGAGTAACGGTTATAATGCGTTTATCCCACGGCTGTGACCCGTCACCACGCTGTAATTTGATCTCGGCAGTGCGCATACGCCCTGTATCGTTCTCATCGGCCTCTATGGTGAACTGGCTGTTTGATTCTGTATATTTCACGGTGAGCCAGTTCGGTACGGTTGCTGTATCCCAATTCCAATAGCCCTGCGAGTAAATCGTGACATAAGCTGTCTTTGCAGTCTTTTCGTCAAAATTTATCGTTGATTTGTCAAGGCAGAAGAGCGGAGGTTTCGGAAGTGCTATGGCACCGGAAGTGCTGACTGTACCGGAAGCGTGACGTTCTCTGCGTGAACCGGAATTGCGCGAATATGCACCTTCCACTGTCACCGAAAGTGTGTTTGTCATGTCTTTGTAGCGGGAACGTGCGGATGTCGGTATCCGCCAGATGTAGTACTGCGCAGGCTGATATGTGCTTACCGCAAGGTCTGCCGGATATGTAAGCTTCCACCATGGGCTTCCCCTGTGCGGTTTTTTGGTCGTGAAATATTGCCACGTTATCTTTCTGTGTTCGTTAAAGAGCTTACACTCAATGTCCGAGGTCGTGTAGGTCTTTGATTTGTTTGAATGATAGCCGAAATTCAGTGCCAAACCTGCTTTTGCCGCCATCCCCTTCTCTCCGGCTTCAACGCCGGCGTTGACGCTTCCTCCAATATCCCATCCGTGTGATACTGTTGTGGACGTGGATTTATTATATGCTTCGGGCTGTGCCTTTATGCAGTTGACTTCGTCCTGCTTAAAATGATCCGGAAGTTCTGCTTTGATGTTGTAGTCCGAGATGTAGAACTCATCACAGTGCGCTCCGCCTATCCAGTACCATTCATTTTTGCCGAAGGCTTTCAAAAGTTTGACGGGGTTGTATGTCCCTGACTGATACCAGTGACGTTTATCCGTGATGTTATTGGTCATAACACAGGTCTGTTTGACGTAGTAGTAGTCATATCCGCCATTGGTGTTGTTTGTGTCTTCAAAATGGTGCGCTCCGACTATTGATGTCGTGACAGATACAGAGAGCCCCGGCAGATTTAGAAAAGTGCTGCCCACCGTGCCGATTGACTGCCGTGCAACTTCAAAGAGTTCGGGCGATTGAGAATCAGCGCCATTCACATGAGACACTTTGGTTTTTGTATCGTTGATATAGTTGGACGATTTGTCCGTACAGAGCCATTTCGCAAAGTTTTCAACATCGGTCTTGTTTGCCTGCACCTCTTTTTCATTGTCAGTCAATTCACCCGCGTCTCTTTTTTCTTCATCGGTCACCGGAATCTCGGTCACAACAACCGTAGTATTTGCATCATCGGGAAGTTCTGTTCCCCTGCGGGCTAAGAAATATGCCGTGTCTTTCTTCTCCACGGACAGCGCTTTGTAGTCGGTGCTGCCGACTTGTACTGTAATGTCGGGCGAGTCTGTGTTTATGGATATTGCATCTTCTCCTATACTGCCTATCAGAATTTCTTTTGCGATCGCGCAGTAATCATCCTCAATGTCCGATGATACGAAGGTCAGTTCATAAGAGACAACGTCATACGGCACATCCGCACTGTTTGTTTTGTCATATTTGACCCATACATAGCCTGCTTCAACATCTTCACTGCGGATCTGGTCATTGCGCACAAGCTGATATTTTGAATTGACGCCATGCTGTATTTCCGCGTAGCTGTGAATGTTGCCTCTTTCGTCTCTGCAAACCGAATAAAAGCGAAGCTTTGTATCTTCGTCTTTTATCAGGCTGTCTTCACTAATGATCGCAAGATCTGCACCGATCATTCTTTTAAGCCCTTTCACGTCCTGCGAGGTCGGTTCGTAGAGTGAGATCGTAGCATCGCCATCTTGTTTGAACATTTCACCAATTTCGGTTGTCTGTTCATCTGTAAGACTTTCCATGCCGCA
Source organism: Synergistes sp. (assembly GCA_030531745.1). GTDB lineage: Bacteria > Synergistota > Synergistia > Synergistales > Synergistaceae > JAUNMU01. The sequence goes on along the minus strand of JAUNMU010000072.1, from coordinate 1,481 downwards.
CAAAATGACACTGCGATGTTTTAAGATGCTTTCAGATGTGTACGGCACAAGTTCTACGTTTGTTTCGCCGAATAAGGCGATGTCGTCGGAATCGATTTCGCCTATGGTAACGGCGATATTTGATGAGTTATCGTTGCCGCTGCCGTTGCAACCTCCGGAAAATAGCAGCGCTGTCATAAGCATTACGCTTACAAGCACTGCAATAGCTTTGTTGTTGGACATAAGACCATCTCCTCGGTATCGTTATCTTAACACATTGCGAATATAGCGTGCTATCCTATTGCTCCCCGCTTTTTTATTTGGGGGCTTTCTTTATGAGATTATTCAGTGCCTTTACAAGCGGTGCGACACGGCTGTCGTTGTTTGCCGATTTTGAAAGAGCGATTTTCGGTGAAAGCACTCTTCCCCAATATGCCTTGCTTGCATCGCGGTTCTGGTTTATTACGCTTCCGTCAAGACTTATACCGGCATAGATCCCCTTTGTCACGGAATAGCTGTAAATTGAAGCGGCAAATCTGCCGTCCGTTGAAGCCGAAGCATCGCGTCCCGCAGGCCCCGCCGCTATGGATACATCAGCACCGAGTTTGAAGCTGTTATCTCCGGTGAATGCACGCAGACCGTTACTATTTGTTATTACAAGCACAAGTCCTATGGACTGGACTCCTATCTGCAAACCTATTGATGCTCCGTTTATTCCCATGAATGCAGGGCCCGACCATCTGCCGTTTTTCCCTTTCAAAAAGACAACGCCTTCCCCTGTCTGTCCGCCTACAACAAATCCGGCTTTTGTAACGGCAGGAAATATCGCAACGCCCTTACCGCTGTTGATCACATCGGCAAGAGATGACGCATCGCCCTTTGTACTCATATCATTGATAAGCTCTGTGGCCATGCGAATCCTTCTCATGTGCGCCTTTTCCGCAAACGCCGCCTGAGCGGCAAGCAACGATACGACCGCAACAAGCAGTGCAACAACTATTTTCTTACAGCATCTCATATCAAACAACTCCTAATCTAAAAATTGTTTCCATTCTACAACAAAAAAGGTGATTTAGATAGTAGAATATAACTCACAGGAAAAATTTGTACGCACTTTGGAGGTATTATCGTTATGGAAAAAATTTTTGCGCCGTGGCGCATGAAGTATATTACGGCTGACGAGGGAGAAAAAGACCCCGCAGAACAGGGCTGCATATTCTGCAACTTTCCCAAGCTTGACGAGGACGAAAAACGTCTAATTATCGCACGCGGTAAAAAAGCATTTGTTATTATGAACGCATACCCTTACACAAACGGGCATGTTATGGTAGTGCCATATCGCCACACATGTGACTTTACGTCACTTACCGCCGATGAGACAGCAGAGATCTCAGCACTTGCGCAGAAAGCGGTGCGTGTATTGAAGCAGGTGATGAAACCGCACGGGTTCAATATCGGCATAAATATCGGGCACACAGCGGGCGCAGGGATAGACCAACATC
>JAUNMU010000145.1 GCA_030531745.1 Synergistes sp. | reverse complement strand
ACGCGGCGTAATTTCATAAGGATATGATATATTTATTTTTGTGTGTTGTCAAATGTGGGAAAATACCATGGGAGAAAAATATATAAGTGATTTGTGATAACACTCTTATATGCCCAAGGGACAAATATACCGATCATGGTATTGCAGTTCCATATATATAATACATAACAGCGGCAATTATTATAGGACTTGAACAGCCGTTCACTTTGTCATCTTGTGCCCAAAATACATGTTGACTGCTGCGCATAGTCCTTTCGGTCAGCAAAAGTGATAAAAAAGGCACACCCCGCGAAAAAAGAGTTTAGCGCGGAGTGTATCACTGTTGAAACCGTGTAATTATTAACTATGCAATTCCAAACTCCACAAAGAACCTATCCCTTGCTGCCTCATCTTCCGATGCGGACAATGCGTCATCGGGGCGTCCTGCTTTCAGCAGACAACTGATCAGACGAGCAAGTTTTGACGCACCTCTTGCTTCGCCTATCCCTATGCCTTCTTCTATGCCTTCTGTTTTGCCTTCCGCTCTTGCGTTTGCAAACATTCTTTTCAATACTTTATTCATGGGAACTCCCCCTTTGCGTTTTTCTTCCTCTGTGAATATGTTTACAGCCTCATGGTATTTTATGCCGGATAATTGTGAAAACACTTGTATCAGTTCATCAAAGTGTTCTGTTGTTTCATCCGATGGGTTAAAGTCTTTGTCTTGTCTTGCCGCCGATAGGTATTCCACAAGAAACCTCATGTCTCCGTGAAAATGGCTTATCTCTTCGTCATTAAGCCATGCAAGATCTATAACATTTATCTTGTAATCGCTGACAAAAGGACGCAAATCTTTCGGTATTTTCAGCCTGTTAACGAGATTTTTGTTTTTCCATCTCTGTCTTGTGCTGAAGTTAAGCACGATCGTAACCGCAGGGTATCTGTATTCGCCGCGTTTGAGGTGTCCTTTGTCCGATAGTTGTGCCCTGTACGCAGCTGCATCGTAGCAAAGTATGCGTATGGGCATATCAGGGTCGTAGGAGGTTTGATTTTCAATCCCTATCAGCGCAATTCTTATTTGCCCGTTTTGCCAATATTTGGCTATGTCTCTTTCCTGACCGTGTATATCATCGCCGAATCTGTGTGTGCTTGACGGAACGGCATCTGTCAAGTCGTCCGGATCTATAAGTTTTCTGCCGTGCGATATGACTGCGTTGCATATATTGCAAAACACGTCATTATAGGAAAACAGACTTTTCTCAACAGCATCTTTTGCTCCCAACGGATACCACTCCTATCGCCAATCTCTTATATCGGATATTATAATCGTTTTTCGTGCCGAAAGACAAGTGGGAGGTAAAAAAGGTGAAAAATATATTTATTCTGAAACATAAATTATTTCAGTCACAATGCACGGATAGTGGATATAAAACAGGCGCAGTTTCGTGTGACACGAAAGGAGAGAAAGTACACACGAAGACTGCGCTCTATACAGTTTGAGATACGGGGATTATCTCAATTACTGCCTTGTTTGATTGGTTTTGTACAGCGCGTGCCGCAGGGCACGCGCTGTTGTTATGTTTTGTTATTCGG
>JAUNMU010000002.1 GCA_030531745.1 Synergistes sp. | reverse complement strand
ATCCGGTGAACAAACTAAGCGAGTCACACGATTTGCAAAATCGGCAAATCGGTTCTCTGCTTATAATCAGCGGAAGCAGCTTTTGCGTTTATTTGCAAAAAACGAATTAATCAGTGTGTCAATAAATTGAAGGTGAGGTGTTGTTATCGTTATGAAGATACTTATTGTTGAAGACGAAAGAGCCATAGCAGAGGTAGAACGAGCGTATATTGAACGCGATGGTCATAGTGCGGATATTGCGGCTTCCGGTACAGAGGGGCTTGCAAAATTTTATCAGGACAAATATGACCTTGTTTTGCTTGATCTGATGCTTCCCGAGATGTCCGGAGTTGACGTGTGCCGAGAAATACGCAAAAATTCCGCAACACCTATCTTAATGGTCACGGCAAAGAGCGGCGAAGATGACATTATAGCGGGGCTTGATGCCGGAGCCGATGATTACATTGTAAAGCCGTTTTCGCCGCGTGTTATGATGGCAAGAATCAGGGCAAATCTGCGCAGGAACAAACCGACACAAAATTCACTGAAAAACAATGTAATAAACGTGGGCGATTCGCTTGCCATTGACACAGATAACCTCACGGTATTAAAAAACGGTGAAGAGATCTCTTTGACCCGCAATGAATTTATGATTTTGTCAAAATTGGCATCACGGCCCGAAAAGACATGGAGCCGAGACGATCTTATAACATACGCACTTGGATATGAATATGACGGTTTTGAACGATCAATAGACAGCTATATCAAAAATATACGCAAGAAACTGAGCGACCCACAGCACGAAAACGGTTATATAAGAACTGTTCACGGTTTTGGCTACAAAATTTCGGACGGCACAAAATGAAGGTCAAGCGCTCTCTCCGCACACAGCTCATTTTCCAGTATATGGTGATCGTAATTGTCTGTATGATCGTGATACCGGCGGCGATCTCAAAACTGCTTGATATGCAGTTCAGACGTTTTGCGAGTGAAAGGCTTCAGGAAAACGAGATTGAGATCGCGGAGTACTTTGTGCGTGTATATCTTGAGTATGGCACTTGGAGAGAGAGCAGACTTTTCCCTGAAAACAACGACTTTATCAGATGGCCGATGTTTAAGGTTGAGCTTTTTGACAACGACGGAAGAAGCGTCAGAATGTACAATCGTATGGAGAGTACGAGCCGCCGCAGCAGCAGTTTGGAGCTTAGTGGCAGAAGGCCGAATACAGGTTCGCACAGCCTTCATACACATGGAGATACCGTACCTGCAAGGGATATTATGATTGAAAGACGTGAACTGTATGTAGAAGGGATCAGAATCGGAGAAATACATTTCAGCATTCTTCCTTTCTCGTTCAGCCCCGAAGGACGATTTCTGACAAAATTTAATAAAATAATGTATTACGCAGTCGCGGCAATGCTTGCCGTTGCCGTGTTGATCGCAGTCTTTATGGCACATCGCATAAGCCGCCCCGTTTTGAACACGGCAAATATGGCTCGTCAGATAAGCAGAGGCGAATATGAAAAGAGCGAAAAGACCGATACGGATATAACAGAGCTTGCCGTATTGGTTGACAGCGTTGACAGGCTCGGAGAATCCCTTAAAGAACAGGAAAACCTGCGCAGACGCCTGTTAAGTGACATAGCGCATGAGCTGCGCAATCCAGTAACAATAATCAAATCTCATCTTGAGGCGATTGAAGATGGGGTGTGGCAGCCGACACCTGAAAGAATACGTCTTACGGTAGGTGAAATTGACAGGCTTTCTTCTCTCATACGCGAAGTGGAAAAGCTTACGTCCATAGAGAGCGCGGCGCACTGCATAACATTTGAAAATATAGATATATCGCAAACCGCGGAGAGAGCAGCTATGGCGTTTGATCCCATGTATGCAGCCAAAGGCGTATTGCTTAAACGCAGTATTGAAGATAAGATATTTGCTGAGGTTGACGGAGCAAAGATTCGTCAGGTCGTGGAAAACCTTTTATCAAATGCTCTGCGTTACACAGATGAGGGGGGCAGTGTCACATTCACCGCCGCAAATACAGGCAACAGCTTTACGATAAAGGTTAAGGATACGGGCATAGGCATTGCTCCTAAGGATCTCCCATACGTCTTTGAACGTTTTTACAGGACGGATCTTTCGCGCACAAGGACAAGCGGCGGTATCGGCATAGGTCTTGCGATAGTAAAAGCGATAGTTGAAGCACATAACGGAACTATTAGGGCAGAAAGCGAATTGGGCAAAGGCAGCACTTTCACCGTTGAAATTCCGCTAAAGATAAAAGAAAAAGGAGCATATCTATCATGAGCAGATCGGCTATAGGCGTTTTTATCTCCGCCGCAGTGATAACTTTATCATCGGCTGCTTCATGCTTTGGGGCAACGCTGACGATAGAAGAATGTCTTTCGGCAGCCATTATGAACAATCCCGATGTGAAGAGCGCAGCAGAAACAATTACGGCACAGAAGGCAACAATTCAGCAGGCAGCCTCAACAGCCCGTCCTCAGATCTCGGCAAGCGCGGGTTATACACGTGCCGGCAGCGGACTTTCAAGCGAAAACCATAACGGCAGCTTTACGGAACGAGTTGCCTTAACGGAGTCTATCTCCGATTGGGGCAGGCGCGAGTCAAAGGTTAAAGGTGCGATCCTCTCAACAGAAGCTGCATCTTATGATCTTTTTTCAGTAAGGCAGGCTCTCATTAAGGATGTGTGGACCGCGTATTACGGAATCAACAAAGCTGTCAGAGATGAAGAAATAGCGAAAACACGTCTTAACAACTACAAAAAACGTCTTGCTTGGGCAAAATCGTATTACAATGCCGGTACAAAGGCAAAGATTGAAGTCACAAAGGCAGAGGCAGATTTAGCCGCATCAAAACTTGCCATTGTAAAGGCTCAAGCAGACAAAGAAGATTGTAAAGCAGAACTTGCAAACCTTATGGGCGAGCCGCTGCGCGACATAGACGGTGTTGTTGATATGCTTGATTTCAAAGAATTTGAAGTCACGGTTGACGAGGCCATTGAAAGAGCAATGCAAAACAGACCTGAGATCGCAGCAAAGGCAAAGCGTGTTGAATATGCCAAGACAAACCTTACACTCCAGAAAAAGGGACTTTCGCCTTCCCTTTCTGCCACAGCAGGCTACGGCTCCGGAGGCGTGTCGTTTTTTGACAACGGAGGGGACTGGAACGCAGGACTTTCACTTACCCTGCCCATATCCGACGGAGGTTTGACAAAGAGCAGGACGCAGGAGGCCGAAGCGAAGCTGAAAGTGGCAGAGTTTGAGATGCAGTCTTTGAAAAACAGTGTTTCGCTTGAAATACGCCAATATTGGCAAGCTCTCAGAGAGGCAAAGGAGGCATACCTTTCGTCACTGGAGGCAGAACGTTCCGCAAAGGCAACTTTGGATTTAGCGGAAGGGCGCTATGCAGCAGGTGTTGGAAGCAGCCTTGAGATCTCCGATGCTGTAGAAAGCTACGCATCTGCATCAACTAACAAAGTGCTTTCACTTCATATATGCAAGACAGCACAGCTTAACCTTGAAAAAGCTATGGGAGGATTGGACTATGGGAATTAAATTTCTTGGCAGGGGAAGCAAATTATTCAAACCGGCATTTTGGGTATTAGTGGTATGCGTCGCAGCGGCCGGCGGTTACGCATACTTAAGAGACGGTAAGCAGGAGATAAATTACAGAACAAGTCCGGTCGTGCGCGGAGACCTTGTTTCAACGATTCAGGCAACGGGAACACTTAATCCCGTTGAGACTGTTGATGTAGGTACACAGATCTCAGGCAGAATAAAGCAGCTTTTCTTTGACTATAACAGCGAAGTGGAGCAGGGACAGCTGATAGCGCTGATGGATTCCGCTACACAGGAAGCCGAAGTTGACCTTGCACAGGCAAATGTTGACTCGGCAAAGGCCGATGTGCTGAGCGCAAAGGCGTCTCTTATCGTTGCCGAAAAAGATCTTTCGCGCACACAGCAGCTCATAAAAAACGACCTGGTAGCAAAGAGTGAACTTGATAAAAATCAGAGCACACGCGACATAGCGGAAGCGAAGCTTGCAGCGGCACAGGCAAAGGTTGAACAATATCAGGCGACACTGCAGAAGACAAAAATAAACCTTAACTACACACGGATATATTCGCCGGTAAAAGGCACGGTAATCGCAAAAAATGTTGAAGAGGGACAGACAGTTGCCGCAAGCTATCAGACGCCTTCAATCGCCAAAATAGCAAGAGACTTAACGCACATGCAGGTTGAAATAAATGTTGATGAAGCAGATATAGGGGGTGTCTATAACGGTCAGCGGGCTATTTTTAATGTTGATGCCTACCCTAACGAGGAATTTGCGGGCAAAGTCGCACAGATACGACTTGCACCTCAAGCATCGGATAACGTGGTAACGTATGTAGTCGTAGCGCAGGTAGCCAACCCGGATCAGAAATTGATTCCGGGCATGACGGCAAACGTATCACTTCTTCTGGAACACAAAGACAATGTTCTCACCGTTCCGAACAGCGCATTCCGCTTTAAGCCGTCAGACGGACTTCCCAACCAAATGACCGCCAATCAGGGGAAAAAGAAAGACGCCGCTACTGAAGTTTTAGGGCCTGCGGTTTATACACTTGGCAAAAACAAAAAACCTGTAAGGGTTGAAGTTGAAAAGGGCATAACGGACGGAGAGAATACGGAAATAATATCGGGAATTAACGAAGGTCAGCAGGTAATAACCGGAATTATCGTACCAAGAGACGGCGGTAGATAAAATGCACCTTGTTGAACTTAAGAACATAAGAAAAAGCTTCAATCTCGGAAATGAAAGCATAGAGATCCTTCACGGTGTTGATCTTGCGGTGGGTGACGGAGAGTTTGTCGCAATGATGGGACCGTCGGGATCCGGTAAATCAACTACGATGAATATTTTGGGCTGTCTTGATCATCCTACGAGCGGAGAATATTTTCTGAACGGCAAAGATGTTTCGCAGATGGCTTCCGATCAGCTTGCGGAAATCCGAAATAAAATGATCGGATTTGTTTTTCAGGGATTTAACCTTCTTTCCAAGACGACCGCAATGGAAAACGTTGAACTTCCTCTGCTGTATGCGGGAGTGCCGAAAGCCGAAAGGCACGCTAAGGCAAAAGAGGTCCTGATCGCTATGGGGCTGAAAGATCGTCTGTACCACGAACCTACACAACTTTCCGGAGGCCAGCAGCAGCGTGTTGCGATCGCACGCGGCATAGTGAACCATGCCCCGATACTTATGGCAGACGAACCGACAGGAAACCTTGACACAAAGACAAGCGATGAAATAATGTCGCTCTTCTGTCGCCTGAATGATGAAGGGATAACGATAATTTTGGTTACTCACGAACTTGACGTTGCACTGTATGCAAAAAGAATACTTCACTTTCGCGATGGAGTGATCACGAAAGACGAAATAAACAATAACCGCAGGAGTGTATAACAATGATAGCAATGTCTGAGGTATTCACGGCATCCGTGACCGCACTGCGCAGGAACAAAACGCGCTCCATGCTTACCACGCTTGGGATAATCATAGGCGTAGGGGCGGTCATCGCTGCTTTCGCAATCGGTGCCGGAGCAAGCAAGAGCATAGACGATCAAATATCTTCGTTTGGGAGCAACTTTATCTCGGTATATCCCGATCGTTCTGGACGATCAACAGCAGGTATCACAAAGTATCTGACTTATGATGACGCACGTGCTATTGAAAATAATGTCTCCGGTGTGGCAGCGATCGCGCCTATGATAAGTCTTACCGCAACGGTGGTTTGCGAAAACACAAACTGGAACTCAAGCGTCATTGGCAGCACCGAAGGTTATTCATACGTTCAGGACATAGCGGTAGATATTGGGCGCGATATAGAAGCAACCGATGTAAGACAGGGAGCAAAGGTCGCAGTAGTTGGATATACTATAGTTGATAAACTTTTTGCCGGAGAAAATCCTATAGGCAGATCCATAAGAATCAACAAGATTCCCTTCACAGTCGTGGGGATTTTTGAGCGCAGAGGCATCTCCGCAATGGGCAATGACTATGATGATTTTATCCTCGTTCCTCTTACCACAGCTCAGAGGAGACTATCTCGCTGGGCGACAGCCGGACGTATAGGGAACATTTACATCAAAGGCATATCAATGGAATCGCTTGAATATATTCAGCACGAGACAGAAACTCTGCTGCGCGAAAGGCACAAGATAAAGCAGGGCGATGCGGATGACTTTGCAGTGCGCAATGTAACACAGATGCTTGAAGCCAGACGCAAAACCACAGCGGTAATGTCAATGCTGCTCGGCTCGGTAGCACTCATTTCACTCGTAGTCGGCGGCATAGGAATAATGAACATCATGCTTGTATCGGTAACAGAGCGCACACGCGAAATAGGCATAAGAATGGCAGTAGGTGCAACGTCCAAAGACATAAGAATGCAGTTTCTTATTGAGGCCGTGGTTCTCTCAATGATAGGCGGCGCATTCGGAATATTGCTCGGGGTTGTCGCAGGATACACGATTTCTTCGTTTACATCCTCACTTTCTTCATTTACATCCTCGCCGCCGATATTTAACATATCATCAATTATGCTTGCATTCGCATTCTCCGCAATGGTCGGGATCGGCTTCGGCTATTACCCCGCTTACAAGGCGTCTCTTTTGAATCCTATAGACGCGCTCAAATATGAATAGCGGTGATCGGGAAGAGTTTTCTTCCCGATTTTTTGTTTGCATGAACTTCACCGCCGCAATTCATTTTACACAAAATTTCTGTTATAATACACGATAGTGTTTTGGTGCTTGTAGGGAGATGATATGCACGATGAGCGAATTACTTTACGAAGTCAACTGGATGCTGATATGCGCTCTTATCGCGTTGAGTATTCTTGTCTCCTTTATAGGCGACGTAGTCGGGATGAAACTTGGCAAGAAGCGCATAACGCTTCTCGGTCTGCGTCCTAAGTACACATCACGAATCATATCTGTCCTCACGGGACTTGGGATAGCAGTAGTCGTAATGGTAGGATTGAGCCTCGCTTCCGAACAGGTGAGGACGGCGCTTTTTTCAATGCAATTCGTCCAGCGCCAGCTTCTCACTATGCGCGATCAGTTGCGTACCAATCAGGACACTATGTACAAAATGGAAGTTGATCTCCTTCAGAGCCGCGGAGATCTATCCGATAGAGAAAGAGAACTTGACAGCGTCAGCACAAAATTAAAAGAAGAAATGGATAATCTTCAAAGAGCGCGTTCCGATTTGGCAAATATGAGAGCCGAACGTGCAAAGACAGAGGCGGAACAGGAAAAACTCACATCTGAAAACCAAAAATTGACCGCGGAGAGCAAAAAACTTGAGGCATCCGTGAATAAACTCAGAAAAGAATCCGAAACTCTCAAACAAGGCATTCAAAAGCTCCGCACAGGAAGAATTGCCGCCTTTTCCGAGGAAATTTTGGCACAATCCATAGCAGAGTACTCACCCGTAACAGAACGTCAAATGAACGACCACATCGCAAGAATGCGTACATGGGCAAGGGATATGCTTGCTTACAGATTCGGCAAAAAACCTTCGGAGCTTCCGCTGCCGCAGATTTCGTCCGCATCCCTTACAGAGGCAAAGAACAAAGTCATCAATACAAACGGTCGTTGGCTTCTGCGCCTTTCTGCACTCGGAAACCTTGTGGACGGAGACTCTTCAATTCAAGTACGGCTTGATGCACGCGAGTCAAAGCTTGTCTACAAATCCGGCGACGTTCTTTTCAGCCATAAATTTGCCCCAAACACAAAGCAGCAAGATGTTGAACAGGTCATTTATATGGCTCTCAAATCAATGAATGGCAATGCGGCATCGGACGGCGTTTTAAGGGATCCTATCACCGGTGATGTAGGCTCGCTTGATTCAAACGAACTTATGGATGCCATTGAACACATATCAAAGAGCAGCAAAGAAACTACCATTGAAATTTTCGCCGCAAAAGATGTTTATACGGAAGGTCCCCTTGCGGTGAATATAAGATTGAGATAAGGAAGTATTTGAATGTATGTAGTTGCATGCCAAAAATGCGGAGAGTTGAAAGTCCTTGCGGGCACACCAAGCTCAGGAATGATTGAAAACTTTGTCTGGACCTGCGGCAAGTGCGGCACAGGCCAGCTTATCACGATGAAAATATCAAAGAACATCAGACGGGGAGACCTGCGCGACATCGTACGCGGATTGAAACTCAGCCGCACCAACGACACATTGTTCGCACCTCTGCTGACAAAAATGAAATATTGAGGACACACTGATTGATACGTTATAAGTGATAAACGCTCAAAACATCAGCATTTACACGTTCCTCACTCTTTCTATTTTGCACGTATGTTTTTTATCCTTGTCGTCTTTGTCGTAGTTTATACCTACAAGGAGAATTTCATTACAAAATCCGGAGAGTGCTCCGTGATACCTTTTTTCTTTAACTTGTTTTATCGCGCTGTCGGCAGACTTGTTCCATTTAAGTTCTATTATCATAGGCGGTCTGTTTGATGACATTTTCTTCGGTATGAAAGCAAGATCCGCAAAGCCTCTGCCGGATGCAAATTCACGGACTATCGTATAATACGCGGGAGCTGTGAAGTACGCCATTGACACAACACATGACAGAGAATTTTCATCATTGTATTTGATATGCGAAGTGTACGCAGTGTGAGCCTTATCTATCAGCTCCGCAACTTTTTCTTCGTCTTTTCTTATCGTTGCATTCAACAGATCGGTACAACGCGATATTGAGTCGGCAACGTCCTTCCAGCCGCTTGACGGCAGTGCGGAATGATATGCAAGGGCAACTTCAAAGTTCGGTATGTATGCCTCTTCCATCTCAGTATCGTATGCAAGATAACCCAAATGTATGAGTGCAGTCAAAGCATCGTCCTTTGAGTTTATCTCGGACAAATCGTTCCTAAACGTGCGGACATTTACAGCAACTCTCTCACCCTTGAGCATATTTATAACGTCATCTTTCAGCCCTTCAAAGTTCAGCGTAACAAATCTGTTTATGGTGCTGAAAGAGGAAGTATTCGTCCAATAAGATGTGAGTTCATGAAACTCCATAGCCTGACAAACCGAGTTCGGATTATACATTGATATGCCATTTATGTCATAGCCATCGTACCATTCTTTCACACCTACAATATCCGCGTTATATTTTATGCACAGTTCTTCCACTTCGTTTTCGGTGAAACCGAAGTACTTTGTCAGCCCTCTTGAATTTATCATCGTATATTCTCTGAAATTATTCAGTGTTGATTCGTCATCAAATTTCTTTATCGGGAGTATGCCTGTTATATAGCCGAGGGCAAGAAACTGTTTTGCCAATTCACTTTTGAAGAGAGCGTGCAGAAACTGCATATACTCATGTACAAGTCTTTGATCACTTGCGTAATTACGCACTACGCAGTCCCATTCATCTATGATTATGACAAAGGGTAAATCGGTCAGCGTGTATATGTCACTTATCACAAGTTCAACAGGTTTGGAACAGTCAAGTTTGTCACCGAGTTCCGATGCGGCAAATTCAGCGGTAAGTGTTTTGAAGAGTTTTTCCATGAAATCTCCGTTGCAGTTATCGCACATTTGCGCCATATCAATGTGTATGACATTATATTTATTCAGGTATTTTTCAAAATCCGCCGTTTTTGCGATCTCAAACCTTGAAAAGAGTTCGTGCGAATTACAGCCTTTGCTGTAATATGCGTCTAACATTCCCGCGGCCTGCGATTTGCCGAAGCGTCTTGCGTGGCTGACGGCTACGCACCTGTTCGGTGTGCGTATGCATCTATTCAGATGTTCAAGCAGCCCCGTTTTATCAACGTATATCGGAGCTGTAGAATCATCTGTAAAGCTCTGATTACTCGGATTAAAATATTTCCCCACGGCAATCGCCTCCCTCTGCCGGGAATATTATAAACGACAATCAGAAATTACGGCGAGTTTTTGTCCTTTGAAAAGTTTTTAATTGATACGGCATAGATAAGGACACGCTGATTAATTCGTTTTTGGCAGATAAACACTATAGCTGTTTTGCGCTGATTATAGGCAAGAAGCTAAAATCTTTCGTAAATTATCGTACTAAAATCTATTCCGATGCGCGAAAGCCGAAAAAAACCGCCGTCTTCCTGTGCGGCGATTACGCCGCTCGCAGGAAGACGGCGGTTTTATTAAGGGAGCAATAATCATTGAGATTACTGAAGTCTTGGTAGAAATTTTGTTTTCCAAACCAAGTCAGCCACTTTATCAGCGATTGTATTTTCTTTTATCTCCTCATAGTTATTGTAATCTAACTCTCTGCTTGATTTAGATACCACCTTACCGCTTGTGTTATATATTTTATAACTCACTATTGTCACAAAATACTCTCTAAAAGAAACAGCCCATCTTTCTATCGCACAAGCGATCGGCTCTCCGTATTTTTTAGACATTTTTCTTTTGCCGTCACTACCATAAGTGATTTTAACGTAAAAGAAAATGTCACTTGCGCCAAACGGTAGTTTCTGCTCATAAACACTGTCCATATCAACATAGTATTTATCTCCGCCCATAGATGTTACCGCATACTTCCAGTTTTCGGCAAAACATTCACCCGAAGATACAAAAATACAAACAGTGACTAAGAACATAATAACTTTCTTCATGCCGTAAGACCTCTAAACTTCTTCCTTTTTACCAAAGTCAAAGTCATCCGTAAGATAACCATTCTCAATAAGTATTGTTCTTGATACATTATCGTATGGCATATATCCTTTTGCCAACAACTCTTTAATATAAATATTATTATATATAAAAGAAAATAGTATCTGCGCAATATAAAGGCAAAAAGGCTGCATGTCAACAGGTAGATGTAGTTCCACGGTTAACCAAATAACTCCAATAGTTGCTACAAACATTATCGCACCCCATTTTATATCACGCCTGAAAAACGGTGCAAAGAAACCAAAGAAAAGTACAGTCCAACTAAAACCATATTTAACTTTGATTAAATCGTGTTTTTTCCCATACAAGCTTATGATCATAGAAAACGCACCTTCCCCAACTATAGCGGTTCAAACTCAAGCAATTTGTGTAGCGCAGATAAAATGCAAGCAACTAAATTCAGTACTATGGACATCAATCCTATCCCTGCAAGCAGACCGGTAAAAAATCTGCGTAAATTAGTTGATTCATACCGTGATATGTACTGTATTCCTCCGTCAACAGCCATAGGCAACATCAACATCATATAGTCGCTCAAACTAAGACGATGGCGCAACAATGAACGACAAAACATTGCCATTATATAACCTACCAAAACCCCGGTGCAACGTGCACATATCGGGAACTGCCAATCACCCAAGAAAAAACTGCGTTGTGGCATTTGATGACAGCCCCAATATTTAGCACTTATGTCCATTAACTTAATCCAAATTTCAACTCCCTTATTTTTCACTGTTTGAACTTAGATCCGCAATCAGAACATACCCAATAATGCTCCGTAACTGGTTTATTAGCGCCACAAAAACCGAACAATCCGCACAGACACACCTTCCAAAAACTAATTCCTTTACTATGCGTATCTGACACGGCTTGCAAATTAGTGCTACCACATTTCGGACAGCAGATTTTACCATCTTCAGTCCTTCCTATCGGTTCAATTACTTCCTTCTTAGACACAACAACTCCTCCGTTCATTCAAATATATATTTCAAAATACACAAAACTCATTCGCTAAAACTATGCTAATCCGCATAATCCTCGTATTTCTGTTTCTGTCGCAACATAGCAATATGTACAACGCATGGTATTGTCACCTTATAACTCGGACCTGCCACGTTAATTAGTGTCCAAGCTCCTACGGCTGCCCAACCTACAGGACCGCTCAAGATTCCCAATGTTTGAGTCAACGTCGCGTTTGCAGCTAAGGACAAACCATGTCCCAAGATTATTTTAGCAACGCTGTTAGCTACTATCAGAGCTATCTTATACGAAACAAATCCTCCGGCATTAAAAGCCGCTATTGCCGCCGCAGCTGCGGCTTGCTTTTTAAGTGGGACACCTGGGGCAATGTCGTTCAATAACTGTTCTCTTTCCTTGCTTGGTAAACTTTCCAAAACATCGGCAAATAATTTTTGAATTATATATCCTTCAATTCTTTCAACACTTGCATTTTTGTTATAGTTAACTTTGAGTTTGTCTGCCACATCACAGACAATTTCCCTGTACTCAACTCCGCCGCCGCGCACCAAATTCGCAAAAGTGTTTCCACCCATACTGCGTATCTCGGAAGCTATTGTATTAGCATAAGCCGTAGGTTTGTATGGATCTCTTTTGTAATTCTCATCTATTTCAATATAATTGCTCAATTTTCCTGTAATATACTCAACCAAAGGCTGTAAATCCTCGTCCGAAGCATTATGTAGTACAGGATTCAAATCAGGGTCATAATTAACATACGCATAAGCATTACAAGGCAAACCCACAACAAACAGCAATGCAAACAGTGTTAAAAATCTTTTCATAACATTCCCTCCTAAGTAACATTTATAGTTGTATTTTTAATTCTATAAATGCCATCTATGGTCATTATAATACTTATATTGCTTTTGTCAACACTAACAGTGAATTGTTTGTCGCATTGATAATATTTATCATTAGCACAGTTATGGGGGTATTATCAATGCTTGGAGACAGGATAAAACATTTTAGGATGCTTAAGGGAATGAAGCAGAGTGAACTTGCGGAAAAGCTCTTTGTGTCACCGAATTATATTTCTGCGATAGAAAAGGGACGCGCCCAGCCTTCGCTGCCGATCGTTGTAAAACTCTTTGATCTTCTTGACTGTTCGCCGAATGATTTATTTGAGTACAATTCAAGCACTGCCGTAAAAGGCATTTCCGACAGTACGGTTTCGGAGACTGTGAGTATGATGCTTTCTATGACACCGGAGGCTAAATTTAAGGTATTTTCTTATGCTAAGGATCAGGCATTTATTTCAGCGGCGGTGAAAGATGGGATCTCTGTCAATATGGCATAAAAACGACCGCACGCCGAATTTTTGATACTTTCAGCGCACGGCGGCAGTGGGATTTTACGGTTGCCGCAAATTCTTTCTCTCTGTTGTCTTTCGCAGCCACACGGTTTTTTTCTGGTCCTTTACAGTCAATACATCTTCAATGCACAAAATTATTTCATCATAAATCACAATTTCATATCATCCATACAGGCACAATGAAGTTTTGCGCGTCAAACGCGGAGATGCTCTCACGCATGCAGAGTACGGCTCCGGTGCCGCGTGGAACGGAGACAGAGGAGTCTAAAATTTCAAATGTGCGTATCAAACGCGCATCGGGATTTATTGTTTTCTTTATCTCTATTGGGTGAAGTTCTCCGTCAAACTCCATTATAATATCAATCTCACGGGAATTTTTGTCCCTGTAATACCAAATCGGGCAATCCTTTGCGGCATTTGTCCAACTTTTACGAAGTTCCGCAACAACATAATTTTCAAGCAATGCACCGTTTATTGCCCCTGCTTCCAAAATTTCCGGCGAGGTATATTTTGTCAGGTACGCAGTAAGTCCGGTGTCAAAGAAATACATCTTCGGCGTCTTTACTGTTCGTTTCAACAAATTGGCACTATACGGATGCAGGTAAAATATTACACCTGATTTTTCCAAAACATGCAGCCAGCGTTTTGCCGTATCATCGGAAATACCGACATCGGCGGCAATGCTGTGTATATTCAGCATTTGAGATGTGCGGCAGGCAGCAGCGCGAATAAAATCAGTGAATTGAAATTTATTTGCAATATCAACCGCTTCACTGACATCACGCTCAATATATGTTTGAATGTAGCTTGAATAAAATATATCGCGGTCTTTGAATTTTCCGCTTATGTGTCCGGGCATTGAGCCGCGCCAAATACGCCTAAAAATCTCCGAGACAGAGGCGGTATTTCCTCTGAATCGTCTTTCATTAAGGGCATCAAGTGATAGGGTAAACGGAGAATTTTCGCCGGTACCGTATATTTCATGCTGTGAAAGCGATGGAATCCGAAAAACAGCACATCGCCCAGCCAAAGATTCCTGCGCCAATGACATAAGAGAGAAAGTCTGCGACCCCGTCAGCCAAAAGGATGATGCCGGTGCGCCGTTGTCTGCCGCAATTTTTATATATGGGAACAACTCAGGTGCATACTGTACTTCATCAATCAGGACGGGCGGTTTGTGGAGCGACAAGAAAAGTGCCGGATCATTTTTTGCAAGCGCTCTGTCACCGAAATCGTCAAGAGTGACATAATCTCTGCCCTCTTCCGACATATTTTTCAACAATGTTGTCTTCCCGACCTGCCTTGGCCCTGCTGCAATTATGCATGGGTAGTCTTCCATTGCAGCTCTCATTGCCGTTTCTATATCTCTTTTTATGTATCCCATATCTCTTGCACCCTTTCATTTTTATATATGCAAGGATATTTTACAACATTTCACGGAAAAAATTAAGGCTAAAATGCGATGCGATCGCATTTTAGCCTTAATGTATTTTTCTATCGGTTATATATACGCACTCTTGTTAAATGATAATGTTGTCGTGGCTTTATTGTAGACGGCAGAAGTGAGATCATCTGACGTTTTCCTTGGATATCACACCGTTTTCCCGTTTTTTATATAGTCCCACAGTTCTTCTTTTGTTGTCTCTATAAATTCGCACGGCGGCAGGTTTTGGAGCGTCAGTTTGCCTATTTTGCGGCGGAATAGTTTTGTGACGTCGTTGTCCAATGCACGCGCCATTGCACGTATTTCGCGTTTTATTCCTTCTCCGAGGACAACTTCAAAGCAGCGACCGAATGGTGCGCGGTTTATTCTGCTCACCGACAGCGGGCGCAGAAAATGGTCGTCGGCTTCTACTCCGTTTCTCCATTTTGCAAGCCGCTCTTCATTCATCGGTTTTCGTAATTCCACTTCATAAGTTTTTGTGAATCCGTTTCGCGGATGGATAAGTTCCTGTGAGAATATCCCATCGTTGGTCAGGATTATCAGCCCCTCGCTGTCGCGGTCAAGGCGTCCTACGGGGAAAAGCCTGTATTTGTCCATTGACGGTGGAAGAATATCAATGACGGTGCGCTCCCGCGAGTCTTCCACAGCGGATATTACGCCTGTCGGTTTATGAAATATCAGATATTTCTGCGTGACAGGGCTTATCACTTTGCCGTCAAATTCAACGCGGTCGTTTGCGGATACCTGTCTGCCGGGTTCTGTTACGGTTTCTTTATTTATTTTTACGCGACCCTGCGAGATGTATTCCTCAACTTTTCGTCTTGCGCCCGCGCCGCACATTGCAAGGTAGCGGTTAAGCCGTATCGTCTCTTCGCTCATCGTTATTCATCTCTTCTGCGTATTCTTCGTCTTTCGTGTTTTCTTCGTCCGGTGCGTCCTCTTCGTAGGAATCGTATTCTCTTAATTCTTCCAAAGTTGGAAGCGCACTTATTGCGGAAAGTCCGAATACTTCCAAAAATTTATTTGTGGTGCGGTATCTCCGCATTGATTTCTTTTTGTTGTCGCGGTGAGGTCTGTCTATAAGTCCGTTTTTCAGCAGTGTTTCAACCACTCTGTCACAGCGGACGGAGCGTATTTCTTCTATCTCTGCCATTGTTACGGGCTGATTGTACGCTATTACGGCAAGTGTCTCCAGTGCTGCACGGGAAAGCCTAATCCTTTGCATTGACAGGAAGGAAGCGAAGCTGTCAACGGTATCGGTAAGATCCGGAGCTGTTGCCATCTGCCATCCGCCCGCGAGTTTCAGAAGTGTAAGGCCGCTCTCTTTGTCAAATTTATCTTTTATCACAGAGACGGCACTTTCAACACGTTCTTCTGATATGCTGAGGTGCGCAGCTAATGAGGCCGTGGATACCGGCTGAGGAGAGACAAAGAGCAGTGCCTCTATCTGCCGTTCTATCTGTCCTATTGTATTTTTATTTTCTTCAGTCGGCTGCAAGTTCTACACTCCCAAGTGTTTCAGGTTGAATTATATGAATGAGTCCCAGCCTTGAAAGTTCAAGCATGGCAAGGAGCGTTACAATGAGTGTCTTTGATGATCTGTCAGCAAGAAGATCTGCAAGTTTCAGGCGTTTACCGCGCACGAGCGCAAGCAATTCGTCCATTCTGTCTTCAATTTGCCGTTCTTCCGGCACTGCATCCGGAATTTCGTCCCATATTTCAGTCTCAGCATCATATTCCGCTGCCCTTGTTCTTTCGTCGTACAGGGCAAGGATCTCCCACCACTTTGAGGCAAGCGTCTCTATGTCTCCTATGTCAAAGTAATAATTTTCTTCTTCGTCAATTACACGCAGGAAATATCTTTCCCTTTTTTCTTTGCTTTCGGCAAGCCATTTCGCTGCGCTGCGGTACGGTCTGTACCTTGCAATCATGGCACGCAGATCATCTTCTGATATTGTATCATCCGTGTCAATGAGGTCAAAATCTTCTTGTTGGGGTTCTTCTTCCTGATCGGAGAATAATGAACGTACCTTGCGAAGTATAATTCTGCTGGCAAATGTAAAAAATTCTGCCAGTTCGTTTAATGTTGCTTTACGCACTTTTACAAGAAAATCTATGTATTGAGATACAAGATCGGTAAGATTTAACTCAACGGCATTTAATTCTCTTGATTCTACCAAATGGCACAACAGATCCAACGGGCCGGAGAATGAGCCGAGATGAGCCTCAAAACCGGCCTCGTTGGTTTTTTCACTGTCATTGACTTGCTGAATAATCTCTTCAGGCAACGTTACACCTAATGCAGCATTTTCATTGCTGTGTAGACTTTTTCCATTGTTGCTTCGGCAACAACTCTTGCGCGTTTCGCACCTTCTTCAAGTATCTGCGTAAGATCGTCACGATTTTTCGCAAGTTCGGCGCGGCGCTTCTGTATCGGATCCATCATTTCCGCAACGTGAGCCATGAGTTTTTTCTTGCAGTCAACACAGCCGCAGCCCGCGGTCAGGCATCCTTCGTGAAGTTCTGCCATCTCTTCTGCATTCTTATTGAAGAATTTGTGAATATCCCAAACAGGGCATTTTTCCGGCGTACCTTTGTCCGTTCTGCGCTCGCGTGCCGGATCGGTCACCATGGTGCGGAGTTTATTCCATACCGTATCCATATCCTCGGCTATATCCAACGAGTTGCCATAAGACTTGCTCATTTTACGACCGTCAAGCCCGGGCATTTTTGCCGCCGGAGTCAGCAGTGTCTCGGGTTCGGGGAAGACTTCGCCATAGAATCCGTTGAAGCGGCGGACAATTTCGCGCGTCAATTCAAGGTGTGCGCTCTGATCCTCACCAACGGGAACAGCCCATGATCTGTAAAGCAGAATATCTCCTGCCATAAGCGTGGGATAACCGAGGAATGCGTAGGTTGAGAGATCTTTGTTCTGTAAATTCAAAATCTGTTCCTTGTATGTCGGGCAGCGCTGCAGCCAGCCAAGCGGCGTTATCATTGAAAGTGCAAGGTGTATCTCCGCATGCTGTTTGACGTGCGACTGGACAAATATAGCTGATTTTTCCGGATCAACGCCAACTGCAAGCCAATCAAGAAGTATTTCATAGCAGTTGTCTTTTATTCTGCTTGTATCGGCATAGTCGGACATCATCGCGTGCCAGTCCGCGATACCCCAGAAACAATTATATTCATTCTGAAGCTTTACCCAGTTGAACAGCGCCCCTGCCATGTGTCCGTAATGGAGCTTTCCTGTCGGGCGCATTGCGCTGAAAATCCTTTTTCTTTCGTCCATAGTTTATCGTCCTTCCTGAAAATTATGATTAACCTCTGTTTTTGTATAATTCAATTCTATCCGTATATTCTTCGCAGAATGAGCAGCAAAACGGCGCAAAGCTGTCGTTAAGCATACAACACTCTATCCCCGTCGCTTCTTCAATAACTTTTTTCAATGACGGAAGCGAGGCGCGTTCCATCTCACCATGATCGCAAACGATAAGATTAAGTCCGCAGGCAGCTGCCTCCTCTTTTATATGATAGGAGACATCTGCTGTTATAAACGTGTCTGCACCCGATGCGAACGCATCGCGCCAAAATTCTTTGCACGCACCTCCGCCAACCGCAATTTTCCTTATATATGCGGTTTTCTGTGCGTAACAAAAGACCCTGCTTACTCCCCAATGCTTGTGCAGCAGTTCGGTAAGTTCAAAAGGCGACACAGGCGATGGCAAATCGCCGACAGCGCAAACTCCCCATGATCCGTTTTCGGCAGGCACGAGCGGCCTTATCCCTATAAGGCCGATAAGCGAGGCAAGTGAATAATTTACACCCTCCGGAGAATTATCCCAATTCGTGTGAGCCGCATAAACAGCCGTGTTTGACTTTACGGCTGAAATCATCGTTCTGCCTGCAAGCGTATCATTCGTGAGCGACTTAAACGGACGAAATATCACGGGATGATGTGTCACCAAAAGTCCGCAGCCACACGCCGCAGCCGAAGATACAGTTTGCGGCGTGGCATCAAGCGAAACGGCGACCTTTGTCACTTCCGCGTCTGTATCTCCGAACATCAGACCGAAATTATCCCACTCCTCAGCCCATGCTTTGGGTATTCTCTCTTCAATTTTAGAAATCACACAAGACAGTTTCATTCCGCCACCTCAATTCAAGTCTATATTTTATAACACGCCGCCTGTAACGTCAAAAAATAAAAAATCGTAGCATTTTTCGTATGACACGAAAGGAAATAAAATACACACGAGAACTGCACTTTACACAGAACAAGATACGGAGATGTTTCCATTACTGACTTTTGTTTGATTGATTGGTCGCGTGAAATAAGATATGCACTGTTGTTATGCTAAGAAAACACTGTGTTATGGAATGATGCGGCAGTCACTCATTATGCGAGTGACTGCCTTAAAAATATTTTTATCAGTTATTGACCTGACTGCTCCTTATGAAAAGCAGTTGATGCTATCGGTTATTTTTTCTTTTCGGTGATGTACTTGTCAATGGCTATTGCTGCGTCTTTTCCCGCGCCCATAGCAAGTATTACTGTTGCAGCTCCTGTGACAATGTCGCCTCCGGCGTAGACGCCGGGAACGGATGTTGCGCCGGTCTTTTCGTCTGCGTCAATGTAACCCCACTTGTTTAGCTTCATTTCGGGGAATGTTGACAGAAGCACTCTGTTTGCGCCCTGACCTATTGCCTCTATTGCGCAGTCGGCTTCAATGAAGAACTCGCTGCCTTCAATGGGGACGGGGCGGCGTCGGCCTGATGCGTCAGGTTCGCCGAGCTCCATCTTGATGCACTTAACACCTTTCAGTTTTCCATCTCCGTCGCCTACATATTCTGTTGGGTTGGTCAGCCAGTTGAATATAATTCCCTCTTCAACGGCGTGGTGGTATTCTTCAATTCTTGCCGGAAGCTCCGCAAGTGAACGGCGGTAGACGATTGAGACTTCTTCTGCGCCAAGACGTTTTGCAGAGCGTGCCGCGTCCATTGCGACGTTGCCGCCGCCTATTACTACGACTTTACGGGCTTTCTTTGCCGGTGTGTCAAATTCCGGAAATTCGTAACCGTGCATAAGGTTTATTCTCGTAAGATATTCGGAGGCTGAGTAAACGCCGTTGAGAGTCGTGCCGGGTATGCCCTGGAAGTGGGGGGCGCCTGCGCCGACTGCGATATAGCAGGCGTCAAATTCGCGCATTATTTCCTGCATCGTGATCGTCTTGCCGACAACGACGTTTGTCTCAATCTCAACGCCGAGTTTCTGCATCGCTTCAATTTCCATCTTTACTATGTTTTTGGGAAGGCGAAATTCCGGTATGCCGTAAATGAGGACGCCGCCGGCTGCGTGAAGTGCTTCAAATATCTTCACTTCGTAGCCCATTTTTGCAAGGTCGCCCGCAACTGTGAGGCTTGACGGACCGGATCCTACAACTGCTACTTTGCCTTTTTTTTCGCCTTCGTATGCCTTCTGTGTCAAATTATCCTGTGAATATTTCCAGTCAGCGACAAGACGCTCAAGTTTGCCGATTGATACAGGCTCAAAATCTTTCATTTTGCCGACAGTGCAGAGACCTTCGCACTGTGATTCCTGAGGACAGACACGACCGCACACAGCGGGGAGGTTGGTGTATTTGTCTAATACCGCCGCAGCCTCTGCCATATTGCCTTCTTTTATACATTTTATGAAAGCCGGAATGTCAATTTTTACAGGACATCCGTTAATGCATGGCTTCGTCTTGCACTGAAGACAGCGTCCTGCCTCCGTGCGCCCCTCTTCAAGCGAATAGCCGAGACATACTTCCTTAAAGTTCCCTCTTCTTATCTGCGGATCCTGTTCTTTTATCGGTGTTTTTTGTTTTGAAAATGTTACAGCCATGTCTCTTCACCAACTTCAGCCTTAAATTTATCCATTGAGATCTTTTCTTCGTCTTTATACTGACGCAGACGGCTCATAAATTCATCCCAGTTGACCTTGTGACCGTCAAATTCGGGGCCGTCAACGCAGGCAAAGAATATTTTACCGTCAACAGTCACGCGGCAGCAGCCGCACATACCCGTTCCGTCAACCATGAGAGGATTGAGCGAGACCCATATCGGCAGATTGAGTTCCTTTGCTGCCTTTGTCCCGAATTTCATCATAATTGACGGACCGATGCACCATGTTCTGTCTACTTTTTCTCCGCGTTCAACTACCATCTTCATTGCGTCTGTTACTACGCCCTTCATACCTTCAGAACCATCATCTGTTGTTATGATGAGTTCATCTGAGTATTTGCGGCATTCTTCTTTCATCACAACAAGATTTGACGTGCGACCGCCGAGTATGGTTATGACCTTGTTGCCCGCAAGTTTCAGAGCTTTTATAATGGGGTAGAGTGCGGCAATGCCTACGCCGCCGCCGATCATGAGCACTGTTCCGTATTTTTCAATTTCGCTCGGAGTGCCAAGCGGACCTGAAATATCCTTAAGACTGTCGCCGACAGACAGGCACGACATTGCGGCTGTTGTCTTTCCCACTACCTGAAATATGAGGCGGATAAGTCCATTTTCCTTATCATAATCGGCTATTGTAAGCGGAATTCTTTCTCCGTTTTCGTTGACGCGCAGCACAACGAACTGTCCTGCCTTTGCATGGTTCGCTATGCGCGGTGCCTTAACCCAAAGGTCAAACTCTTTGGGTGCAAGCTTTTCTTTTGAAACTATCTCATACATGATCTGCATCCATCCTTTTGATGTGATCAAAATCACACAAGTGATTGTCAATCACGCTGCTAAGTGAATTTTAACAAAATTTTTTTAATATGCAATGTCAGCGTGAATGAGTGAGTTGTGATAAAATTCAACGTAAAATATGGTAAATATATTTTTTTAATGTGATAATTAAGATATATATCTGTTTTTACTGTAATAAAATAAGATGTGTGTGGCTTGTGAAAAAATCATGATCAAACTTGTTCCGTTCACCTGAATAAAAGTGCGAACAGCAAATTGTTTTCGGCAAAATTATTCAAAGGTGATTGTCTTGGTAGTATAATGAAACAGGCGCAAAGGAGAATATGGTTTGATCGCACAATTTTTGAGAACGATGGGAGAGTAGGTGTTATCTTGAGAAAAATTTCTTTTTCTTTTGGGGCTTCATATAGCAGTGGGGCAGATGGTGTATCCCTGAGAAAAAAATATGAGAGCTCGGCTCTGAAGTCTAAGGAGTGGTTGGAGGGTACTTCGCCGGAGACATCGGGGCATGGTTGGTATTCGCTTCCCGACGGTGATGTTGATGGGATCATTGAGAATGCTGAATGGCTCTCCGGTTATTCAAATATCGTTCAGGTAGGTATAGGCGGCTCTGCTCTCGGCAATCTTATGCTTCATGAGGCTCTTGCGGGATATTGCAGTGCCTGTGGCACTCCGAAATTTTTTATGGCGGATAATCCGGATCCGGAAAAACTCCGCTTTATATGGGAGTCTGTCCGCGGTACTAAAACAGCTCTTATCGGTGTCAGTAAGTCAGGCTCAACTGCTGAGACCATGACGCAGTTTCTTTGGCTGCGAGAAAGGCTTCGTGAGAATGGCGGAAGCGACAATGATATTTTGATCATAACAGACCCGAAGAATGGCATTTTTCGCAGCTTTGCGAATAATTCCGGATGTCGCGTTCTTGATCTTCCGGCTTCGGTCGGCGGACGTTTCTCTGTGCTGAGTTCAGTCGGGCTTGTTTCTGCGGCTGCTCTCGGAATTGATGTGCGCAGACTGCTTAAAGGTGCTGCCGAAATGCGCGAATTTCTTGCGAAAGAAAGAGATTTTGATAAAAATCCGGCTTTGAAGCTTGCGGCTCTGCATCTTGAACATGAGAGGAACGGGAGAAATATTTCCGTACTTATGCCGTATTCAAGTAAAATGTCGTATTTTTGTGAGTGGTATGCGCAGCTTTGGGCTGAGAGTCTTGGCAAAAACGCTTGCGGGACGACACCCGTAAGAGCCATAGGCGCAATAGATCAGCACTCACAGGTTCAGTTGTACACTGAGGGGCCTGATGATAAATTCTTTACGCTGTTTTGTATAAAAAATCACGGTGAAGATGTTGCTGTGCCGCAGATAGACAACTCTGCGCTTGACGGTCTCCGGTATCTTGAAAATCAAAAGATAGGCGAGATGCTGAATCTTGAAGCTCAAAGCACTGCCGCAGCAATAGTTAAATCAGGACATCCGCTTCTTTGGGTTGAGCTTGACGAAATAGGCGCAGAGACACTCGGCAGACTGATATTCTTTTATGAGTATCTTACCGCACTTACCGGAAATATGATGGGTATAGATCCATTTGATCAACCCGGGGTAGAGCAGGGGAAAAAATACACATACGGGCTTATGGGACGTGTGGGGTATGATAAGGACGCTGAAGAAGTACGTTCATGGTTCTCAAAGATTTCAGCGGATATGATCGGTGTGAATTGAAAGTTTTCAGCGTTGTGCTGTGCCGGAGAGCATGAGATATAAGTTCATATTCAACGGTTTTAAGTTGGGAATAGTGCTTCAGGCTGCGATCGGGCCTGTTGCGCTTTTGATATTTCAGACCTCGGTGCAGGGAGGATTAGTGTCCGGTATTGCCGCAGCTATGGGGGTTGCCGTCGTTGATGCCATTTACGTTGCGGCTGCAATATTGGGCGTCGGAATGATGATAGAGCGATGCGGCAGGGCAAAGATGCTTTTCGGCATCTTGGGGTCTGCCGCCGTGGCTTTTTTCGGCGTTTCAATAATCATGGGAGCATTGGGAAGTAACGCTGTCTTGCGGTTTGCGGTATCGGAAACTCCGTCGGCTGCGTTTTTGCAGGCATTTATTCTTGCGTTTTCAAGTCCTCTTACTATTATCTTTTGGGCGGGGGTTTTTGCGTCACGATTGGAAGACGGAGAAATGAAAGGACTTGATATATGGCTCTTTGGCGCGGGTGCAGTGGTCTCAACGGTTGTATGTATGCCGCTCATTGCGGCGGCAGGGGCTTTGCTTAGCAGCTTCATTCCGCGTGCGGTTATCATGGCATTGAATATTCTTGTCGGCTGTGCGCTGATAGGTTTCAGCCTTCGCCCCGTGATCAACAAAGTGAGAGAAAAACTGTAAATCTTAACCATGTATTCTTGTGACGCATCTTTAATATTTATGTTAGAATATACCTTGCGCCTGAGGGGCGTTTTGGAAAGTGAGGAAAGCGCATGGGTATCTATCGTGATGCAGGCAGGATAACGGAATATTTGACCGGTTGGATCAAGGAAAATGTTTTGGCAGCCGGTGCAGTGGGAGCTGTCCTTGGGATAAGCGGCGGCATTGATTCTGCTGTCCTTGCGGCTCTGCTTGCGAGAGCGTTGGGTAAAGATAATGTCATAGGTCTTATTATGCCTTGCCACAGTCTTCAGATTGACGAGCAGTATGCCCTTATGTTGGCATCAAAGTTAGGCATAAGGCATATTAAAATTGACCTGACCTCAACTTACGACACGCTTTTTAATGAAATCACATCTAAAGAAATTGACCTTAAAGGTCTTTCCTCATCAAACATCAAGCCGAGACTTCGTATGACAACACTTTACGCAGTTGCACAAAATTATAATTATCTCGTTTGCGGCGGGAGCAACAAGGACGAAATAACATTCGGGTATTTCACAAAGTACGGTGATTCCGGCGTTGATATGATGCCCATTTCGGATTTACTGAAAGGGGAAGTCCGTGCTGTTGCGGAATATTTGGGTGTGCCGCGCGAAATAATTGACCGTCCTCCGACTGCGGCGCTTTGGGAAGGACAGACCGATGAAGATGAGATGGGTATAACCTACGATGCTTTGGATAATTATATCGCGTCTGGCAAAGCAACAGACGAAGAAACAGAAAAGATTGAGAGAGCCGCCGCAAGGTCGGCGCACAAAAGGAAATTTGCTCTTATGGCAAAGCTTCCCGATACTCTTTAATTTTAATTTTTACATTTTAATGAGGTGATCTTCTTGTCAGGACATTCACACTGGGCAGGTATCAAACACAGAAAGGCAGCTCAGGACGCAAAGAAAGGTGTTGCGTTCCAGAAGTTGGTCAAGGATATTATAGCGGCTGCAAAGGAAGGCGGCGGAGACCCGAATAATAATTTCCGTCTTAAAGTTGCCGTTGAACGCGCAAAAGCAGGAAACGTCCCGATAGACAACATTGAACGCGGAATTAAACGCGGTACCGGTGAACTTGGCGGCCCGATGGAAGAGGTCTACTATGAGGGTTATGGGCCGAACGGTGTTGCCGTTATGGTACAGACGATGACAGATAACAGGAACCGCACGGCTCCCGATATGCGCTCTCTCTTTACAAAGTGCGGCGGAGCAATAGGAGAAATGGGATGCGTTGCATGGAACTTTGACCGCAAGGGAATAGTGGAAATTACGGGCGAAGGCATTGACGAGGACGAACTTATGATGGCGGCACTTGATTCAGGTGCTGACGATGTTGAGGCCGGAGATGATGGATTTGAGATCTCCTGTGCGCCCAATGTTCTTTCACAGGTCGGCAAAGCTCTGAAAGATGCAGGGTACAACCTTGATACAATGGAAGTTCGCATGATTCCGAAGAACACCGTTGCTATCAAAAATAAAGCAGATGCGCAGAAAATGATGTCCATGGTGGAGCGTTTTGAAGAGCATGACGATGTTCAATCCGTCTATGCAAACTTTGACATTCCTGAGGATATTCTTGCGGAACTTGACTGATAACATTTACGGCTCCGCCACTATAAGGGCTTTAGGTATAGACCCCGGGCTTGGAACTTTGGGCTACGGGGTCGTTTCTCAGTCAGGAAATTCTCTCGTATGTGAGACCTACGGTGTTATAAAGACACCGACCGACCTGTCACTCTCACGAAGGCTCGCTCTGCTGTACTCCGAACTTAAAGCAAAAACCGATGAATTTCCTCCCGATATGATCGCGGTTGAAAAGTTGTACTTTGGAAGAAACGTGACCACTGCGGAAATGGTGTGGCAGGCGAGGGGAGTTGTTCTTCTCTTTGCGGCTCAGTTGGGATATGAGCCTTACGAGATCAAACCAAGCGAGGCAAAAATAGCAGTCTGCGGCTACGGCAGCGCGGAAAAAGGACAGGTTCAGGCGATGACGGCAAGCCTGTTGGGGCTTGTGAAACGTCCTACGCCCGATGATGCCGCCGATGCGCTTGCGATAGCGATCGCGGGGCTTGCGATGAAAAGCTACGAACGCAATATTTTGAAGGGATATTAAAATGATCACTTTCCTGCGCGGAACAGTCACAGATATAAATAATGAAACTATAGTAATTGACGTATCGGGATTTGGCATTGAGTTATACCCGACAAAGTCGCTTATGACATCTGTCGCTATTGATTCGGAGATGAAATGTCTTACCTATATGCAGATTTCCGATGCAAATGTTGCTATGTTCGGCTTTTCCTCAGATGTTGAGCGCAGATTTTTCATGGAACTCCTACAGGTAAAGACAATAGGCGGCAAGATGGCTATTTCTCTTATGCGCAACCTTGATCTGCCTGCGATCGTAAATGCAATTAAGATCGGAAACGTGCAGACGCTTTCTGTTCCCGGGCTTGGGGCTAAACGTGCCGAGAGAATTTGTTTTGAACTTAAACAAAAGATAGATAAAAAATTTGCCGATTTGCCTGTTGTGCAGACAGATGCCTCGTCTGCATTTGACTCTTTTGTCGCGGATGCGCTTATCGGGCTTGGATTTACGCATGGCGAAGCGGCAAGATCAATAGCCGCGGCAAAGGCG
This sequence comes from Synergistes sp., assembly GCA_030531745.1. GTDB lineage: Bacteria > Synergistota > Synergistia > Synergistales > Synergistaceae > JAUNMU01. The sequence goes on along the minus strand of JAUNMU010000002.1, from coordinate 17,655 downwards.
CAGGCGGATGATGACGTTGTTTGGACAGAAGAGACTTTGCTGAAAGCGTCTCTCGGTATATTGCAGCGCAAGTAGGTTGACAGCCATGAATGAAATGGAAAACAGCCATAAACTGATTGAAATAATGCGTCAGGGCAAGGAAGATGAGGGGCTCACTCTGCGTCCTCAGGCTTTGGAGGATTTTATCGGACAAAGCGACCTGAAAGACAAACTTTCAATATTCATAAAAGCATCACAGCAGCGCGGTGAACCGCTTGACCACACTCTTTTTTACGGGCCTCCCGGGCTTGGCAAAACTACGCTTGCCGGAATCATAGCAAAAGAAATGAAAGGCAATCTTCGTGTCACTACGGGGCCCGCTCTTGAGCGTGCCGGTGATTTGGCTGCTATCCTCTCAAATATTCAGGCAAATGATGTCCTTTTCATTGATGAAATTCACAGAATGTCTGCCAACATTGAAGAAATCCTTTATCCTGCGATGGAAGATTTTTCTCTTTCAATAATTGTCGGAAAAGGTCCTATGGCACGCAGCATAAAGCTTGCGCTGCCCAAATTCACGTTGATCGGTGCAACAACGCGCCTTGGTCTCTTGACATCGCCGCTTCGCGCACGCTTTGGCATTATGGAGCAGCTTCACCTCTATAAGCCGGAGGAACTTATGGCTATCGTAAAGCGTGGGTGCGGTGTATTGGGTGTTGAAATAACAGATGAAGCGGCGGACGAAATAGGCAAGCGTTCGCGCGGCACACCGAGGGTGGCATTGCGTCTGCTTCGCCGCGTAAGGGATGTTGCCGAAGTAAAACAGATACGCACGATAGAGCGCGGTCTTGCGCGCTACGCACTTGATATGCTCGGCGTAGACTCTGACGGACTTGATGAAGGTGACAGAAAATTTCTCCGTGCGCTGACAGAACTTTTTGACGGAGGTCCCGTAGGACTTTCAACTCTTGCTGCGGCACTTAATGAAGATGCGCAGACAATAGAAGATATTTACGAACCGTATCTTATCCAAAAAGGCATGATTGAACGTACCCCGCGCGGCAGAAAAGCAACGCGCACGACCTGGGAATATCTCGGTCTGCCCGTGCCGCAGGATACATCTCAACAACAGACGGCGCAAAGGGCTTTATTTGCGGAAGGTGAAGAAAATTGATTTCCATAGGAAAAATGCTCATTACGTTTGGGGCTGTACTTATAGTGCTTGGTGTGCTTATGCTTGCAGCAGGAAAGTTCAATATTCCATTTGGCAATCTACCGTTTGATTTTACATACCACAGGAAAAATGTGACTGTATTTGCGCCATTCGGTACGATGATCGTGGTGAGCATTATCTTAACTGTCGTGATCAACATATTCACAAGGATCAAATAATGAAAAAGCTGCTGTTGCTCCTCTTATTGCTGTGCTATATGTCGGGGGTTGCAGAGGCACACGAAATAGCAGTCCTTTTGGAAGCAAACGCTCCCGGGTGCAGTATCGCTGGCACGGATTTTGTACTGCGCGTGGGAGATGGAGGCGTTACGCCCCCTATCACCGGAATTTTCAGCGTTGCGGCATCGGGAAATTGCCTTGCAGCAGGAAGTGTTACATATCTTCTGCCTGTAACCGTGACATCTCCCAATCCGGTGGTGATAAACGGCATTTCATATTACGGAAATATAACATTTGAACAGAATTCAAAAGGTGTCAATATAATAAATAATATAGACTTGGAAGATTATCTTAAGGGTGTGATACCCATAGAAATGAATCCTGCGTGGAACGTTGAAGCCCTGAAAGCACAGGCGGTACTTGCAAGGACATACACATTGTTATCCAAAAGGCACGGAAAATATGATATATGCAGTGCAAGTCACTGTCAGGTATATAAGGGTATAACCAAAGAAACGGACGCAGTGAGGGCCGCAGTTGAAGATACAAAAGGCGAAATACTGACATCCGGCGGCAACACGGCGCAAATATATTATTTTGCGGACAGCGGCGGCGTTACAGCCTCTAACAGATCTGTCTTTGGAAAAGAAATACCATATCTGCAAAGCAAAAATGACCCTGTTGAAGTCAACTACACCGGAAGAAATTGGAAGGCTTCATTTACCATGCAGCAGATCTCAGGCAAACTTGCCGCTGCAAAATTATACAACGGCAGCGTTGATTCATTGCGGATAGCGCAAAGAGATGAAAGCGGAAGAGTATCTCAGCTTGAAATCTCGGGAACTGCCGGAACAAAGTTAATTTCCGGAACTAAATTCCGTTCTGCCATAGGCGCGGCAGTCGTAAAAAGTACGCTGTTTTCATTTGGCACAGCACCGCTATATGCAGCATCTACGGCTGTAAATATGCCTGTTACGGATGACACGCAGAGCAGCACAGCAGATATTGACGAAAGCGATATGCCGCAAAACGAAGAGGATATATTGATGTGGATGTCGCGCAACAGAATATTTTCAGCAAGTGAACTCGTCTCAATGCTCGGAAAGACGGATAAATATCCCGAATACATTGCGGAAGGCAAGGCAAGAATGAAAAGGCGATCTGATTCAAATTCTTCTGCTGCCGTGCAGACCGCAGACAACCGATCTGTGAATACGACAGCACTCAACAATGAAAATCAATCAGACTCCTTTGTCTCCGGAACGGAGATTGAAATATGCGGCGCAGGCTACGGACATGGCGTGGGTATGCCTCAGTGGACGGCAAAGGCAATGGCAGATGCCGGTTGGACATACAGACAGATTCTTGATTATTACTTCCCGGGAACAACAGTGGAAAGAGGTAACTGAATTGACACCCGACCTTACCAAAACATCATCTTACGATTATTTTCTCCCCAAAGAACTTATCGCGCAGGATCCGGCAGAGCCGAGAGATTCTTCGCGTTTGTTTGTCGTGCATAAAGAGAACGGAAAAACAGAAGATAAAATTTTTCGTGACATAGCAGAATATCTGCGCTGCGATGACCTGCTTGTAATGAATGATACACGTGTACTTCCGGCAAGAGTAAGTGCAGTAAAGATAAACGGCAATAAAGACGGCGCAAAAGTTGAAATATTTTTCCTAAATCCCACGGCAATTCCAAACGAATGGACTGCTTTGGTTCGCCCGGGACGCAAACTGCCGGAGGGGACTCAGGTCATGATCTCCGATTCTGTAACGGTTACAGTGGAAAAAAGATTGGAAGACGGTCTGCGCACAATAATCTTTGACAGAAACAACGACCCACTGTCTGTAATACACAAATACGGACAGACACCGCTGCCGCACTATATCACCGACACGCACGCCGAGGCAGAGCGCTATCAGACAGTATATGCAAAGGCAGAAAAAGAAAATTCAGTTGCCGCGCCGACAGCCGGCTTGCATTTTACGCCCGAACTGCTTAAAAAACTGGAAGCCAAAGGTGTGAAACATACATTTGTCACATTACAGGTAGGGTTGGGGACTTTCCGCCCCGTTAAAACAGAAAATATTTCACAGCACATAATGCACACCGAATTTTGCGAAATACCGAAAGAAACGGCAGAAGCAATATCCAAAACAAAAGCGGCGGGCGGCAGAGTAGTAGCAGTCGGCACGACCGTCGTAAGAACGCTTGAGTCATTTGCCGCAAAATTCGGCTGTATTAAATCGGGGACGCTCTCAACGAATCTTTTCATAACCCCGGGGTTTGATTTCAGGGTCGTTGACGCTCTGATAACAAACTTTCACCTTCCTATGAGTACACTCCTCATGCTCGTCTCTGCCTTCGGTGGCTACGACACCTTAATGAACGCATACCGCGAAGCAGTATCAAAACACTACCGATTTTTCTCATTCGGAGATGCGATGTTTATAGAATAATACGCAAACGAAGTAAAATCTGCCGCCGTTCCTGCGCCGAAAAACGGATTTAACTTTGGCAATTTGCCCGTGAATACGGGGTCTATTGGCTCAAATCACGTTGCTTGACAGCTTAGTGTTTTGACTTTATAATTGCTGAGTTTATAAATCGCTTGGCGTGGGCTTAAAGCTGTCAGCTGCCTTACGCACAGCGGAGGAGGAAAAATGATGTACGCTATAATTGAACAGGGCGGAAAGCAGTATCGCGTTTCCGAAGGTGACAAGTTCAGAGTTGAAAAGCTTCATGCAGAAGACGGTGCACTTGTTGAGTTTGACAAAGTGATCCTTCTTGCTAAGGACGATGGTGTTGTTGTCGGTGCGCCTTATGTTGACGGCGCAAAGGTGACTGCGAAAGTTGTTGAAAGCGGAAAGGACAACAAGGTTATCGTCTTTAAGTATCGCAGAAAGAAGAATTATCGTAAATTCCGCGGTCATCGTCAGCAGTACACTCTCATTCAGATAGAAGCTATCAACGCTTAGTTTTTCAAGGGGGAAATAACTTATGGCACATAAAAAAGGGCAAGGCAGCTCAACCAACGGTCGTGACAGTCAGCCAAAATATCTTGGTATTAAACGCGGTGACGGCAGCTTCGTAAACGCAGGAACCATTATACTTCGTCAGAGAGGAACTAAGTTCCATCCCGGCAAGAATACCGGACTGGGACGTGATTTTACGATTTTTGCAACGGTTCCCGGTCTCGTGCGTTTTAGTACGAAGGCTGACCGTAAGTTTGTGACGATAGAGCCTGTTGCGGAAGAAAACGAGCAGTAGCGTATTGTTTTTGAGGCGACGCTCAGTTACTTTGATCTTTAATTTTCTTTGGGGCCACTCACAGAGTAGCCCTTTTTTGTTATTTTGCCTTGATAAGTGGTGAGTTTATGAAGTTTGTTGATTCTATGCGAATATCTGTAAAGGCAGGCCGCGGCGGCAATGGCTGCATGAGTTTCCTGCGCGAACGCTTCAAGCCAAACGGCGGACCGGATGGTGGAAACGGAGGCAGGGGAGGCAGCGTCATTTTTGAAGCTGTTACGAATTTACAGACACTTGCGGATCTTGAATATATGCATCAGATTAAAGGCGAAAACGGCGACCATGGGAAGGGAGCAGCACGCAACGGAGCCGCAGGCAAGGATAAAATTATAAATGTTCCGTGCGGTACTGTTATTTATGATCTGGCGACGGGGGAGGGCTGTGCCGACCTTGTTGAGCCTGGGGATCGTTTTGTTGCGGCAAGGGGAGGCAGAGGCGGAAGAGGCAACAGATATTTTGCAAGCTCTTCACGCAAGGCTCCGCGCTTCTGCGAACAAGGTGAGAGTGGGGAAGAGGTGATGCTGCGCCTTGAGTTAAGCCTTATAGCCGATGTCGGGCTCGTTGGACTGCCAAATGTCGGAAAATCAAGCATTTTAGCGGCAATTTCAAATGCACAGCCGAAAATAGCAAATTACCCTTTCACAACTCTTTCTCCGAATTTAGGTGTTCTCAATACCGGCGATGAAAGGATCGTTATCGCCGATATTCCGGGACTTATTGAAGGTGCGCATGAAAACAGAGGCTTAGGACTTGATTTTTTAAGACACGTTGATAGGACGCGCCTTTTGATTCATGTGCTTAGTCTTGAGTCCGGAGATTATGATTCCATACTTAATGACTTTGAGGTCGTGCGCCGCGAAATGCAGGAGTATGATGAAAAACTTCCCCAAAGGCCATATTTTGTCGTCGGCAATAAATCCGATGAAATAGACGATGATGCTTTGAAAACGCTTTCAACATCTTTGAGAGAGCATTTTGCTGCAATCGGCACTCGTTTTTTGCTTACAAGCGCACTGACGGAAGACGGGATCCCCGAACTTTACAAAGAAATAACAAAATTTGCCGCATTGCATCCGAGACCTCAGAGCAACGTCCGCCTGTTTGCTATGGAAGAAAAATTACCGGAAAAGATGCCGTTGCGCAAACGTGCAAAAATACAGATAATAGCACTGCACGGCGGCGGCTATCGTGTTTTGCATACACAGTTGGAAAAGGCCGTTGAGCGTTATGATTTCAGTCAGGAAGAAAACGTTGCGCGTTTTGTCAGACTTTTGAGAAAGCATAAAGTTGAAGAACTTTTGGAAGCTGCGGGAGCTGTTTCCGGTGACAGTGTCGCGATCGGATACAAAGAATTTAATTTTTATCCCGATTACTATCCAAGCGAAGAATATGACAGCGAAAACGAAGAAGATTCCGAATAAATTCGATCTGCCGACGGGAGTATGAAGAATGTCTTATTCAAAACGAAGAATTGGCATAATGGGCGGAACATTTGATCCCATACACAATGGTCATCTTTTGGCAGCTGAGGAAGCAAGAGCCGCATTTGAGCTCTCTGAGGTTATTTTTATACCGACAGGGAGACCGCCGCATAAATCCGGTAAGAAAATAACGTGCGCGGAGGATCGTTGCTTAATGGCAGAACTTGCAACAGTAGACTGCCCATATTTCAAAGTTTCACGCATAGAGATAAACAGAGAGGGCAGCAGCTATACGATTGACACATTGCGTGAGGTCACCGCAGACCCCGAATACACAGGAGTACAATTCTATTTCATCACCGGTTTGGACGCCATTCTTGGTATAATGACTTGGAAAAATGCTCATGAAGTAACGAAACTTTGCAAACTTGTTGCTGTAAGCCGATATGGTTACACACACGAAAGAATGAATGAACTCCCCGACGATATAAGAGATAAGATAATTCCTCTTGAAATTCCGTTGCTTGCGATTTCAAGTACAGAATTGCGTGATAGAATAAAAAGAGGCAGAAGTATCAAATTTATGGTTCCGTCATCAATAGAGCAATTTATCATAAAAAAGCAGCTCTATAAAGACTGAGGAGGAAAGAGTTTGAAAACTAAGACAAGAACAATTATATTGGCTGTTGTTTTGGGAGTAGTCGCTATGTTTGGAGGTGTGGCATTTTGTCTTTATTCAACGTGGCATGCCTCTACCACCGATTTAAGGAGCGCATTTGAAGATGAAAGCAAAAAAAAGGAAGATGTGAAATATTCTGAGCTTCTGAAACAGCAGGGGCGTATAAATATACTTCTTTTGGGTGAGGATGATGTTGAAGGCTCTCGCCGTTCAGACACAATACTTTTTATTACGGTTGATATAGATGATAAAAATATGAGAGTAATGTCTCTGCCGCGTGATACAAGAGTCAGCATCCCTGGGCATGGCGTGCAGAAATTGAACCATGCCTTTGCCTACGGTGGGGCAGACCTGATGAAAAAAACGGTTGAGAACTATCTGCAAGAGCCGATACTTTATCATGTGATCGTTGATTACAACAGCTTCCCTGAGTTTGTTGATATGTTGGGTGGAGTTGAGGTTGACGTTCAGAAAAAAATGCGCTACGTTGACAGAGCCGGAAAGCTTGACATCAATATTAGCCCTGGACTTCAGGTGCTTAACGGCAAAAAAGCGTTACACTTTGTACGTTTCAGAAAAGATGCACTGGGTGATATAGGACGTGTGCAGAGGCAACAGCAGTTCATTAAATCTATGATCAAAAAGGCCTATAACCCTGCAATCATAGTAAAAATACCCGAGCTTGCGGAGCAAACAATGAAAATTTTTAAGACGGATATGTCGTCAACTCTTGCTGTTCAGCTCGCCGGATTTGTTCAAAATGAGGTAGGACGCGATAAAATGTATTTCTCAATGCTTCCCGGAGAAGCAGCGTTGATTGATCGCCTAAGCTACTGGGTCGGCGATGTGGATGCCGCAAAAGCGTTTTTATCGGCGCCGCTTGCCTCGCTCATTTCGGGAGACGTAACGGAAGGCAAAGGGAAAAATGCAAAGAAAGTTGATTTCTCAGACGCAACCGATGAGCTTGGAAAAAATTCTTCTGTTAAGAGAGCTAAAGACGAAAAACCGGAAGCGGTGGGGAAGGATACGCATGGCGTAATGAGCAAAGATGAGATAGCCTCTTTTGTTAAATCTATTCCCGAAGCTGTAGCTGTGCTTAACGGAGTGGGGAAGTCGGGAGTAAGTTCCGAGATTTCAACAAGACTGCAAAAACTCGGCGTTGACGTAACACATTCCGGAAATGCGAAACACTTTGACTACAGGTATTCAAATGTTGTCTATCCGACAGGTGCATCCGAAAGTGTGAAAGAAACAGCTAAGAAGCTCGGCAAAATGCTTGGTATTCCGAAAAATCTCGTGCGCCAAAGCAATCAGGCTTTTTATGCATCCGTCATTGCTGGTCATGACTATAAAGAGATCGTAAAGTTATTGGATGGTATGCTTAAAGAAATGGATAAAGGAGAGATGTAATATGTCCTATAAAAATGATAACTTTTGTACGCCCTATATGAAGCTTGTAAATGCGCTGATTGATAAGCACGCAGTTGAGGTGACTGCACTTGATCTTAGCGGAATTTCCGGATTTGCCGATGTATTCCTCGTAGTGAAAGCACGTTCGGAACTTAACGCAAGGACACTCAAAGACACGGCAAAGGATACACTTGACGAAATGGGATCAACATACAGAGTTGAGGGTGAAACGAGTACGCGCTGGACGCTCATTGACGCGGGCGACCTTATTGTCAATATCTTGAGCAAAGATGCCTGCGATTTTTACCGCCTTGATTCTCTGTGGGGAGATGCACCAACAATTAAATTTGAGGATAGGGACGAATAACAGGATGGACTGCATTTTTTGCAAACTAAAAGATTATGTTATAGAAAATGAACTTGCTTACGCTGTCTTTGACGTTATGCCGGTAAACAAAGGACACTTGCTTATTATTCCAAAACGGCATGTAAGCAGTTACTTTGATATAACTCACGAAGAAGAATTCGCAATATACGATCTGCTTCATAAGGGAAAACATATATTAGACGATATGTACAGTCCCGATGGTTACAATTTTGGCGTGAACTGCGGCGAATGTGCCGGCCAGTCGGTGATGCACGTTCACATGCATCTTATACCGCGGTACAAAGGCGATACTAAGGCCCCGTTGGGTGGAGTGCGCGGAGTAGTGCCTGAGAAGATGGGGTATATTGTTTGCCGATAAGCAGACCTCATAACGAGTTGTTATGCAATGTCCTATAATTTATCTTATGTTATAATGCGTATATAAAAATAAGAGTGGCTTTTTTGCGAAATGAGTTATCTATCAGCAAAAAGCCGCTCTTATTTTTGTTATTCCGGTGTATTTTTACAGTGCGTTTTCAGCGATCTTAATGAAGCTTTCAGCTTTAAGTGACGCGCCGCCAACAAGTACTCCGTCAATGTCGGCTTCCGACATAATTGAAGCTGTATTTTCCGGTTTTACGCTTCCGCCGTACAGAATGAGCAATTTTTCGGCGCACTCTGTGCCGAATGTATCTGATGCAAGGTCGCGTATGAATTTACAAATTTCTTCGGCGTCTTGGGCACTTGCCGTTTTGCCTGTGCCTATTGCCCAGACCGGCTCGTATGCTATTATGACTTTTTCCGCTGTTGTATGTGCATCAAAATTTTTCAGACCATCAAGGAATTGTCCTTTTATTACATCGTGAGCTTTTCCGCTTTCGCGCTCTTCAAGTGTCTCTCCTACACACAAAACGGCTCTGAGCCCTCCGTCTGTTACGGCATGCATTTTTTTATTTGTCTCTTCGTTTGTTTCGTGGAATATATGGCGTCTTTCGCTGTGTCCGATAAGAACGTGTGACGCTTTGACTTCTGCTACCATCGGTACTGAAATTTCACCCGTAAATGCACCGCATTTTTCCCAGTGAGCGTTTTCCGCACCTATGATAAGAGGCATATTTTCAGCGGCTTCAATCGCTGTTGTCAGAGATATTGAAGGAACAAAAAATGCTACGTCTTCAACCCCGTCTGCTATGGCTTTTTTTACACTCTCTGAGGCGTCCATCTCTTTTGCAAATGCTGCAAAAAATTCCTTCGTCTCTTTGGGTGATTTATACATTTTCCAATTTCCGGCTATAAATTTCTTTCTCATCACGATATCTCCTATATAATGTTATTGATATTATAGGTCATAAAATATAAGGGCGGAAATTATTCCGCCCTAAGATATTTATTCAGGTTAATCTAAGGAACGCTGACTAATGCGTTTGGGGCAGATAAACACGGTAGCGGCTTCCGCTGATTAGATGTGCCAGCCGCTAAACAGTCAGACCGCGACTGGGGCGGAGGCGTATATCAATACGTTGGAGCCACAGGCGCGGTCTGACTGTGACGCGGATGGTGCATATAATCAGTGGTTCCCTAATATGAACGGTTCAATTCCCGGAAGCAACTTGCCCTCAAAGAACTCAAGGCTTGCCCCGCCTCCCGTTGATACATGCGAAACTTTATCCTGCATATTGAATTGTGTTATTGCGGCAGCTGAGTCTCCCCCACCGACAACTGTCAATGTACCGTTGCGTGTCGCCGAAACGAGTGCTTTTGCAACTTCCTCAGTGCCTTTTGCAAATGAAGGCATTTCAAAAACACCCATGGGACCATTCCATATAACGGTCTTAGCGGCTGCAATTTCATCCGCGAAGAGTTTTGCCGTTGCAGGACCAATGTCCAACCCCATCTCATCCGCAGGTATTGAATCTGCGTCTGTAACGTGTGCCGGAGAATCAGCCTTAAACTCTTTTGCGGTAACAACATCTATCGGAAGCACGATCTTGACTCCGAATTGTTTTGCTTCTTCAAGCATTTTCGCTGCAAAGTCAAGTTTCTGTTCCTCACAGAGAGATTTGCCTATCTCTTTACCGAGTGCCTTCAGGAAGGTAAATGCCATGCCGCCGCCTACAAGAATCGTGTCAACCTTGCGAAGCATATTTTCAACTACGGCAATCTTGTCAGAGACTTTCGCTCCGCCAAGGATAAGCACAAAGGGCTTTTTCGGATTATCTCTTGCTGCTGAAAGCATGGTTATTTCGCGGTTAATGAGCATACCGGAATATGACGGCACGAATTCGGTAATTGCGCGTGTTGAGGCGTGTGCTCTGTGTGACGCACTGAAAGCATCCATCACAAAGGCATCAAAGTCAGCCGCAAGGGCTTTTGCAAATTCTTTGTCGTTTTTTTCTTCCTCAGAATAAAAGCGAAGATTTTCCAAAAGAAGAATTTCGCCTTTCTTCCATTCCGTAACCGCATCCGAGACTTTTTTGCCGATGCAATCCGGCACAAATTTCACGTTCCATCCCGTCAGTTCCGCAAGCCTTGCGCAAACCGGCTCAAGCGAATACTTCATATTGCGTTCGCCCTTCGGTCTGCCGAGGTGTGAAATCAACGCCACATCGGCACCTGCGTCAAGCAACGCGGTGATCGTGGGGATATGCGCCAAGATACGTGTGTCATCGCTGACTTTACCGTCTGCAAGAGGAACATTGAAGTCAACCCTTACAACTACTTTTTTGCCGGCAATATCCGACTGCGAAAATGTTTTAAGCTGCATAAGCTACAGACCTTTTTTCAGTATAAAGTTTGCAAGATCTATAACTCTGTTGCTGTATCCGCACTCATTGTCGTACCATGAGAGGATTTTGAACATTTTGTCACCCATCGCAAGAGTGTGTCTCGGTGCGAATATTGATGAGTTTGTATTGCCGACAAAATCCATTGATACGAGATCTTCAGGCTCATACTCAAGGACGCCCTTAAGCTCGTTTTCGGCGGCTTCTTTCATTGCTGCGTTAAGTTCGTCAACCGTTGTGCCTTTTTCAAGGACGACTGTAAGGTCAACTACGGAAACATCAGGCGTTGGAATACGAAGCGCAAAACCGTTCAGTTTGCCTTTCAGTTCCGGCATGACTTCGGAAATTGCCTTTGCTGCACCTGTTGTTGTCGGAATGATTGAAAGTGCCGCTGCTCTTCCGCGTGAAAGATTTTTGTGCGGAAAATCAAGTGTTTTCTGGTCGTTGGTGTAAGCGTGAACTGTGTTCATAAGCCCTTCAACGATTCCGAACTTGTCCTGCAAAACTTTGCACACCGGTGCAAGGCAGTTCGTTGTGCATGAAGCGTTTGAAATGATGTGGTGCTTCTTCGGATCGTAAGTATTTTCGTTGACACCCATTACGATCGTTACATCATGATTCTTTGCAGGCGCAGAAATGATAACTTTCTTTGCTCCTGCTTCAATATGTGCCTTTGCTGCGTTGGCATCTGTGTAACGGCCTGTTGATTCTATAACGATATCAACGCCCATTTCTTTCCACGGCAACTTCGCGGGATCGGGTTCTGCAAGTGCCTTTATGCGCTGACCGTTTACGACAAGGAAATCTCCGTCAACTTCAACCGTTCCGGGGAAACGGCGGAAAACAGAGTCGTATTTGAGCAGATAAGCCAGTGATGACGGCGGTGTCAAATCATTGATAGCCACTATCTCAAACTCATTATCCTTGCCGTTCGTGAAAAACGCACGAAGCGAAAGGCGTCCGATACGTCCAAAACCGTTGATTGCAACTTTGTACTTTGCCATAAAAAGTTCCTCCTCAGTATTTATATAACAATTATTGTAAGAGAGAAAAATTTTACATTTCCCCCCTTATTCTTATACTTGTTCCGTTATATGTCAATCCTACAAGAAATTAGCACTCTTCCTCCAAGTCCTCATAAAGGACGCGCAGCATTTCTCCAAGAGATATGGCGCTGAGCACATCTCCGTTGGGGCGATAGGGCATAATGCCGTCAAAGAGTTCCGCTATGCCTCCGAGGCAGCCGTGGCGCAGATGTGAGTTGAATGGGCGTATAAACGTCCAGCCAATATCCTTGCGTGTGGGATTATATTTTATGTATGCCGTTATGAACTGGCCGAGAAGCCACGTCCATGCCATTCCGCGGTAGCGTGCCTTAATGCGCTGATCCGGCCTTCCCTCCGAACGCCCTTTGAATTTCTCGTGGTGCGGGTCAAGCGTACGCAATCCGTACGTTGTGTAAAGTTCGTTCCAGCAGAGGCGAACGACCGACTGAGCATCTTCGTCAGACAATGGACTGAACGGAAGGGCAGCGGCAAGTATCTGGTTGGGTCTTATAGCATACTCACCTTTGAATGTGTTTGGATCTACAAAATCGTAAAGCCCTCTCATATCAAAGCTGCGGAATACTTCACCAAAACTCTTTGAACACTTTGCAGCCGCAGCCTCAAGTTTATCCGCATCTTCCGATTTGCCGCATTCAAGCACATATTTGGCCGCGACTTTGAGTGCGTTGTACCAAAGAGAGTTCACATCAACGAGATAGCCTTTGCGTTTAACAACGACTTCTCCGTCAACGGACTCCCCCATCCAATAACGGCATGAATTATCACCTGTCACGCGCAGAAGCATATTTGCATCGCAGACAAGATCAAGCTGTTCAATGCCCGAAAGATACTTGTTTACGATATGCAGTGCGCAGTCAGCAAATTTTTCCTTATTTTTTGTATCATTGCAGTGCGTAAGGTATTTATCAATCGCATATACCAACCAAAGTCCATCGTCCGCATATCCGAACTGAGATTTACCATCGGGGAATAAGGCACCTGGAACGACCCAATCATTGTGTTCAGCTACATTGCACCAATACAAAAGCGTCTTTTCCGCAGTTTCCTCTCTTCCGGTCGCAAGTAAAAGTCCGGGAAGCGAGATAAATGTTTCTCGCGCCTTGGCGGATACCGAAGGATATCCTGTGTATATGGGAGATTTATCTTCGGTGCCGGTATCAACAAGATGATACGATGATGCTATCATATCCTGTTCTGCGCTGTTAAGTGCAGAAATGTTGGCTTTTTCAAGAATATCCTCAAATCTCTTGGCAGCCTCTGCCTCCATTTCAGCAAGCTGTCCTGTTGTAAAAGAAGACGGTTTTTCGGAGAGAATGACATAAACAGACTCCCCCTCCGACATATCAACCGAAAGGATACCGGGTGACCAAAGGCTGTCGCTTTCCGGTGTTTCGGCACAGTCATCCTGCTCATAGACAATGTTTTCAAACCACAGAGGCTTTAGTGACCAGTTGCCCGCCGTTGCTTCGCACGCACTTGACATTCCTCTTCCCGTTATACCTATCGTTCTTTCCGATGCGGAGGAGACAGAAAAATTATCTTTGCCTGTTTCCGCACACACTACACTGACATGTCTGTGCGCGAAGAGCGGACGGATATCAAGACGTATCTTCTCCGGTGCCGCAAGCAACTCGTACTTCACTATCGTACATCCTGCTCCCTGAGGCATAAATATTGACTTTTTAAGAAGGATGCTGTGAATTACAAAGAGCATACTTGGGAAAGGATTTCCCTGATATTCCTGTAAATATCTGTAACCGTCAGGATATACAATATCCTTGTAACGGTTTGTTGACAGCTGATATTTCTTACTGCTGTGATAGATCACTTCTTCAATTTTGCTTACAAGCACAGAATGTTCAAGTTCATTCTCATGCCTTACAACAAGAAGCCCGTGCTCTCTTCTTGAGTTCGCGCCTATGACCGTTGAAAAACCGTAACTCCCGCGCCCGTTGGATACAAGAAACTCCCTTCCGGCACCTTTGTCATAGGTATTAACATCTGCTTTTCCTAAGTACATTGGCTTCATCTCCCTTTAATTTGTCACTTAGTATAGTTTCAAGCTTACGCCATCTGTATTCAACTGTACTTTTACTTACAGGCTTTGGTAAAGTCTGACCTAACTCTTTCAATGTAATGCTCGGATTTTTCTTTCTTGCCGCCACCAGTTCCGCAAGCGGCTCGGAAAGCTCGTCTATGATACCGCTGTCTTCAATTTGCCTGATAATGGCCATCTGTTCTTTTGCAGCCTGCAACGTCTTGTTAATATTCGCCGTGTCGCAGTTTACAAGCTTATTTGCATGATTGCGCATTGAACGGTAGATCGCCATATTTTCAAGTTCCAGTGCTGTATTAACAAGACCTATTCTGGACAGAAACGTGACTATATCCTGTTGATCTCTTAATATCAGCTCCTTTAATGATATTTTCTTTCTTACCCCCAAAGCAAAACCACATGATCTCAAAATTGCCTGAACACGATCAACATGTCTTCCGGTAATCGGCAAACGCACCGCTAAATAGTAACCTGTCTTTGGAAGATATATAGCCCCGCAGCTGCCAAATATACCGCGAACCCAATTCCAATTCCTTGTGCGTTTGGCCATTGTATCTGTTCTTTGAAAAATCTCGCTTACATCATCCCTGCTTATTGAAAACTTAACTCCGCCTCTCTGATACGAGCCGATGACCCTTATTGCGCCGTCCCCGTCTTTCCATTTGTATCTTCCCCAAATGCGCATCAAACGCCTAAGGACAAAAAGGCGCGGCAAAGTAAACACACACCTATCGCCGACCGGACTGTACGCTAAACCGCTTATTATTCCGGATATCTCATCAATGACAAGTTCTTCGTCAACTCCGGCGGCACTCCATTCATCCCAAATCGTATGATTAAGACTTCTCATAAAGTCTGCTGTTTCCCTTTGCTATTTCAATTATCTTCTCTGAAATATGCAACGCATCATGCCTTAAATATTTGTTATCCTTAATTTCACAAAAATCTCCAAACACAATCTTTGTTCCCAATGAGGTCAGATATTTCTCCTCCCTCGCAGACAAGTATAACGGCTCTGCGCCTATTTTGCTATACCTTTTGACAAGATCATCAGGTATTTTTGACTGATTTACAAAAATATAATCCGGAACACGACCGATAACTCCCGCAAGCCAATCTACATGGGCAACTATGTTCATTCCTTCGGTCTCTTTCGGTTGTGTCATAAGGTTTGCAATATAAATGATTGGAATCTTAGTTTCATTTAATTTTTTTGCAATATCTTTCAGCAACAGATTTGGCATAACACTTGTAAAGAGGCTTCCTGGCCCCATGGTTATAACATCGGCATCGTCAATGCTCTTGCACACCGCCGGAAGCGTAGATGCGTCTGCCGGTTCAATCCATAATTTAGAAAGAATTCTGCCGTTTTCGGAAATCTCCAGTTCTCCCGATATTGACTTGCCATCGTTCGTTTCTCCGTAAAGCTTTACATTTTCCGTCGTAACAGGCAATACCCTTCCTCTTATCGCAAGCATATTGTTGAGCTCCTCAACAGCACGCTGAAAATCCCCCATAAGTTCCGTAGCTGCAAGAATAATTATATTTCCCAAACTGTGTCCGCAAAGCTGCCCCTTATCAAAGCGATAGTTAAGGAGACTGCTCAGAGAGCTGTCGTTTTCGGCAAGAGCAACAATGCAGTTGCGTATATCACCAGGGGGCAACATCCCCCACTCTTCACGCAGCCGTCCTGAGCTTCCGCCCTCGTCTGTTACAGCGACAACCGCTGTTATATTTTTTGTAAAACACTTAAGACCGCGGAGCAACGTGGAAAGCCCCGTGCCGCCGCCTATGGCAACGATCTTTGAACCTTCGGAAAGCCTATGTTTCACCGCATTGGCCACCATCTTGCCGTGTCTCTTTGCGGAACGAGTTCTGCCGGAACGTTTCAGCACAAACGCAGAGACGGAGACTCCTAAAGCAAACACTATGATAGACAGGAAAATATTCACCGCAGTCAATCGGATACTCCCCTGTCTATATCTCTGTGTATAATTGAAACGGAGCAGCCCGATTTGGCGAGCATCTTGCCTACCGTTTCCGCAAGCATGACAGAACGATGCCTTCCGCCCGTACAGCCGAACGCTATGTGCATCTGTCTCTTAGCCGTCTGCGAATAAACAGATGATATATACTTCACAAGAGGTATGAGCCTGTCACGGAAATCACTGAGAGAAGAAAAAGACTCCATGTAAGTACGAACGGGAAGATCCTTGCCCGAAAGGTCGTGCAGTTCGGGTATATAATTCGGATTCGGAAGAAAACGCACATCAAAGACATAATCCGCATCGGACGGTATACCATACTTAAATCCGAAAGAACTGACAACTATTGACGACGTTGTTTCTTCAAGCATCAGATTTTCCGTAATAAGAGCCCTTAAACCGGTTAAACTTATATCATCGGTCATTATCTCTGCATCGCACTTTTCTTTCACTACTTTCAGCACATTGCGCTCTGCAGCTATCGCTTGAAGCAGCGCAACACCATTTGCAAAATAATGTCTGCGTCTTGATGTTTCGTAGCGTCTCAGAATAGTTTCATCAGAGGCATTCATAAAAAGCGTTTTTAGTTTTATGCCGTTTGATTTTATTTTATCCAACACACTGAAAAATACACTAACATCGCTTTCTTCATGCAAATTTCCTACCACCGCTATCTTATCACATGAAGGCGTCTTATTTATGAGAAGCGTGATGAGTTCAGGCACGATCTCCATAGGCACGTTGTTCGCCGCATAATACCCCATATCCTCCAAGACATTGAGCGCGGAAGTTTTTCCACTCCCAGACAGTCCTGTTATAACTACGCACCGTATCTCCGTATTCGACATACCCTACACTCACCTCCACGAACTACACAAGTATTATAACAAAAATTTCCATTTACAGGTATATATTGAATTGCTTAAAAATATACGGATAATAACGGCCTAAAATGGTATAATTGAGAAAACGCTGTTTAATTTGTTTTTGGCAGATAAACGCAAAAGCGGCTTCCGCTGATTATAAGCAGCGAACCAAATCGGCGATTTTCCGATTTGTGTGAGTCGCTTAGTTTGTTCATCAGATGTGCCGGATGCTAAACAGGCAGTCCACGACTGGGGCGGATAAGTGACGCAGCAAATCTTTGATTTGCGTAGCGGAACTTAGTTTGTTCATCAGGCGTATATCCATACGTTGGAG
>JAUNMU010000071.1 GCA_030531745.1 Synergistes sp. | reverse complement strand
CTGTGTATTTGCCTGTCATTGTAACGCGGCAGATATTTCACAAGCAGTGGGCGAGGCCCCACGAAACTCATTTCCCCCCTTAGTATGTTGAATATCTCGGGGATCTCGTCAATGCTTGATGAGCGAAGCGCCGCGCCGAACGGAGTCAATCTTTTGTCATCGGGGAGTAAATTCCCATCTGTGTCTCTATCGTCTGTCATTGTACGAAATTTATACATTTCAAATATTTGGCAGCCGAGACCGGGGCGTTTTTGACGAAAGAATATCGGCGTTCCGAGTTTTATGCGTACAAGCACGGCAACTATAATATAAAGCCACGAGAAACAAAGCAATATCATCAGTGCGCATATAAAATCAAATCCGCGCTTCACATATTTTTCATAAAATCCGGCTTTGTGTTCCATTGTCCTATCTTCTAAAAACAGCTGCCGATTATCTCAATAACATAGTTCTGCTCTTCTTCGGTCATATTAAGATCACTGGGCAGACACAGACCGCGTGAGAATATATCCTCATCCGTACCGGCGTTTGATGTTATGTAATCGCTGTGTGCAAAGAGCGGCTGCAGATGCATCGGTTTCCATATCGGACGCGACTCAATGTTAAGGTTGGCAAGTGTCGTGCGTATTTTGTTGGGCGATGATTTTCCCTTGCCTTCTCCGCAGGCATCGGGATCTATCGTTATGCAGCTGAGCCAACAGTTCGGGTCTGCTTCTTTGGGAAACGGGTTCATCTCTATCGGAAGATTCTGTAGCCCTGTTTTATATCTCTCCCAAATTTCCTTTTTCAGCCTTTTGTGTTCTTCAAGATGTTCAAACTGACCGCGAGCGACACCCGCAACGAGGTTGCTCATTCTGTAGTTGTAGCCTACTTTGCTGTGCTGATACCATGGTGCTGCGTCACGAGCCTGAGTTGACAAGAATTTTGCCTCTTTAATGGCATTTTCGTTGTCAGATACGATCATTCCGCCGCTTGTCCCTGTGATTATTTTATTTCCGTTGAACGAGAGTATGTTAAAATCGCCAAAGGTGCCGCTTTTGCGTCCTTTATACGATGCGGAAAGGCTTTCGGCAGCGTCTTCTATCAAAACAACATTATATCTTCGGCACAACTCGGATATTTCGTCCATCTTTGCCGGCACTCCGTAGAGGTCTGCTGCGATAACAGCTTTTACTTTTTTGCCGTATTTTTTAAGTGCATACTCAAGCGCAGAGGGATCCATATTCCATGTGTCGTATTCGCTGTCTACGAACACCGGCTGTGCTTTTTCGTAAAGCACGGGATTTACGCTTGCCACGAACGTCATATCGGAACACAGGACTATATCGCCCTGTTTTATCCCCGCAAGCAACACAGATATATGCAGTGCCGCTGTTCCCGATGAAAGAGCAGCTGCGTATTTGCAGCCGAGATATGAAGTTACATTGTTTTCCAAAGTATCTATATTAGCACCCACAGTTGACATCCAATTTGTGTCAAACGCTTCGCGCACATATTTACGTTCTTCCTCATGTATGAAAGGACTTGAAAGCCATATTCTGCGGTTTATGCCGTTAAATTCATTTTTCACAATGTTTCACATCTTTCCACATATTATTCACGCAAATTATACCACACAGATGCAGCTCATTCACCCGCTGCCCTAATCAATCTGTCCTTAAGAGCGGAACCGATGCCTTTATCATCGGGAATTTCAGCGTATATAATTTCTGTGCCGCTCTCTTCAAGT
The DNA here is from genome assembly GCA_030531745.1 of Synergistes sp. Classification (GTDB taxonomy): domain Bacteria; phylum Synergistota; class Synergistia; order Synergistales; family Synergistaceae; genus JAUNMU01. Next base: position 6,574 of record JAUNMU010000071.1, on the reverse strand, counting down.
TTGCGAAGAGTCCTAAAAAGTTCCTTTGCATATTCACCTGTGTTTTGAAACAGCACCTTTACCTTTGGGTTTCCGGAGGGATGTGATGTTCCTATCCATGCCCAATTCCCGTTGTCTTTTGGAGTATCGCCGGCTTTGCAAAGTCTGAGTGGAAGCAGCGGTGCATAATGGCGGTATCTTGTTCCCGGCGAGCGTTTTATAATATTTTGATCCTGCGGTAAAAGGACTTTTGCCGCAAGTGCTGCCTCAAGCATTTCTTTTGACACACCGCCCGGGCGCAGAATAACGGCGTTTTTTCCGGTAAGGTCAACAACTGTGGACTCAACTCCGAATTTTGTTTCTCCCCCATCTATCACGAGCGGAATTTTTTTGCCTATTTCGCGCCTTATGGTCTCGGCGTCAGTCGGGCTGGGACGTCCGCTGATGTTTGCGCTTGGAGCTGCAATGGGAATACCGCTTTTTTCTATGAGTGCAAGCGCGATAGCGGCATCGGGCATTCTTACCGCCGCAGTATCAAGTCCTCCGCGTGTGCGTGGCGGAACTTTGTCTTCATATACAGGCAAAACAACAGAAAGAGGTCCCGGCCAAAACTTTTCCATTAAAGCTATTGCCATGTCATTTATTTTTACAAGTTCGGCTGCCATTTCAACAGACGAGACATGTAAAATAAGCGGATTGTCCGACGGTCTGCCCTTTGTCTCATAGATAGACGCAACTGCGGCGGCATTAAGCGCGTTCGCTCCGAGACCGTAAACAGTTTCTGTGGGGAATGCGACAAGCCCGCCTCTTTTTATTATCTCCGCTCCTTTTTCAACTTCAGCTGTTTCATTGAGTGTGAGCGACTGTATTTTTAGTTTTGCTCTTTCATTTGCCTTCAAGATAAATACCTTCCATAAAATTTTCCATGAAATTTCTGCGGAATTGCGGGAAACGCCCATCCAATATCGCATTTCGTGCTTCGCGCATAAGATTCACAAGGAAATAAAGGTTGTGCCAACTGCACAGACGAGCAGAGAGTATCTCGCCTGCCGTGTAAAGGTGGCGCAGATATGCGCGTGTGAAGTTTCTGCAAACATAACATCCGCACTGCGGGTCAACAGGAGTGAAATCGCGCGCAAAAGCAAGATTTTTAATATTCATCTTGCCATGCCTTGTAAGCAGCTGACCGTTTCGTCCGTTTCGCGTAGGAAGAACGCAGTCAAACATATCAACTTCGCGCGCCACACCCTCCACAAGGTTTGTGGGAAATCCCACTCCCATAAGATAGCGCGGTTTATTCTTAGGCATATACGGTCTGAGGACATCAAGAATACGATACATTTCCGCATGGCTTTCACCTACGGAAAGTCCGCCTATGCCGTACCCGGGAAAATCCATATCCTCAAGTCGTTTTGCACATTCTATTCTCTGTTCCTCGTATAGCGCTCCCTGCACTATGCCAAAGAGCGCTTGATCTTCTCTCGTATGAAATTCTTTACAGCGTTTTGCCCAACGAAGCGTGCGCTCCATTGCCGTGCGCGAATATTCCGGAGTTGTGGGAAGTTTTACACATTCGTCAAATGCCATTGCAATATCGCTTGCGAGCTTTTGTTGAATGTCCATAGAATCTTCCGGACGCATAAAATGCTTGCTTCCGTCAATATGGGAACGAAATTCCACTCCATCATCGGTTATTTTATTCAGTTTAGCGAGTGAAAAAACCTGAAAGCCTCCGCTGTCTGTAAGTATCGGTTTTTTCCAGTTCATAAATCTGTGAAGCCCGCCTGCCGCGTCAATCGTATTGGCACCCGGACGCATGTGAAGATGATAGGTATTTCCGAGAATTATCTGTGCCCCGATGGTTTCAACTTCGTCAGGCGTCATTGCCTTTACAGTTGCCTGTGTGCCTACAGGCATAAAGACAGGAGTTTCAATTATTCCATGGGGTGTTACAAATTCTCCGGCGCGTGCCCCCGTTTCGGGACACTCCGCAACAACTCTGTATTCAAACATTACACTTCACCTATACTATGTGAAAGGCTCTCTCAAAGTTTTTGCACACTATATCGGCAAACTTATCAACAGACATTCCGCGAAGCATTGCGATACATTCATATACGGAACGTACATGACGCGGTTCGTTTCGTTTTCCTCTGTATCCCTGCGGTGCAAGATAAGGGGAATCGGTTTCGCATAAAATTCTGTCTATCGGTATGTCAGCTGCGATTTCACGCAGTACCCTGTTGCTTGGATACGTGATAGGTCCCGCAAACGATATATAAAAGCCCAATTCAAGAGCAGAGCGTGCCTCTTTTGCATTTCCCGAAAAGCAATGTATAACACCGCCGCACTTTTCCGCACCGTGTTCGCGCAGCAAATGCAGAAGCTCGCTTGCAGCATCGCCGTCGGACTTTGACTTTGAATCACGCACATGAATCACGACAGGCTTTGCGGCTCTCTTTGCAAGCTCCAACTGTTCTGCGAACACTTTCCTTTGGACTTCTCTCGGAGATATATCATAAAAATAGTCAAGTCCTATTTCACCTATAGCCAAAACACGAGAATCCTTTGACAGGGTTTCTATCTCATCAATATAATCAGAGCTGACTTTTGCCGCTTCGTGCGGATGAACTCCCACAGCCGCATAAATATTGGGGATACATTTATACATATTTGCTGTACAAACGGCTTCCATGCTTGTCGCAACATCGGAAGAGGCAAAGAGCATACAACCGACACTGTTTTCCGCGGCTCGGCTGAATATGCCGTCAAGTCCGTCATTATATAATTCTTTATTCAAATGACAGTGAGAATCAACTAAACGCACACGAGGTCTCCTCCTATCGTGCGAAAATCACGGGTTTTGCTCCGCCGAAGCAGCAATTTTTAGAGTGTCTTTCTCCATGTCGCGTGATACGGTGATCTCGGCACCAGCTGTTATACTGCCCTCTAATATATAGTTTGATATTTCGTCCTCAATCATCTTCTGTATGGTGCGTTTCAAAGGACGCGCCCCATACTTCGGATCGTACCCCTTGTCAAGGATAAATTCCTTTGCTCCCTCGGTTATATTAAGAGTTACGCCCTTTTCTTCCGCGCGTTTTCTGACATCTTTCAGCATTATATCAACTATCTTTAGCAGTTCGCGTCTGCCGAGCGGCGAGAATATGATAAGCTCGTCTATTCTGTTAAGAAATTCGGGTCGGAATGTTTTCTTTGATGCCTCTGTTATTGCATCGCGCATTTTGCGTGTGTCTGTTTCACTGCGTTCCGTATCCGCACCGAATCCGAGAGAGTGTCCGTACATATTGTCGGATACGCCCACGTTGCTTGTCATTATAATTACACAGTTCCTAAAATCCGTCACATGTCCGTGACTGTCTGTGAGACGCCCATCATCAAGCAGTTGGAGCATAATGTTGAATACGTCAGGATGAGCTTTTTCTATCTCGTCAAAGAGTACAACGGAATATGGTTTGCGGCGCACGGCTTCCGTCAGTTTGCCTCCGTCCTCAAATCCAACATATCCGGGAGGTGCGCCTATCAGCTTTGCAGCTTCGTGGCGCTCCATATATTCGCTCATATCAACGCGAATCATAGCGTCTTCGCTCCCGAAGAGAAATTCCGCAAGCGAACGGGCAAGTTCCGTCTTGCCGACACCGGTCGGACCAAGGAAAAGAAAACTTCCCACGGGACGTTTGGGATCTTTCATTCCGCTTCTCGCACGGCGCACCGCACGCGCCACCGCACTTAATGCTTCATCTTGACCTACGAGCCTTGACCTCAGCTCGTCCTCCATACGAAGCAGTCTCTTTGCCTCTTCCTCCGTGAGTTGTGTAACCGGTATGCCGGTGCTTTCGGAGATTATGGACGCAATGTCCTGAGGAAGGATTTCGGGCTTTATCATACTGCGTGAGCGCGACCAGCGTCTGCGCGCATCCTCATATTCTTCCTTTGCTCTTTTTTCTTCATCGCGCAGATATGCGGCCTTTTCAAATTCCTGACGTGCTGCGGCAGAATCTTTTTCTTTGCGTATGTCATCTATCGTATGCTCTAAGGCTTTAATGTTGTCCGGCAATTCAAGAGTGTCTATCCTTGCGCGTGCCGATGCTTCGTCAATAAGGTCTATTGCCTTGTCCGGCAGGAAACGATCTGTGATATAACGCTTTGAGAGAGATGCCGCTGCTCTTATGGCATCATCGGTTATACGGACACTGTGGTGCGCTTCATATCTGTCACGCAGACCATTGAGTATCAGTACCGTCTCATCCTCCGTAGGTTCATCTACCTGTACGGGTTGGAAGCGGCGTTCAAGTGCGGCATCCTTTTCAATATGCTTTCTGTATTCTGTTATGGTCGTTGCTCCCACAACTTGGAATTCGCCGCGTGCAAGGCTTGGTTTAAGTATGTTGGCAGCATCCATGGCGCCTTCCGCGCCGCCGGCACCGACGATCGTGTGAATCTCGTCTATAAAGAGAATGACATTTTTACTTTCGCGTATCTCGCGTACAAGACGTTTCATGCGCTCCTCAAACTCACCGCGGTATTTCGTGCCCGCAACGAGATTTGCTATATTCAGCTGCATCACGCGCTTGCCGCGCAGGATCTCGGGAATGTCACCGCTCGCTATCTTCTGTGCAAGCCCCTCCGCAACGGCAGTCTTGCCGACCCCCGGCTCTCCTATCAGGACAGGATTATTCTTCGTCCGGCGCGACAGAATCTGAACGACACGCCGTATCTCCTTGGAACGTCCTATAACCGGATCAAGCTCACCTTTCTGCGCCATAACGGTAAGGTCGGTTGAAAGTTGGTCAAGCATAGCCGTGCCGCGGCGCATAAATGCCCTCTGCGGTCTTGGCTGATCGTCAAAGTCCGGTGATCTCTCCGGTGTTGCTCCGCTTGTCTCGGATATGAAAAATTTCCTTGCGTCTTCAAGCGAGATTCCGCGTGCGGCAAGAAGTCTTGCTGCCATTCCGTCACCCTCTGCAAGTATTGCAAGAAGAATATGGAATGTAGCAACATACGCATTGTGCATTCTTGACGCTTCGCGCATAGACAGGTCCATAACGTTTTTGGCTCTTTGGCTGAGCGGCAGATCTATCTGTCCCTCGCGCGGAGTGCCGATGCCGGAGATTTTTTCTATCTCTGCGGCAAGAGCCTCCTCCGAGATACCATAGTGCGCAAGAAACTTAAGGATAAGATCATCTCCGTCAATAAGCAGCGCAAGCAGAATATGCTCCGTACCTACGACCTCATGCCCCATACGCAGAGCCTCTTTTTGTGCAAGCTGAAAGACGATTTTACCGCGCTCGGTGAAGTCCATACCTATTGTTTCTCCTCTTGCTCGCCGTCAGCGGCAGAACCCTTTAGCTTATTGATCCTGTCGCGTATCTGTGCCGCAGCTTCGTAATCTTCCGATTTAACTGCGGTATTTAATTTCTTTGTAAGCAGTAAAATTTCATCCGCGGCTGTCTGAGGCTTATGCTGTTCGTTTTGTTGTTTGGAAACTCGTGGTTTTGCGTATGGCATATCGTCAAACATTGAATCCGGCAATTCCGAACCGCAGTGAGGACAATATCTTGTTTTCTTCGCCTTGGACTCTTCTGCCGAAACCATCGGCATAACAATATCCTTTAGCATATCGCCGAAATCCATAAGTCCTTCAAGCGGTATTGAAAGTTTCATGACGCCCTTTATATCGTCCATAGGTATATTGCTCTCCGCACATTCGCGGCACAGATGTCTGACCGTGCGCTCACCGTCAACGATGCTTACAAGGTGAACTTCAGCGCGTCTTGATTTGCATGAATCGCACAACATAGTATCACTCCTAACTTAATGCAAGACTCGTGAGAAGCTTTTTCATAAGATCCGCTCTCATGATCTCACGTTTATGTATTGATATATCGTAAACACTGCGGCCGTTCTCATCTTGATCTTTAAGTGCAACTTCAATCAGAAGCCTTTCTCTTGCACTCAACATATTTCTGTTCTGTAAATTCATGAGAAGCCGTTTGCTCTCCTGCTCTGAGATACGGGTTCCGATCAGATCCTGAATATGAACAGCCTGCTCATCGCAGTTTCTGAATGTGAGTTGCATGACCCTGATATATCCGTGTCCTCCGCGCTGACTTTCAACAAGAAAACCGTTTTCAGGTGCAAATTTGCTTCTCAGAACATAATTGATCTGGCTCGGCACACATTCAAAAAGCTCGGCTAAATCCTTTCTGCGAAGAGATACAACGCCGCTGCCCTCGGCCTCAAGAAGCTGCTCTATATATTCTTCAATTTTGCTCGTAAGGCTTAAAGACGACATCAAGCTCACATCCAATCAAAAAATAATCAGTCGGGCAGAAAACGCCCCGATACAACACCGTGGATTATAATCTTTTGGTCAACAAAAGTCAATCGTACGTTGAAAATTTACCTGTCTTTGGCACAACACAGCATTTGACAACCACAGAGAATGAATATATCATATCCCTGTTGCGTTATGCCGCGTGCGGCAGCGGATAAAATTTTGAGAAGAGGGAGGGTGTATACATGAAGTTGACATCTTTTGCATATATATATATATATATGCAAAAACAGGCAG
>JAUNMU010000144.1 GCA_030531745.1 Synergistes sp. | reverse complement strand
CAGCCCAGTATTTACAGGCTCTGACGCTTTTTTAACTGTCAAAGATGGGATTATATAAAAAAAAGCATTATTCTTCAACACAACAGATAATACGTGGACGATATACAAAATACCCCGTCTCTTATGGACGGGGTATGTACCATGTAAAATTTCGGAAGAACAAATTTCCCTTATTTATGCTTCAATGTTAGGAATTTTTATAAGCTCGTACTTTCTTGAGCCCATACCGATCTTTTCGGCGTGTTCCAATGTTGACTGCCAGTTTGTATCGGGGTGCATTGTGCAGAAATGATCTTCCTTTGCACCTGTTTTGTGTATCCGGTCGTCAACGAATGTATTCGGAAGGGACGGAGCGGACGCCACAGCATCGGCACATGCTTGGTCAAGTGCAACGGGATCGTATGACGCGAAAAATCCGATGTCCGGCGTAATATGCGCATCGTTTGACGCATGGCAATCACAGAAGGGCGAGACGTCAATGACTAAATTGATGTGGAAATTGGGTTTGCCGTCAATGACCGCTTTTGCATATTCCGCCATTTTTTTGCAGAGAAGTTCTTTCGCGCCTTCCCAACACGGCACAGGTGCATCAAAGGGGCATGCTGTTATGCACCTTGCGCAGCCGACACACTTTGTTTGATCTATGGAGGCTTTGCCGTCAGAGAAGGAGATCGCACTGTGCGCACATACTCTTGCGCAGCGTCCGCAGCCTATGCAATATTTTTCTACTATGTGCGGCTTGCCGTCGCTGTGCATCTCCATCTTGCCGGCGCGCGATCCGGATCCCATGCCGATGTTTTTTATTGCTCCGCCAAATCCGGTGTTTTCATGTCCCTTAAAATGCGAGAGCGAAATTATTACGTCTGCATCCGCTATTGCTCTGCCGATTTTTGCTTCTTTCACATATTCTCCGCCTGCTACCGGCACAAAGACTTCATCTGTGCCTTTCAGTCCGTCTGCTATGATGACGTGACATCCTGTGCAGAATGGGTTGTATCCGTTTTCGTATGCGGAATCCAAATGTTCAAGAGCATTTTTCCTGCGCCCTGCGTAGAGTGTGTTTGCATCTGTAAGGAAAGGTTTTCCGCCTTTTGCCTTTATAATGTCGGCGATCACTTTTGAAAAATTCGGACGAAGATATGCAATATTACCGGGTTCTCCTAAGTGAATCTTTATTGCCGTGAACTGATCTTTGAATTTTATATTTTCAATCCCGGCGCATTTTACAAGTCTGCTGAGCTTTTGAAGCAGACTTTCTCTGTCGCACGCTCTCATATCCGCAAAATAAACTTTTGATGTCATAACAGTACCTCCGATTTTGATTATGCCGTTTATTGTATTGCTCCACCAACAAAATCGTGAATATTCCCTTGTCTCCCTGCGGGACGCGCAGCGTCAGTGAGGGTCCAGCCTGCCTGTGCCCCGTAGGGGTATGCCCTGAAAGGGTATGTCTTTATGATGATAAATCAGTAATATGTAGGATATAACACACTACATCGCATCCATAGTGTGTCACGACAGTTTTAGTTTTACCCCACTGCAGACCGCGCGCCCTTAAAGCCGCTGGGTTCTGCGCCTCCGCTTCGCTACGCGCAGAACGACAAATCTTCAAGTATTTATTGGA
>JAUNMU010000070.1 GCA_030531745.1 Synergistes sp. | reverse complement strand
ATGACCGTGCATATCAAGCGTTACGGTCTGTTCATAAGAGGCTGCCTTAAGTATAGTCTCATCCTTACTGGCCTCATCGAGAAAAACATCTTTGCTAAGCACAAAATCGGGACTTGCCTCACCCGCAACGAGCTCTGCCGGAGTTGTAATATCCTTTGCGAAGCTTACGCCTACCATTACTGCTGCTGTCGCAAGGAGTGCGAACAACATTTTTACATTCTTTGCCATTCTTTTTGTTTCTCCTTTCAGATTTTCGTCCACAAAATATCACCCTCACCAAGCTGCGAAGGAAAATCCTCCGCAACGACCAACACCCGTATTGCGCAACTTTACGCTTTGTATATACTCACAGTCACAAGGACTGCGGAAATACCCATACCGCAGAGCGCACCCGACCGCTTTCGTCTTTCGCACGAAAGAGCCAATTTGCTGCCTGCCTTTGCGCGTGCCGCCTCGCCGCAACGGTTACAGCGCACGGTCGCATACGGGAAAGCAATGTTGTCTTTTGCCGGCATCATCTCCTATTTTTCTATACTCAGCAGTGCAGACTAAAGGACGATAAGTCACCGCCTCAGCCGCGCGGCACAAAACACCGCCATGGGATAAAAGAATATTCTCCTTCCCCCACCTCGCTACAAAAGTCATTATACAATATCCCGAATAAATTTCAATAGCATTTTTAAGAAAAAATCACAAAAATTGTCGCAAAAATTACCGCAAAAATTACCGGATCATCAAATGGCGTCAAGATCAAGACACCGGCTTCTCATATACGGCTCCCTCCAACAAAATCGCGAATATTTATCCGTCTCCCTGTCGGCAGGCGTTGTGGAGGCGATGTCGTGTGTTATGTTTTCGCACATTGTTGATTTATCGTCCTAAAGCCACTGGGTTCTGCGCCTCCGCTTCGCTACGCGCAGAATGACAAATATTCAAGTATTTATTGGGTTATCAATAGCTCTGCATAAGTTCCGCTACGCAAATCAGAGATTTGCTGCGTCACTTACTGCTCCCCCAACAAAATCGTGAATATTTATCCGTCTCCCTGTCGGCAGGCGTTGTGGAGGCGATGTCGTGTGTTATGTTTTCGCACATTGTTGATTTATCATCCTAAAGCCACTGGGTTCTGCGCCTCCGCTTCGCTACGCGCAGAATGACGGTGATGTTTGTCTCCGTGTGGGACGTTGTGCGAGAATGACGGTGATGTTTGTCTCTGTGTGAGACGCTTGAGCGCGAATACGACAAATTTCAAGTATTTATCGGATCATCAACAGTTTGTTCACCAAAGGTGCAACGCTACACTTCCGTGTGATCCTTTCGTTTCTTTCGTTCGCGTCTTTGGGATTATTGTTGTATAATAAAGTCCGGCGCGAAGGTTCTTTGCGGTGATTAGTTTGCGCGGCAAGCGTGATTGTTTTGGAGTGAATAATTTGAACAACGATAAGACCACCATATATCTTGTGAGGCACGGTGAATGTGTCGGGAACAGAGAGGGACGTATCAGAGGACAGGTTGACTTTGACCTTAACGACAACGGCAGACTTCAGGCGCGTGCGGTTGCAGAGGCACTGAAAGATAAAAATATAGAGTTCATCTATTCAAGCCCGCTCAGGCGTGCGACCGACACTGCGCAGATGATTTGCGATGTGACCGGACTTACATACGCAACGGACGAAGGATTTAATAATTTCAATGTCGGTATTTGGGAAAACAGGATAAAAAAGGAGCTTGCGGTTGAAGAGCCGGAAAGATGGAGGACTTGGCTTGAAAATCCGGAGGCGATCACGTTTGAACGCGGAGAGAGCGCAAATGACGTGCGCCGCCGTGCACTTGCCTCGCTCAATAAGGTAGTTGAACGACATCGCGGACACACTGTCGCGATAGTTGCGCACAGAGGAGTCCTTAAGCCGCTTGTGGCAGGTGCTATATGTATTGACAGCCCATTTTTTTGGAGGATACACTTTGACACAGCTTCCTACAGCATACTTACCCATGACAGTGTCCACGGTTTCTGCCTTATGCTGCTGAATTACACCGATCACTTGAAGGGTCTGCCTATCTTGCAGGAGTTTGATTAACCGCCTGATTTTGCGGTCATTCGGTATGGACATAAATGGATAGAAAAAATCTTTGCATAAATATATTTTCTGCCGAACGCAAGAACGCGGTCGCTCTTTGTGTGCTGCCGCTGCTGTTTGTGTTCCTCGTTATCGCCGTGGCATTTCTGCCGACATCTGTAAGCGGTGACGGCAGCGTAAATCTAAGGACGCTTGAGGTTTCGGGATTTCCTATAAGCATTGTGATAGAACACAGCGGAGGAGTTGTGAGGTCCGCATGGCTCCGCACTCCGGCAGGAGCAAGGGAGCTTCAGGCGGCAGTCGGTCTGTCGCTCGCAGACGAGCATAGGTCGTTTGTTAAAGCGGACCACGACAACGAGAAAGATCTGCTTTGGCGTCTTTCGTTTATGAATTTTGAGGGAGAAGGTGTCAATTACTGGATAGGTATGACCAGTTTTGCGCGAAAGGTCTTTGTCACCTCAGCCCCATTTGAGCTTACAAGGTGGAATTCCGTACCGGCAATGATAGAGGTACCTAAGGGGACAAGTCTCTGTATCGCATCCGCAACACCGCATTACAGTCTCCTTGCAAATAAATTCAGCGGAAAGGACAGCTATTCTTTCATTTATACTGTGCGAATGACACAGGACGGTCCGCGTTTTGTTCCCGTACCCTCCGTCTATAAGCAGCTTGCGATGCTTCTGCGCGCCGGTATGCAGGGAGAGGTCTCTCACAAGAAGCGCGCCGCTTATGTAAAGATGCTCACTGAATTCAACCGCCTTGCCGACGGCAAAGCTCCACAGGCAGAGACGCTGCTGAATTTTCCGATGGAAGACGTTGATTCTTTCACTTTGAAGCGTTGAGGATAGGTTTATTGACAGTTCATCTGTAACGGAGGCGGTTTGATTGTCATATAAGCATATATTTTCCGTTTTTTTCGCCGCCACGCTTATGTTTACTGCTCTCTGCGGCACAAGCGGCGCATCTTCGCGTATTGATATTGAACATGTGCGCGGTCCTAAGATCAACGAACTCTCAATGATCATTATTTCAAATCCCGATGCTCAGATTTTGGCAGCCGAAGCGGGCGATATAGATATTTTAAGCGATATTACACGGCCTACGGATATAAACAGGATAGCACATAACAAAAATCTTACGCTGACACTCGCACGAGGGATGCACGCATTTTTTCTGCTGCTGAACAATAAAGTTTTTCCGTGGAATGACGCAGTTCTGCGAAAAGCGGCCGCTATGTCTGTTGACAGAAGCGGTATCGTGCGCATGATCTTCGGCGGTTACTGTGAACCGATAAATTCGTGGCTTCCCCCTGTATCTCCATGGGCTCCTTCAAACAGTGCGCAGGATATTTACGACCCGAAAGCGGCGCGTGCGCTTCTCAAAAAACACGGGTATTCGTGGAATATGTCCGGTGTGCTTACAGCACCAAACGGCAAACCGCTTCCGGTTATGAAGCTTCTCACGCCTCTTGCCCGTGTTGCCCCAACGACTGCCGAGCTTGCGGAGCTTATCGCAGACAGCCTTTCATCAGTAGGTTTCCCCGTTCAGACAGAGCCAATGGATTTTTCCGCTATGATTTCCGTCATTGACCGTAAGGATTATTCAATGGCACTTATGGCATGGAGTATGGGGCGTGATCCCGATTCGCTCTATTCTTTCTATCACAGCGATATGGATGTTGACGGCGGCTACAATATGACAGGTGTTCACGATAAGAGGCTTGACAGAGAACTCTACTCACTGCGTCATGCACCCGACAAAAAGAGTGCCGCTAAATATGCAGCCACATCGCAGAAGCTTTTGGCAGAGATCATACCGTCTGTGCCGATTTACAGCCGTTTTTCGGTCTCTGCCGTATCAAAGAAATGGAAAAACATCTTTACGACTGACAAGATAACGGCGGATAATATATGGACGCTGCTCTGCGCAGAGCCAAAGGACGGCAAAATGCGGCCTATGAGAATGTTGCTCGCCGAGGAACCGCGAAACTTAAATCCTTTTTCCGCATCAACGGCATACTCGTGGCAGGTACTCGGCATGATATACGAAACGCTTTTGTCAACAAATCCATACACTCTTGAAAATATGCACGGTCTGGCAAAGACATGGAAGGTCAGCACAAAGAATACTACTTCCGGTCAATGCACCGAGCTTGATTTCACACTCCAAAGCGGTATTAAATGGAATGACGGATCTCCTCTCACAGCAGCAGACGTTAAAGCATCAATGGATTTTATACGGAAAAATAAAATTCCGCGTTTCTTTGACTCAGTCAAAAATATCGCATACATTACGACATCAGACAATAACAAAATCCACGTTGTTATGAATGGTGTAAGCTACTGGTATCTTGACAATATAGCGGGACTTCCTATACTGCCCAAGAAAGTTCTTGATGCAATAAAGGATTGGCAGAGGTGGGATCCTTTGGATAGGGCAGGGACTTTCGGACCTTACGGGCTTGTAGGCACGGGGCCTTTTGCATTTAAGAGCTACAGACCAGGGGAGTTTTTGCTTATGAAAAAAAATAAATTTTACAGACTGTTGGAGGCAAAATAGATGAGCAGCAAATGGCTCGCAAAGAGGATCCTCGCATCTTTCATCGTTCTTGCCGCCGTACTTGTGCTGAATTTTATTCTGTTCAGAATGATGCCGGGTGATGCGGTAAGCACGATAATAGACCCGTCATTTTCGCCTGAGGCTAAGGAAAATCTGCGCAGGATATACGGCCTTGATAAGCCTCTGTTTGAGCAGTTTTTGATTTATGTGCGTGAAATGCTCACGTTCAGTTTCGGTCTATCCTTTTTGAGCAGAAAACCGGTGTGGGATGAACTTGCATCACGCCTTCCCGTTACATTGGCACTTGCTTCGGCTTCAATGACAATCTCAGCACTGTTGGGCACATGGCTTGGCATAAAAGCTGCCATTAACAGGGGGCATTTTGCAGAAAAACTTGTGTTGAGAGCAAGCGCCGTTACATCATCATTTCCGAGTTTCTTTGTCCAGCTGATACTTTTAATGCTATTTGCGCATACCTTTCCTATTTTTCCACTGCGCGGCACACTCTCGTTTCCGCAGCCGCAGGGGACAATAAATATATTTATAGACTATGTATGGCACTTGGCACTGCCTGTTATTTCGCTTTCACTCATATCTTTCGGCGGCTGGGCACTATACGTCCGCAACCTTATGGTACGCGCACTCAGCGAGGATTTCATAACCATGGCACGCGCACGCGGCCTGCCGCCAAACCGTGTAAATCTGCACGCATTCAGAACTATTCTGCCGCCTATTGTCACGATCTTGCTGATGTCCGTTCCCGGACTTGTATCGGGTGCGGTGATCACCGAATCCGTATTTTCTTTGCACGGTGTGGGAACATTTCTGCTTGACGCCGTATCAAGCGCAGACTATCCTGCTGCGGGAGCGGCTTTCTATCTTCTTGCTCTCATAACCGTGACAAGTAATTTGCTTGCGGATATTGCATACGGACTCGTTGACCCACGGGTAAGGATAGAGGGACGGGGCGAATGAAACAGCTTTTTTGCAGGACAAGCACGATAACTTTTATCATAATAGCGTTACTTGGCGTATTTGCGCCTGTTATTGTCGGCGATACACCGCACGATATAGTCGGGGCTCCGTTTTCGCGCCCAATATGGTGGAAAACTTCAACGCTTTCATCAACACATTTTTACAATGTGGCTGAGAACGGCATACAGATCAACTGGGATAAGAACGCACCTGACATCTTCAATCTGACAGGTAAGATCACAGCGGACAAAATCGCAAGAATTATATGGCGTACACCGCAAAAAGACTACATTATCGCAGAAGTAACGGGAGAGACATGGCTTAACATAGACGGAAGAGATATGATATTCAAACAATCACTTGATCTTCCTCTTGTCGGCAAAAGCACCGAATATCTCTTCCCCTGCTCCGGCAGTTACAGTCTTTCGTTCAGCGGCGCAAAATCGGCAGATCTAAGACTTTCACTTTACGGCGCAAGAAACGGACTTTTGGGCACAGACCAACGAGGCCGCGATGTCTTCGCAATGTTCATATACGGCATACGCACATCTTTGATAGTAGGCATTGCGGCAACTCTCATAGCATCTTTGCTTGGTATGACTCTGGGGCTTGTCTCCGGATACGCAGGCGGCCTGTGTGACACGATAATTATGCGCATAGTTGATATTCTTCTTTCCATACCTACACTTCCCATCATGATGGTGCTTGCCGGAATATGGGGCAAGGGGCTTTGGCAGCTCGTACTGATACTCTCTGTATTTTCGTGGATGGGAACAGCTCGCTCCGTGCGCTCACTTGTCCTCACTCTGCGCGAAAGTCCGTGGGTAGAATCCCTGCGCGCACTCGGCGCAAAGCGCAGATACATACTCTTACACCACCTTGTACCTGAAACGGCTCCGCTTCTGCTTGCAAACATAGCTCTCGGCGTTCCCGGAGCAATACTTGCTGAGGCAGGAGTAGCATTCCTCGGACTCTCCGATCCACGTCTTATATCATGGGGGCGTATGCTCCATGAGGCACACTCATTCGGTGCATTCACACAAGGAGCGTGGTGGCTGCTTCTTCCGCCGGGTATCGGTATTGTAACAATATGTCTGATATTTATGGACTTAGGCAAATATCTTGAAGAAATAATAGACCCGAGGCTCAGAGCAAAATGATTTTATCGGTAAAAAATCTTAACGTCACATACAACATACATGCCGATCCTACAAAAGCCGTAAGCGATGTATCTTTTGAACTCGCCGAAAATTCATTTTGCGGACTCATAGGAGAATCGGGCAGCGGCAAAAGCACGATAATAATGACACTATTAGGACTTCTGCCCAACGGCAGCTGCGCGACCGGCTCCGTACTCTACCGAGGGACAGAGATTCTTAACCGTGAAGAAAAATATTTCAATCTCAGGCAGAAGAAGATCGCGCTCATTCCACAGGGAGCATTAAATTCATTCACCCCTGTGCTTACGATCGGCGCACACATAAAAGAAATTCTTGAACTTCACCTTGGAGTAATCGGCAAAGATGCAGACACAAGAATTGCGGAACTTCTACATGAAACGGGGCTTCCCGCAACGATCGCCCAACGCTATCCACATGAGCTTTCCGGAGGTCAAAAGCAACGCGCAGCAATAGCGGCAGCTCTCTCATGCAGCCCGGAAATTATACTCGCAGACGAGCCGACGACAGCACTTGACGTTGTAACACAATCGTCAATAGTTGAATTACTCAAAAGACTATGCCGTGAAAACAAATTAACGATATTGCTTGTAACACACGACTTACCGCTTGCCGCATCGGTATGTGAGAATCTGTTCGTAATGAAAGACGGAATACTTATTGAAAAAGGAAACCCGAAAGCAATACTGACAAATCCCCAGATGCCTCACACGAAGGCTCTTGTCGCAGCGATATTGAAAGAAGATACGCTATGAAAACAAACATATTAGAGATAGAAAATTTATCCGTAGACTTCAAAGGCAGAGACGGGAAAGTATTTCACGCGCTCAAAAACATTTCGCTTTCCGTAGCAGAGAAAGAGCGCGTGTCAATAGTCGGAGAATCAGGCAGCGGCAAAAGCACGCTGCTTCGTGCCGCACTTATGCTCATTCCGCACATTACAGGGAATATAAGGCTCTTCGGTCGCGATACAAACAAAATATCAAAGGCAGAACTCAGCGCATTACGCCGCAAATGCGGCTATGTTCCGCAAGATCCTTACGGCGCAATTCCGCCGCGTCTTTCCGCACTCGGCGCAGTGACAGAGCCGGCTGTCATATCAGAAACGGCAATGAGCAAGACCGAAATACGCAAACGTGCAGAGTCTCTTCTCTCAGAGTTTGGACTCATCGGAGATAGAATACTTTACTCACGCGCAGTCAGCCTCTCCGGAGGCCAGCGTCAGCGTGTAGAAATTGCCCGTGCGCTTATGCTTGCCCCACATCTCATGCTCTGTGACGAGCCAACATCAATGCAGGACGCATCAACCCGAATGGAGATAACCGACGCACTTAAACGCCGCACAGAAATGTCACTCATCTTCGTAACACACGATCTTCTCCTCGCAGCACATGCCGCCGAACGTATAATCGTCCTGAAAAACGGTCAAATATGCGAAAGCGGCCCCGCAAAACAGATCATGACCGCACCGCAGCATGACTACACAAAGTCATTGATCGCCGCACTGCCTAAGATAGATATATAAAAAACCATCATCACAGGCGCGACTGCTGCGTGACGCGAATGGCACATATATTGCGCCCCCAACAAAATCGTGAATATTCATTTTAAGTATATAAAAAAGCGCACGATTTAAGTTAATCCTTAAATCGT
>JAUNMU010000001.1:16859-45808 GCA_030531745.1 Synergistes sp. | reverse complement strand
GATCCGGGAAAATTTTTATTTCTCTTGTTGCCATAGCGATGTCTCCTATCTGTTACGGAAGCTCTAATCGTGTGTTCGCCATTCTGTCATCAGTGCTTCCTTATTTCACTCCCATCATATTGTAACGCAAAAATAAACCCCGCTCAATACTGAACGGGGTTTATAACTACACAAATCGTATTATTTATTTCTGTCTTTATTACTCCTCTTCGTGCTGTTTCATGAAGTCGCCGATTGAGAATCTCATTTCTTCCTGCGGATATGGGCTGTTCTGAGATTCCTGATATCTGCGTTCATGCCCTTCGGGACGGCGGCGGCGCGGACGCTCCTGACGAAGTGTCGGGCGGTCGTCGCGTCTTTCGCGCATTTCGGGTTCGGGCTGTCTTTCATGACGCTCTTCACGCGGACGCGCTTCGCGGCGCTCCTCACGCGGCGGGCGCATGCTGAGGCGCATTTTGTGTTCCTCCGCATTTACTTCAACGACTCTTGCCGTTACTTCCTGTCCCTCTGTGAGTACGTCTTTCGGCTTTTCAATTCTTTCCGATGAGATCTGTGAAATGTGAATAAGTCCTTCAATTCCGGGCTCAACTTCCACGAACGCACCGAAATCAGCAAGGCGAACTACTTTTGCCGTCACTTCGCTGTTCTTCGGGTATCTTTCGGCAGCATCTTTCCACGGATCGTTAAGCTGCTTGTAGCCGAGGCTTATACGTTTGCGGTCTTTATCTATCTCTGTAATTATGACTGTAAGCTTCTGTCCTTTTTTAACGACTTCCTTCGGATGCTTCACTCTTGTCCAGCTGAGTTCTCCTACATGGACGAGACCTTCAACGCCGGGCAGCAGTTCAACGAACACGCCAAATTCCGTAAGGTTGGTTATTGCGCCTTCCATCACCATTCCGGCTGAAAGTGTTTCAACCGCTCTATCCCACGGATTTTCTTCTGTCTGACGGATTGAAAGGGAAATTTTATTGCGCTCTGTGTCTATGCCGATAACTTTGACTTTAACATGATCGCCCTTTGAGAAGTCTTTGAGTTTCGGGGTTTTCTGCCATGAAAGCTCGCTGATATGCACGAGTCCTTCCATTGCACCAAGGTTGACGAAGATGCCGAATGCGGTTATGCTGCTGACTTCACCCTCAAGGATGTCGCCTTCATGAACATGTTCATAGAATTCTTTGCGGATTCCCGCAAGCTCTTCTTCAAGAATTGAACGGCGTGAAAATACAACACGATGTTTTCTGCGGTCTTTTTCAAGCAGCTTTGCATCAAACTCCTGATCAACGAGTTTGCCCGGGTTTCCGCCGTGACCTTCCGATGTAAGGTGCGATACGGGGATAAAGCCTTCTATGCCGCAGCACGCAACTATCAAACCGCCTTTGACTTTGCGAAGTCCTTTGACCCTGACCGTATCATGCTCTTCAACTTCCTTTTCAAGCTTTGCCCAACGGTCATCAAACTCGCAGCGCCAACGTGAAAGTGTCGGCTGTGCATCTTCACCCGTACCAAGTGTCACGATCTGAACTCTGATCGTTGCGCCCTTTTCCGGCTCGCCCTGATCTTCAACGAGAGCTTTGTTAGTCCAATCCTTGCGTGCAAGGAATCCCTCGCTCTTGTAGCCTATATCCACAAGCCAGCCTTCATCCAACACATCAATGATCTTACCTTCAACCACTTTACCGCGGCGGAAGTCTCCGGCCTTACCGCCGTACTGCTCAACCATCTCTTCTGTCATTTTTTCTTCTTTTTCAGGTGTTTCTTTCACTTCGCCTTCAACATTATGAAGCTCGTCAACCATACCCAGCATCCTCCTGCTTACTTCGTCTTTAATTTTTGAATCAAATCCCCGATCAGCCAGTCGGGGGTGCTCCCTCCGGCGGCGATCCCTATAACAGCTTTATTTTCCAACCAACTCCCTTCAATTTCGCCGGCATGCTCAATCCAAAGAGTAGGAACTCCGGAAGAAAAACCTATTTCCGCAAGCTTCCTTGTGTTTGCGCTGTTCTTACCGCCCAAAACAATTATACCCTCTGCCTCGCCTGCCAGTCTGCGAACAGACTCCTGACGTGCGAGCGTTGCACGACAAATTGTATTATATACCTTAATCTCCGGAGTTGTTGATACGAATCCCGCAACCAATTCGGAAAATGTTTCAACTCTCTGTGTAGTCTGACTCAATATTCCGCATTTTTTGCCGGAAAGCGTATGCGGTATATCATCAGCCGATGCAAGCACATAGACTTCACCGGAGACATAGCCCATTATACCTTTCACCTCGGGGTGAGAGGCGTCACCTAATATTACCACAATATATCCTTCTTGTGAAAGAGTCTGCGCTCTTTCTTGTGCAGTTTTTACAAAAGGACATGTACCATCCACTGTTTTGCTACTTCTCTTGCGCAGTGCTTCAAAAATTTCAGGTGTCACTCCGTGAGCGCGAATAAATGAAACGGCGCCTTCCGGCACATCTTCCGGACACTCTGCCACGATAAGCCCCATTTTTTTCAGCCTGTCTATTTCTTGTGGATTGTGTATCGGACTGCCGAGCGCATACACCCTGCGCGATGTTTTAAGTTCCTCTTCAAGAGTAGTTATAGCCCTGCGGACACCGAAGCACAGCCCTGTAGGGTCTGCCGTTATTATTTTCATACTGCGGCCTCCAAATGTTTAATGCAGCGCGAAAGTACGTCTTTTAGCGCGTCATCCTTTGAAGTTACATCAAAATTATACCAAACGGACGGTTCAAAGTGTCTGAACCACGTCATCTGACGGCGCGAAAATGCCTTTGTTGAACGGATATCCCCTTCAATCGCATTATGCAGCGAACATTTTCCAAGCGTGTATTGCACAAGCTCCCTGTAACCGAAGCCCTGAAGTGCCGGAAGTTCCGGTGAATAACCGTTATTCAGCAGCCATTCAACTTCTTCGGGATAACCGCTTGCAAATTGTTCCTTTACACGGCGCGTTATATTTTCGTATAGTTTTTCGTGCGAACGTACAAGACCTATGTATAATATGTTCCAGTCAGACTTCATTTTTGTCTGTCTTTCGTACCACCACGACGCACATTTGCCTGTTATGCGGAATATTTCAAGCGATCTCATTGTACGCACAGGATCGTTTGGATGAATTTTTGCGGCTGCCTTGGGATCTATTGCGGCAAGTTCATTATGCAAAGCTGCAAGGCCGCGTTCTTTTTTCTCTTTTTCAAGGACTTCTCTTACTTTCTCATCTTTCGGTATATCCTCGGACAGTACACCCTCAAGCGCACGGTAATAGAATGGTGTTCCGCCTATCAGAAGCGGCAATTTGCCGCGCGATATTATCCTTTCGGCTGCGTCTTTGGCGTCTTCGGCGAAATCTGCCGCGGAGTATATCTGATCGGGGTCTGCAATATCTATAAGGTGATGCACAACTTCGCGACGTATCTCGCGCGGCACTTTGTCTGTGCCGACATCAAGATAGCGGTAGACCTGTCTTGAGTCAACCGATATAATTTCAGCATTGAGTTTTTTGGCAAGCGAAAGGCTGAAATCTGTCTTGCCGACCGCGGTCGGTCCTATTATCGCAACTGCGTTTATCCTATCTTCCATTATCTTTCAAACCATTCAAACAATTTTCTGTTTTCTATGATAAATACTGTGGGTCTGCCGTGCGGACATGTGTATGGCGTCTCGCATTTTTCAAGGCGTTCAAGAAGACTCTCAGCCTCTTCGGGAGTAAATTTTCTTCCGAGTTTCACGGCATCGCGGCATGCAAGTCTTGCCATTCTCCACCATACTTCACGGTCACGTTTTGCGGGGTCGTTCTCTGTCTCAATGCCTCGTATGGCGGAACGCAGCATATCAACGGGGGAAAGGTGTCCTTTTCCCTTGATCGCCGGCACTGCCTCAAGATATCCGCCGTTTATTACAAAGCCGAGAGCGGCAAGTTCTTCTCTGTAAAGCTCCGCCTCAGCGGCCGCGGCCTGCGGAATTTCCTGCGGCAGTGTCAGCCACTGAGAATTTATACTCTTGCCGAATGTCTTGCAGATCTCTTCGTATAAGATTCTTTCGTGCGCTGCATGTGGGTCAACCACCGCCAAAGCTTGCGGAAAGTCAAAGAGCAAAAAGCCTCCTGCGCTCTGCCCTATATAACGCTTTTCACGAGGCTCGCTCTCTTCATCGTATCCCTCTGCCGGTGTAAATATATTTTGTATTTCTCTGTGATTGGGAGATGCAACGCGCCATTCATGCTTATCAGTATAATTCCAAGCGTTTGGCGAATTGGAGAGAGGCAGCGGAAAATCGCCTGATTCATGCACGGACGCGGTATTTTCACAATCTTCACCGAACTGTTTTTGAAAAACGGGCTGCTGTATTGAGTGCCTTTGTGCAAACAATTTTTTTGCACCGTCATAGACGACCTTAAAGACGTCGCCGCTTTTACGGAAGCGAATTTCTTCCTTTGTCGGGTGAATATTTACGTCAACTTCATGCGGCGGCAGATTGAGCATTATCACCCATTCACCGTAGGATGCCGCCTCTGCCGATGAAATTGCGGCTCGTACCGCAGAATCCTGCACACGTCTTCCGTTCACAAAGAGCATTATAACTATGCGCCGAGAATCCGGTATGGGATTCCACCACAGCCGCGCGGATAATTTTTCGTTCTCCTGTACGGTGCCGTAAATTTTCGTCTGCTTTCCAAAGCGGCGCAAGATGCTTTTATCTATGTTGTCGGTCTTTGTGTATTCTAAGATTTTTTTATTTTCTTCTGTAAGACGAAATGTGATTTCAGGATGTATGAGCGCATAGTCGTTTACGATCTGCACTATCCTGCGCAGTTCAGCCGAAGATGTTTTAAGAAATTTTCTGCGTGCCGGAAGATTATAAAAGAGATCGTCTATCTGAATCCTTGTGCCCGCCTTGGCAGACGTTTCGGTGTGCAGTGTTATCTCTCCGCCTTCGCACCGTATCAGACCGCCGCTTGCGGCGTCATGCAGACGACTTCTTATTTCCATTCGCGATACGGCGGCAACGCTTGCAAGTGCCTCGCCGCGATAACCGAGCGTTGAAATTTTTTCCAAATCCTCAATATCGGTTATTTTGCTTGTGGCGTAACGTTCAAGGGCAAGCGGCAATTCCGCGAACGGTATTCCGCAGCCGTCATCTTCTATAACAAAAGAGTTTTTGCCGCCCTGTTCTGTGAATATTGAAATAGATTTTGCCCCTGCATCTATTGAATTTTCTATAAGCTCCTTTGCTACGGACGAGGGACGTTCTATGACCTCACCGGCAGCAATTCTCGTTGAGATGTCGGGTGCAAGACGCTTTATCATTCCAGTTCCAATACCTTTCTGCTTGCCGTTCTGAGCCTTGAGACAAGCTCAAGCGCAGAAAGCGGAGTCATATTGTCGGGGTCGCATGATGCCAGTTCTTCTAAAATTGCTTCCTGACGGACATCAAAGAGTGCTATCTGAGTGCTTTGATCCGACATAATATCTTCGTTTTTGCTTTCGTTCTCTGCTTCAAATTTCGCAAGCAGCTCTTCCGAGCGGCGCAAGACACACAACGGTATTCCGGCTAATCGTGCAACTTCTATTCCGTAGGAACGGTCGGAGGGAGCCTCAATTATTTTATGAAGAAAGATTATTCCGTTGTCTGTCTCTTCAACGCCCATACTTAAATTGACTATTCCGGGAAGCACGCGGGCAAGCTGCGTCAGCTCATGGTAGTGTGTAGCAAAGAGGACGCGCGGTCTCATATACTCCTGCCCCTGCAAGAACTCCACAACAGACCATGCGATGCTGAGCCCGTCATAAGTTGACGTTCCGCGCCCGACTTCGTCAAGTATCACAAGGCTCCTGTCTGTAGCACTGCGCAGAATGTTTGCAGTTTCAACCATTTCTACCATAAACGTACTCTGTCCGCGTGACAGCTCGTCACGCGCACCTATACGTGTGAATACTCTGTCAACAAGCCCGATCTTAGCACTCTCTGCCGGAATAAACGACCCTATATGAGCCATTATCGCAATGAGCGCCGCCATTCTGAGGTACGTTGACTTGCCCGCCATATTCGGACCGGTTATCAGTGCGATTCTTCTGCCGTTTTCTGCGCTGAAATCGTAATCGTTTGGCGTAAAGGGATTTTTTCCAAGCGTAAGTTCAATGACAGGGTGTCTTGCGTTTTTGATTACAAAATCTTTTCCCAAATCAACAACGGGACGGCAGTACCCGCGTTCAGCCGCAACGACCGATAGTGATAGGAATGTGTCAAGCGATGCGATAAATGACGCAGTCTCCTGTATTTCGTGGGACATAGCCAAAGTCTCTTTGATGAGAACATTGTATATTTCCAATTCACGTGCCCTAATTTCATCTTCCGCACCGAACATAACACGCTCAAATTTTTTAAGTTCTTCCGTAATGAATCTCTCTGCACCGGCAAGAGTTTGTTTTCTTATGTATTCAATCGGCGCATGCGCCGCAGCCGCCTTCGGTATCTCTATGTAGTAACCGAATACACGGTTCATTCTCGCTTTCAGATTTTTTATTCCCGTGCGTGTACGTTCTTTTTCTTCAAAGTCCGCAAGCCACTGTGAAGAGTTTTCAATCTTGCTGCGCCATTCATCAAGCGTACTGTCATAACCGCACCTTATAACGCCTCCGTCACGCAAAAGCCGAGGCACTGTATCGGAAAGCGCGGCACACAACAGCGTTGAGAGTTTGTCTGTGTTGACGTGCGGCACAAGCTCCGCAAGCACAGCTTCGCCATGCAAAACTTCCATTATCTTCGGTACTCTTTGAAGTGTGTCGCGTATTGCCGAAAGGTCACACGGAGAACCCATTTTTAACGTAATTCTTGAAATGGCCTTGCCCATATCCCTCGTTTCGGACAGAAGTTCGGCAAGAGAAGCTTGCACATCGGGATTTTCAATGAGACATTCAATAATGTCCTGACGTTTTTTTATCGCATCAATATCTTGCAGAGGCTCCGTTATCCATTCTTTGAGAAGCCGCTTGCCCATAGGCGTTCTGCATCTGTTGAGCGCCCAAAAGAGTGAATTTTCTTTTTGTCCTGTGAGTTCAAGATTTGTCTGAGTGCTTTGGTCAAGCACCATATTTTCGTGCGCAAAGATCGGCATCACAGATGTTATGTGGGATGCCTTTGAAAACTGTGTCTCTTCTATATATCTCAATGCAGCGGCGGCAACACCGCAGGCATTGTCTCTGTCGTCAATCCCCATGGCCGAGAGTGACGCAATGTTCCATTTTCTGCACAGCCATCCGGATGCCTGTTGAGGCATAAATTCCGATTTATCGCGTTCCGTTATGCTGCGCGAGGCAAGCAGCGGACAATTTTTTATAAAATCTTCGCGCTGACCGCGCTTTATTATGATCTCATTCGGAGAAAACGCCGTCACAACGGCGACACCGCGCTCAACAGCAAATGTTGCCGCACGCAGTGTACCTACCGGCGTATCAAGAAGTGCTATTGAAATTTCTTTTCCGCAGAACAGACAGGCAGCTATCTTCCCGTCACCTTCGGAATTTTCGGGAAGCCAAGTGCCCGGGGTCACAATGCGCGTCACTTCGCGCTCAACCAACGTCCTGCCGTCCGGCTCTGTCATCTGTTCGCATATCGCGACCTTAAAGCCTGCCGCTATCAGCCGTCCAATGTAGGAATCAACAGAATGAAACGGTACTCCTGCCATAGGTATCTTTGCATTTTCGTCCTTTGAACGCGATGTCAGCACTATATCCAAAACACTTGCGGCAGTATATGCATCGTCAAAGAACATTTCATAAAAATCACCCATGCGAAAAAACAGAAGGCAATCGGGATATTTATCCTTCCAGTGAATATATTGTTCAAGCATAGGTGTTATTTTTACGCCATCGGGCAGCTGCAATTTTTATCTCTCCGCTGTTATTATGAAGTGACGAGAATATTATCTTTTCTTGCTTTCAAGATAGCTTTCAAGAAGAAGTGTTGCAGCTATCTTGTCAACGCTCTTTTTTCTTCCGGCTCGTGATACATCGCCTTGAAGAAGTGTCTGCTGAGCTATTGTCGTTGTGAAACGCTCATCCCAAAATTCAAGCGCAAGTCCGGAAAATCTTTCTTTAATTTTTTCCGCAATTTCGCGTATATGCTGTGCTTCCGGACCTTCGCTTCCATCGGTACGCAGAGGCAGACCGACCAATATCATCGGCTCATCATATTGCGACAATATTTTTTCAAGCTCCGCCAGCCAGTCTTTTTCAGCGTTAAGGACGGTGAGCCCCTGGGCAAAAAGCCCCAAGGGATCACTCACCGCCACTCCGATCCTGACGCTTCCAATGTCAAGAGCTACAACTCTTTTCATTATTTTTCTTTTTTGAGAAGCTTCTCAAATATCGCGGGGGCTACCGCAAAAGCTTTGTCAATGCCGCCTGCGTTTGATACACCGCCCTGTGCAAGCATCGGATTTCCGCCGCCCTTGCCGCCCATTTCAGCGGCGACCGCCTTAAGCAGCAAGCCCGCGTGCGCTCCGAGTTTTACTATTTCCTGTGACGCCATTGCCGTAAGCGCAACATGCCCTTCGCTGCTTATTCCGGCAAGCAAAAGCATCGCCTTGGGATATTTATTGCGTATCCTGTCACCTATCTGACGCAGCAGATCTCCGGTAATGTTGTCAAACTTCTCAACGATCAGTTCAACACCGCCGACCTCTGCCTTCGGTTTAACGCTGTTTTCAATGTCAGCCATTGCCGCCTTAACCTGAAGCTCACGGTTTTTGCGTTCAAGAACTTTCTTTTCGTCAAGCATTGCGCTCACTTTTGAAATAACCGCATCGGCATCGCCGCCGACCATAGTTACCATTGCATTAACGGCATTGCTGAAACCCTGAAAGACGGGAAGCGCCGCACGCCCTGCCACAGCAGTAACTCTGCGTATGCCGGAGCCTATTCCCTCTTCCCTTATGATCTTAATGAGCCCTATTTCACCCGTAGCAGAGACATGAGTACCGCCGCACAACTCCGTTGAGAAATCGCTTATTCCGAGGACTCTCACTTCATCTCCGTATTTCTCGTCAAAGAGTGCGCGTGCGCCGGTCTTTTTGGCCTCATCTATCGGCATGATTTTTGTAATTACAGGCGAGTTTTTAAGTACCTCTGCATAGACAATGCGCTCAACGTCTCTTATTTCATCAACCGTCAATGGCCGGAAGTGGTTGAAGTCAAAGCGCAGGAATGTCGGAGTTACAAGCGACCCCGCCTGTCTGACGTGTGCGCCGAGCGTCCGTGCCAATGCCTCATGCAGAAGATGCGTTGCAGTGTGATGTCTTTGTATATCGGCTCTGCGTTCTGTGTTGATCGCCGCATGCACTTTCTGACCGTCTTTTATCGTTCCTTTCGTAACCTTGCCGTGGTGTACTATAAGTCCCGGGGCAGGATAGGTCGTATTTTCAACTTCAAACATCATCGTATCCGTTGAAATTGTGCCGGTATCTCCGACCTGTCCGCCTTTTTCGCCATAGAACGGTGTATTGCGAAGCACAATATCAGCCTCCGATCCCTCGGATGCCTCGTCCGCAAGCGCACCGTCAATTATAACGGCCGCCACATCCGCTTCGCACTCTTTTTCCGTATATCCGCAGAACGGTGTAGCACCCAATTTATCAGCAAGTTCGGTGTAGACGTTTTTGGAGATCACGCTGTGCGTCTGCTTGCTCGCTCCGCGTGCGCGTTCGCGCTGTTCCTCCATCGCCTCCTCAAATCCCTCTTTGTCAACCTTTATGCCGCGCTCTTCGCACATTTCTTCGGTAAGTTCAAACGGGAATCCGAATGTGTCATATAGGTCAAATGCGATCTTGCCCTGCAATGTATCTTTTCCGGCCTTCTCAAGTTTTTCTATCTCCGAATACATAAGTTCGCTGCCCTGCGCAAGCGTATGCGAAAAGCGTTCTTCTTCCGTACTCAAAACCTGCTTTATTGTCTCAGCCTGTTCAACGAGTTCATGATACTCGTCACCTATTGATTCACGCACAACAGGAAGCAGATCGGTCAGGAATGGCTTGTCAATACCGAGCAAACGACCATACCGCACACAACGTCTGATAAGACGGCGCAGAACGTATCCGCCTCCGTCGTTTGTCGGGAGGACACCGTCTGCGATCATAAACGATGATGCTCTGATGTGGTCTGATATAACCTTTACCGCCATATCCTTCTTCGGATCTTCGCCATACTTTACGTTTACAAGTTCACACGCCTTGTCCATAATAGGACGGAAAAGATCCGTCTCAAAGTCGTTGGGTACAGACTGTACGACAGAGGCAAGACGCTCAAGTCCCATGCCTGTGTCTATGTTTTTATGCGGCAGCGGAGTTAAATTTCCGTCCTTGTCGCGGTTGTACTGCATAAAGACAAGATTCCATATTTCAAGATAGCGGTCGCAGTCACAGCCTACCGTGCATGTAGGTTTGCCGCAGGAATACTGCGCACCCTGATCGTAAATTATCTCAGAGCATGGACCGCAGGGACCTACCGGACCGGCTGCCCAGAAGTTATCATCTGCGCCGAGGCGGAAAATTCTCTCCTTAGGCAGACCGACTTTTTCGTGCCATATATTGAATGCTTCATCATCATCAAGATAGACCGTAGCATAGAGTCTGTTCGGGTCAAGCCCTACGCGCTCCGTAAGAAATTCCCATGCCCACGGGATAATTTCATTCTTGAAATAATCTCCGAAGCTAAAGTTGCCGAGCATTTCAAAAAATGTATGGTGGCGTGCCGTATGACCTACGTTTTCAATGTCGTTTGTGCGCACGCACTTTTGAGCCGTTGTCGCGCGCGTGACTTCCGGTGTCTTAAGCCCCAGGAAGTAAGGCTTAAACGGAACCATTCCGGCTATCGTGAACAGAAGCGTCGGATCATCGGGAATAAGTGAAAAGCTATGGTATCTTTTACAGCCCTTCTCCTCAAAAAAATTCAAGAACAACTCTCTTAACTCTTTACCGCTGCGGTGTATCATAAAAATGCCTCCAATTATCTTCTTTGCTTTTCAGACCGATGATGGGAATCAGCTGTTTTGCATATTCCCGATATTCACCGATTATTTAATTATAGCCCCTATCTTACGATTTTGTGCAGCTATGCCGTGAGCTTTTTTCTTATTTCTTTTGCGTTTGCAATAATTTTTTCTGCGTCTGACTTTGTGAACTCTCCCTTATTGTAGAGCGTTTCACCATTAACGACAGTTGAAATTATATCGGCTGACGAGCCTGCATATACAAGACAGCCCACAAGATTTTGCAGATCCCAGCCCACATAATGAGGTTTGTCAAGATCTATCAGAATGAAATCGGCATCATAACCTTTTTTTATGAGTCCGGTATGCTCAAAGCCGAGAGCCTTCGCCGCATTGTACGTTGCCATTTTAAGCGCGGTCTCCGCGGGAAGTGCGGTCGGGTCTCCTGTCGCACCCTTCTGCGCAAGCGCCGCAAAACGCATTTCATCCCACATATCAAGCCTATTATTGCTCGCAGCTCCATCCGTACCTATTGCAACGCATATTCCGGCTTTGCTCATTGCGTCAATCGGTGCAACGCCGCTGCAAAGTTTTTGATTACATTTTGCATTATGCGCAAGTGTCACATTGTCACGAGCATAAAATCCGAAATCTTTTTCCTCTATCCACACACAATGGGCAAGGAGCAGATGCTTTACGTCAATAAGACCTGTTCTGTCAAGCGATTCCTCAGGCGTCATATTCTTCCACGCATCAACCATTGAGCGTTCACCCTTCGTTTCAAGCCAATGCATCTGAACTGCGAGATCGTTTTCTTTTGCGGTATCAGCGATCGTTTTCAGCAGATCAAAGCTGACCGTGTACGGGGCGTGCGGTCCCAACTGAACGGTAAAGCGTTTGTCTTCACCGCTCTGTTCCTTAGCAAAGCGCACATCGTTTGCGATCTGTTTTTCGCAATCTTTGTCCGTTGAGAATATACAGCGACACACACCGGCCTTTAATCCCGATTCTGTTACGGCACGCAGAATGTCTTCGGTGTAGAAATAATGATCCTGATAAAGCGTCGTGCCGGTAGCCGCCATTTCAAGAGCCGCAAGCATCTCACCGTGATATATCATCTCGCCGTTCATCTTTGCTTCAATCGGCCATATCTTATTTTGCAGCCAATCCATAAGCGGCTCATCTTCCCCAAGACCGCGAAGCAGCGTCATGGCTGCATGCCCGTGTCCGTTTTTGAAGCCCGGAATAAGCGCAACTCTGCCATGTCCGTCAAAGTATGCTTTTGTCTCTGCCCCGCATTTTCCGCAAAGTGTTCCCGCAGGCTCAACGGCAGCAAACTTTGTACCGTCAACGCACACATCACACATTTTCGCCGTTTTCGCTTCCGCGTCCCACACAGCTACGTTACTGTAAATTTGTTTCATTACCTATTGCCTCCGATCTTGTATCTAAGGAACCACTGATTATATGCACCATCCGCGTCACAGTCAGGCCGCGCCTGTGGCTCCAACGTATGGATATACGCCTCCGCCCCAGTCGGGGCCTGACTGTTTAGCGGCTGGCACATCTAATCAGCGGAAGCCGCTTTTGCGTTTATCTGCCAAAAACGAATTAATCAGCGTGTCCCTAAACAGTATTACTGTTTCACCAATAACATCACTCTGTAATTTCTTTTCTCGCCTGAGATGCCTCTGCAATAACTTTCCGTGAATCCAGCTTCGGAAATTCACCCATGTTATAGAGCGTTTCTCCGTTTACAACGGTTGAGATTATATCCGCAGATGAGCCCGCATACACAAGGCATCCGGCAAGATTTTCCAAGTTCCACCCTACATAATGCGGCCTGTCAAGATCTATAAGTATGAAGTCAGCAGCATACCCCTCTCTTGCCAGACCTGTATTTTCAAATCCCAGAGCAACAGCTCCGTTGTAAGTTGCCATCGCAAGTATATCACAGGCTTCTATCGCTGTGGGCTCGCCGCTTGCGTTTTTCTGTGATATTGCAGCAAAACGCATCTCGTCCCACATATCAAGCCGATTGTTGCTTGCCGCACCGTCAGTCCCCATCGCAGCGCGGACTCCGGCACGCAGCGCAGCTGCTATATGTGCCGTACCGCTGCCGAGTTTCCAGTTGCTTTTCGGGTTATGCACGACAGTTATATTGTCACGCGCATAAAATTTATAATCTTTTTCGTCAACCCACACAAAATGGGCAAGCGAAAGATGCTTTGTGTCCGTCAGTCCCGTATATGAAAGATATTCCTCCGGAGTCATCGTTTTGAATGCCTGTACGGTCGCACGTTCATTCTTTGTTTCAAGCCAGTGGAGCTGAACTGCAAGATCGTTTTCCTTAGCCGCCCGTGCAACATCTTTCATCAGCTCCATGCTTACCGTGTATGGAGCATGCGGACCTAACTGCACCGTGATACGCCCTTCAGCCCCATTATATTTTTTTGCAAAATCAATATTTTCGTCAAGTTTTACCCTGTAGTCCTTGCCGCTGTCAACGATGCCGCGGCTCAATCCTGCCTTCATACCGGAATCGATCGCCGCACGGGCTACACCATCCATAAAAAAGTAAAGGTCGGCAAAGATCGCAGTGCCTGTGGAAAGCATTTCAAGCGCGGCAAGCATTGTCCCTTTATATACCATATCTTCCGTAAGTTTTTCCTCAGCCGGCCAAATTTTTTTACGGAGCCAATCCATAAGCAAAGATTCTTCACCAAGTCCGCGCAAGAGCGTCATCGCAGGATGCCCGTGTGCATTGACAAACCCGGGTATGAGTGCCGTATGACCGCGTCCGTCAAAACACGCAGCGCAGTCCGCAGACAATGTGCCGGCCGGTCTCACTGCGGATATTATCTCCCCACAGGTACTCACATCGCACATACGCGCAGACTTTGACTTTGCGTCCCATACGGCAACATTTTTATAAATTTCGGGCAAAACTATTCACTCCAGCTTCTGAGATATTTTTCCTGTTCGGGTGTAAGCTTTTCTATTGTGATCCCAAGAGATTCAAGTTTCAGTTCTGCGACCTTCCTGTCAAGCTCTTCCGGAACCTTGTAAAGTTTTTTCTCAAGCTTGTGGCTTGCAACGTACAGAGCAGAAAGCAGCTGCATCGCAAAGCTCAGATCCATTATCTCAACCGGATGACCGTCACCTGCGGCAAGATTTGCAAGTCTGCCTTCGCCTATAAGGTGAAGTCTGCGTCCGTCAGGCATTATGTATGTATCAATATTATCGCGTGAATTTACAACTTCCGTAGCCATTTCACGAAGATCGGGCACATAGACTTCAACATCAAAATGCCCTGCATTTGCAAGCACAACGCCATCTTTCATCTTCGCGAAATGTTCGCCGCGTATCGCCTTTATATCACCCGTAACCGTTACAAAGACGTCGCCTATCTCTGCCGCCGAGTTCATATCCATAGTGCGGAAACCGTCCATGACAGCCTCAATCGCTTTATGCGGATCAACCTCAACCACGATAACACGCGCTCCCATTCCGGCCGCACGTTTTGCCACACCTTTTCCGCACCAGCCGTAGCCCGACACGACAACATTTTTGCCCGCAACAAGAAGATTTGTGCTGCGCATAATAGCGTCCCATACCGATTGTCCGCTGCCATAACGGTTGTCAAAGAGATACTTGCTCAGCGCATCGTTCACTGCAAGCATCGGGAAAGGAAGCAACCCCTCAGCTTCCATTGCCTTGAGGCGCAGAATGCCCGTAGTGGTCTCTTCGCAGCCGCCAAGAACATTCCTTGCAAGCGCTCTGTTCTCTTTTGCGATCATGGAGACTACATCACCGCCGTCGTCAATGATTATCTGCGGCTCCCACTTTAGAATTTCACGGATATTATCGCTGTATTCCGAATCCGTCATACCATGTTTACTGAATACATGCACACCGTCTTCAACAAGAGCGGCGCAGATCGGATCCTGCGTTGAAAGAGGATTGCTGCCGGCAGCTGCGACCGTTGCGCCAAGTTCGTGCAAGACTTTCAAAAGGCACGCCGTCTTTGCCTCCAAATGCAGACACGCACAGATGGTGAGGCCATCAAGCGGCTGTACATCTCTTTCTTTCTCCGATATAAGTTTAAGCACAGGCATATATTCCCATGCCCAACATATACGTCTGTGACCTTCGGGTGCAAGTTTAATGTCAGCAATGTTAAACTCGTTTCTCAATTTTATTCTCCTCCCTTATTTACTGCTCCCAAACAAAATCGTGAACATTTACTCGTCTCCCTGCGGGACGCGAAGCGTCAGCGCAGAGCCCAGCCTGTGCCCTGAAAGGGTATGGCTTTAGAACGATAAATCAGTAATGTACGGAAATACAACACACTACATCGCGTCCACAACGCCTAACTACAGCTTTCGTTTCCCCCCTCCGCACACCGCGCGTCCCTAAGGCCACTGGACTGCGCCTCCGCTTCGCTGCGCGCAGTGAGACAAATCTTCAAGTATTTATTGGATTATCAATAATCAGTGTTTCATTTGAACAACTCGCATATATTTTTCTCATAAGGCTCGCGTATGATCCCGCACTCAGTTATTATTCCGGATATAAGTCCGTGGGGTGTAACGTCAAACGACGGATTCCACACCTTTATCTTTTCGGGGATAATACGTCTGCCGCCTACCACGCGGATCTCATCTCCGTCACGTTCTTCAATCGGTATCTTCCGTCCCGTTTCATATTCTGTGTCAAATGTTGAAAGCGGAGCAGCAACATAAAACGGTACACCGTGATACTTTGCCGCGACCGCAAGTCCGTATGTTCCTATTTTATTTGCCGTGTCTCCATTTGCCGCAACTCTGTCAGCGCCTGTTATCACGGCATCAATTTTATTATTTGCCATAATAAATGAAGCCATTGAGTCCGTAATTACAGTAACATCAAATCCGTCCTCGCACAACTCATACGAGGTCAGCTGTCCGCCTTGGAGCCGCGGACGTGTCTCGTCTGCATAGATTTTTATATTCTTTCCGGCTTCTGCCGCTGCACGCAGCACACCAAGCGCGGTGCCATACCCCGCAGTTGCAAGCGCTCCTGCGTTGCAGTGCGTTATCACCGCTGCGTTATGAGGCAGCAGACTTGCGCCGTAATATCCTATTTTTCTGTTTATCTCTATATCTTCGCGGTGAATTTTTATTGCTTCCTTCTCCATTGAGTAGTATATTTCATCTGCATTTCCATCGGCAAGAGAATTGTACAGTAACGTCATTCTTCTGACCGACCACATCAGATTGACCGCGGTAGGGCGAGAGTCCGCAAGAGCCGAAGCAGCTTTATTAAAATCAGTGCTGTGAGCAGCGGCAAGCACAAGAGCATACGCAGCTGCAACTCCTATTGCCGGAGCGCCGCGCACCGTCATATTCTTTATTGCAGATACGACATCATCTGCCGTTGCACACATAACATACTCCACAGCAAACGGCAGTTTTCCCTGATCAACGAGAAACAGTTTCCCATTCTCCCACCTTAACGTCTCCGGAACCATTCAAGTCACCTTGCCTGAAATAAAACTCTGTCGTCTGTGACTTCGTTTACAGTACACCTCGCGCAGCCGTCACTCATGACCACATTTACAGTATCGCCGACACTAAGGAATGAGGCAGAGCGTATAACTCCGCCATCGTCTCCGGTACAGACGGAATAGCCTCTTGCAATCAGCTTAAGAGGCGAAACATTATCAAGCCTTGCCGCATACGCAGAAAGTTTTGTTTCTTCATTTTTGACTTTTAACGATATATCCTTTCGCAGACTTTCGTATATGTGTTTTATGCTTTCTTTTTCAGGTAAAATGTAAGAGTTTATAATTTCTGCGTCCATCCGCCTCTTCAATGCCGAAAGATCGTTCTTTGTACCGGCTATTCTCGTTTCAAGACGATTTTTCATATTATGCGCCGTATTTGCAAGCGCGGACGAAAGCGCATCCCCATCGGGAAAGATTCTCTCCGCCGCCCCCGATGGTGTCGGGGCACACAAATCGGCCGCCAAATCACAAAATGTGCTGTCTATCTGATGTCCCAAACCGGTAACGACCGGCACGGGAGAAAGACGCACCGCCCGCACCACATCTTCATTATCAAATACATCTAAATCATCACGGTTTCCGCCGCCCCTTGCAAGCACAACGCATGAGACATCTTTTATTTTCCGGACACGCTCAAATGCACTTACAATATTCACAGGCGCATCAAGCCCCTGCATAAGACTTGGCACAACTATGATCTCGGCGCATGGGAATCGTGATGCGTGAAGTTTTATAATATCCTGCAATGCCGCACCGGTAGGCGACGTTATGACCGCAACGCGCTGTGGAAAACGCGGTATCCTGCGTTTCAACCGTGGATCAAAAAGTCCCTCGGCTTCAAGTCGTCTGCGCGTCTCTTCCTTTGCCCTTGCCTTTGCCCCGGCACCGATCGGCAGCAGAGTAACCGCATATATCTGATATGAGCCCTGCGCTCCGTAGACACTCACCTTGCCGCGCACAAGCACCTCATCGCCGTTCTTTGGCCAAGTAAGCACAGAAGCGGCATAAGAGCGGAAGAGGACACAGGCAATGCGCGATTCCCTGCCTATCAGAGTAAAATATGCGTGCCCGCTCGTATGCCGCTTAAAGCCAAGCAACTCACCGAGCACCGACACATTCTGCAGTTCCGGTTCCCTCTGCACGGCGCAAGATATACGC
This sequence comes from Synergistes sp., assembly GCA_030531745.1. Classification (GTDB taxonomy): domain Bacteria; phylum Synergistota; class Synergistia; order Synergistales; family Synergistaceae; genus JAUNMU01. The sequence continues at coordinate 28,105 of JAUNMU010000001.1, read as the reverse complement.
GCCGTAACATCGTCAACCGTCATTATGCTATCATTGATCGTCTTCATTCTCGCTATATTCACGGGAAATTCGTCCGAGAACGCCATTCACAAACCTGCCCGATTCCTCGGCTCCGAATTTTTTAACGATCGCAACAGCCTCGGATATTGCAACATTGACAGGCACCTTTTTTGATAAAATTCCCTCATAGATCGCCATTGATATAACAGCTTTATCAATCGCGGCTATCCTCTCGGGGCGCCAACGTCTGTCCATACTCATACATATAATATCGTCTATCGCCACGGCCTCCGACACCGTACCGCCGAATATTTCCTTTGCATAAGAGAGAATCTCGTCCTTTTCCTCGTCCGTAAGATCTGCCGTATCAAACACATCCGAAGAGCGCGAACTCTCGCAGCTGAGCTCTTCTTCCACATCATCTTCAGGCTCACCGTGAAACAGGACAAGTGCCTCGTCAAACGAAAAATTTTGCAGTATTTCCTCGGGCTTTATATCCTCACGGGCATTCATCATATATATGAGCTGCATTGCAATTTCCCTTGCTCTGCGCCGTGTATGTTTCTTTTTCAACATCTATGAAGCTTCAGCTCCTCGCCTGCCTGATAAGCTTTGCTATCTGTTTTCTGCCGTCTTCCGTCAAAATAAGCCACATAATTATGAATACCACTGCAGCACAAAATACCGACCACACTATGCCGCTTATTCCCATAAAATAAAGCCCACAGAGTGCCCCTGCGGCAACTGACCAAAACACAGGCTTTTTCCAGAGAGCGGTTCTTGTTTCATTATCCTCCGGAGCCACATTTATCCAATTTGTACGCACTGTCAGTCCGGCCTTTCCGAATATATCGCAAAAACGTGTTTCAAGAGATTTTTTCACATCTGCGTCTGTCTCTTCGGAGACTGCAATATAAATATTAAGCACATCATCTTCTCCCGAAAGAGATACGCTTTGAACAAGAAATTCCTTAGGCATACGCTTTCTGATAATATTCTTTACGCCTTCACCGTCAAGCCAAATTTTTCCTATATCTGTTTTTCTCCATAAATAAAGCATTCTGCGGCACCCCTTTCAAAAAAGAGGACCGGAAAAAACCGGCCCTCCGGAAATTCAGTTACAGACACCTATGCGTCTTCTCCGGCTGCATCATCACCGTCGCTTTTCTCTGCGAAAATTATGTTCTGCACCGTCACATTCACGGCCTTAACCTTACGACCCGTGCAATCCTCAACAGCCTTTTTGATCCCTTCCTGCACATCCCAGCACACATCGGGAATCCTGCTTCCGTACTTCACTCCGATATACGCATCAATGGTCACTTCGTCAGACTCATCATCCACCACGGCAACGCGGATACCGTTTGACGCCTTATAACCCGACATAATGTTTGCGACAAGTCCCGGGCTTGCCGGCTCCGCACCGTCCACCTCAGAAAGTGCTTTTGACGCTATCTGGGCAATTACCTCCTCAGCTATTGAAACCTTACCGCCAAGTTCCTGCTCTGTTCCTTCCATCTTGTTCATTTCTTCCGGCATAAAATATTCCTCCTTTACTCTATGTATTGCTACACCAACAAAATAGTGAATATTCCCTTGTCTCTCTGCGGGATGCGCAGCCGTCAGCCTGTCTGTGCCCCGTAGGGTATGCCCCCTGTGGGTACGCAGGACCCAGTGGCTTTAGGACGATAAATCAACAACGTACGAAAGCATAACACACTACATCGCGTCCACAACGCGTCACGACAGTTTTCGGTTTACACCACTACACATCGCGCGTCCTTAAAGACACCGGGTTCTGCGCCTCCGCTTCGCTACGCGCAGAATGACTAATATTCAAGAATTTGATACACAGTAACCGACAACAAAATTGTGAATATTACCTTGTCTCCCTGCGGGACGCGCAGCGTCAGCGCAGGATCCAGCGGCTTTAGGACGATAAATCAACAACGTACGAAAGCACAACACACCACATCGCGTCCACAACGCGTCACGACAGTTTTCGGTTTACACCACTACACGTCGCGCGTCCTTAAAGACACCGGACACTGCGCCTCCGCTTCGCTACGCGCAGTAAGACGAATCTTTAAGTATTTATCGTATCACCAATAACAGTCTTCCGATAGAAAGCAGGGCTAGTCCTCCGGAAGTTTGAACTGTTTGCCGCAATGCGGACAGATAAGCTCGTCATCTTCATTGTACACAGACGGCTCATAGTAAAATTCATTGTGACAATTCGGACACGTTACAGCCTCATATTCCTCTTCGTCAAAATCTTCATCTTCGCCGTCGTCATCGTCGTCATCATCATCATCGTGTCCGCAGCAGCACTCACCGTCAAGGATTTCGTCCATCTCATCCTCAAGCTGCGTCACATCTTCGTCAAGCTGCTCAAGATAATCATTCAGCTCTCCGTGAACCTCTTCATGGTCCTCAATGGCTTCTGCCAGGGACTCCAATGCATCCGTCAGTGCGGCATAAAACTTTGCCTTATCGGGCGACTCAGCCGCCAAATTCTGACCGTCAATAAGCCCCTTCAAATATGCTATTTTCTCACGTGCGCTCATAAAGAATCCCTCCTGTGTAATTTATGCGTCAAAGAAAACCCGCGGTTACTTCTTTGCACGCTCCAAATACTCGCCCGTCCTTGTGTCCACTATGATCTCCTCACCGTTTTCAACAAAGAACGGAACCGTAACATTAAGACCTGTCTCGGTAGTTGCGGGCTTTCCGCCGCCGGAGGCCGTGTCACCCTTAAATCCGGGAGGCGTATCTGTGATCTTCATAGTCACCTGATTGGGAAGCTCAATACCCATGACACGCCCTTCGTACATATCAAAACTCACTTCAAGATCATCAACGAGGAATTTTACCGCATCACCAAGAACATCCGGAGGGAGTGTTACCTGGTCGTAAGATTCCATATCCATGAAGACATAGTCCTCACCGTCTTTGTACTGATACTGTGCCGGCTTTTCCTCAAAAATAATGCGCTCAAAGCGTTCACCCGACTTAAACGACTGATCAACGCTTGATCCTGTCTCAAGGTTGCGGAGCTTTCCGCGCACAATAGCACCGCCGCGCCCCATTTTGTGGTGCGAACATTCCAGTATGACCCACATTCCGCCTTCCCATTTAATTTTAAGTCCGGGGCGGAAATCACTCGTATCAACAATCTGTCCCATAAACAAGCCTCCTGTAATCTGTAAGAGCACAGCAAATGCTCACATAATCATATCTGTTATGCACGAATATCATAACATAAAACATACATTCTTACCAAATTTATTTTAGAAAACGCCGATTATTGATAATCCGATAGATACTTATTGCTCCCCCAACAAAGTCGTGAATATTCATTCGTCTTCCTGCGGGACGCGAAGCCGCAGCGAGGATCCAGTGGCTTTAGGACGATAAATCAACGATATGTAAACATATAACACACTACATCGCGTCCACAGCGCATTACGAGAGTTTTCATTTTACCCCACTGCACACCGCGCGTCCTTAAAGACGCGGGATTCTGCGCCTCCGCTTCGCTACGCGCAGAATGACAAATCTTCAAGTATTCATCGGATTATCAATATTGTCTGAAAATTGATTTCCGTGTTTAGAGGGTTTTTCCGGTACGGAAATCAATTTTCTGCTTTTGCTGAAATTTCGCAGAGTGTTTCACCGTTTATATTTATAATCCAATAAATTTATGAAGATTTGTCTCACTGAGGGCGGCGAAGCCGATATGGAGACGGATGAATATTCACTATTTTGTTGGGGGAGCAATAAAAATTGCTTTCCGTGCTTGTCAGATTATCAATATTTTCATCAGCACTTTATGCTGTCAGAATTACAGTTCACCTATTTTTTGAAATAAAGATTCTTTACGCAAGTTTTCAGCGGTGGAGTTCGGTCCGGCTCTTCGCGAGGTCTTTCAACTTCTGCAGTGCTTCGGGCGCGATTTCTTTCGCAATGTATGAGCAGTAGACGGAATTGTTTTGCAGCAGAGGTTCGCTGCGCAGTGCCGGGATCTTCAATGCGCATTTTTCAAAGAGAGGGGTGTGCGGTATTGGGGAAAATTCCGCAAGTTTTGGCGTGCCGCCGCATTCTTTTGCAAATGTTATCGTATCTTTCACTGAATTTATATTTTGCCCGGGCAGACCAAGCAGGATATATGTTTCGCAGTCTTTGTGCGTATAGCCTGCGTTAAGCAAATTTTTTACCGCCGCTGCATACTCGTTTCGGGCAACCTTGTCACAGCTTTCGTGTGCAACTCTCTCGTCTACGCTTTCAAGCGAGAGGCGTATCGTCTTGAAGCCGGACGAGTAAAGAATTTCCGCGCACCTCTCGTTGATCTCTCTGACGTGAAGTCCGTTCGGTGTGTGCAGACGTATTTCATTGCCGAAGCGGTGCGATATTTCGCGGCACATCGGATAAAAGAAATTTTCTTTGTCAATGAGCAGGGCATCATCGTAAAATGCGAAGTCTCTCGCTCCGACAGAATACTGAAATTCTATCTCGCGCATAGTATCGGAAATGCTGCGTCTGCGGTATCTTTTCCACAGCACACGCGACGCACAGTATCCGCAGGAGAAGGGACACCCGAATGACGTCATCACAACTCCATACGGCGGTGTGCCGTACAAGTCCATCGCAGGGTATGGTGCGGCAGGTTCGCTTCTATCTTTTACGATGTAATCCGCGCCGAGTGCCGCCGCATGCTCTGCGCAGAGACTTGCATAAATGCCGCCAAGCACGATCGGCGTGTCGGGATATATCTTGTTCAGCAGTTTTATAATCCATTCAACGCCCTTATACCAGTATGTCATTGCAGATGTCAGCAGGATACAGTCAGGCGCGGGGCGTGTTGCAAGGTGCTTTGTTATCTCCTTTTCCGAGAGACCGAATCTGTTGAAATGCCGAGGTATGTTGTTGTAGACTTCCGGTTTGTCTATTTCCTCTTTTGCGATTCTTGCTCTGCCGAATGTTCGTTCACCCTTTGCGGCAAAGGCGACGCAGTCAAGCAGGGATACGTTGTTTTTTTCTCTTAATGATTGAAGAATATAGAGAAGTCCGAGCGGCTTTGACCACAGATCCATAAACGCAAAGTCAAAGACGGGAGGATTCACGCCCAAAATATCTGCACCCTCTGTTGAATATACGGTGTTCATATCAATCACAACACTCTGTCCGTTCCTGATTTTCGGCAATATGTTTTTCTTCATGCTTTTATTCACCCTACAAACGTTCCGTACACACAAGCAAATAACCGCTTTGCACGGATATTACGGCTTTATCCTCAGTAATGCAGTTACTCACGCCAAGCGGGAATGTCATATCAAACACTCCGCCGCAAACGGGATACTTCACACCCGTTAAAGTAACTCCCTCTGCTCTGTCACCAATGCAGAATACGGAGATATTTTTTCTGTCGGCTTCGCGTTTTACCGTGATTGCTTCGTTGTGTATCACGGTATATGTATAATTTTTATCATATATGAAGCCATGTCCGCCGCGTTTTGCAATGTACGCAAGCGATTGTATGTTTGCGATCGTATGGTCGGGTCTTGCTCCGCCTGTTGCGCCAAGCAGATGAAATTCCGTGCAGCCGCGCTCAAAGCCTATTTTTACAGCTGCCATTGTGTCTGTATCATCTTTTTCAACCGGAAGGCGAATAATATCACAATTTGCCTGTGGATCGGGCATTGAGTCAAAGTCTCCGACTGTTATGTCGGGTGTAAGCATCTCCGATTTACAGTAAAGCAGACCGGCATCTGCGCAGATTATAAAATCGTCCGTATTTAACGCAAAAGGCAGCCCGTAGTACGTCCCTGCCGAAAATATTATGCAGCGCGGCATTTTTAGTCTTTCGGAAACACTGATTGATTCGTTTTTGGCAGATAAACGCAAAAGCGGCTTCCGCTGATTAGATGTGCCAGCCGCTAAACAGTCAGGCCCCGACTGGGGCGTAGGCGTATATCCATACGTTGGAGCCACAGGCGCGGCCTGACTGTGACGCGGATGGTGCATATAATCAGTGGTTCCTTTATACCTTTTGCCAAACACTCCGGCTATCTCAAAGCCGTGATCCATGGGGCCGCTGCCTCTGCCTAAATCCAGCATTGAGGCAAGTGCGCCGGAAACATACATTTTGGCGCGTTCAACAGCTTCTTCCACACCGTAACCTTTGGCGAGGTTTGAGGCTATTGCACTTGAAAGTGTGCAGCCTGTGCCGTGTGTGTTCGGATTATTTATGCGTTTTCCGATAAACCAACGTAATTTGCCGTCCGCGCAGAGTACGTCATCGGCGTTATCATTGCTGTGACCGCCCTTGCACAGTACCGCGCAGCCGTATTTTTCAAAGATGTTAAATGCAGCCATCTCCATACTTTTTTTGTCGGATATTTTTATTCCGGTAAGGACTTCCGCTTCCGGAATATTGGGGGTCACTATCTCCGCAATGGCAAAGAGCTTGCCTTTCAACGTATCGGCGGCGTTTTCATTTATGAGTCTCGCACCACTCGTTGAGACCATTACAGGATCAAGAACGATATTTTTTGCTTTGTATTGTGTTAATTTCTGTGCGATCGTCTCTATCAGAGCCTTTTCCGATACCATTCCTATTTTTACCGCATCGGGAAATATATCGCTGAATACGCAGTCAAGCTGCTGTGCCAAAAACTCCGGCGGCGAACTCAGAATCGCAGCAACACCGGTAGTATTCTGCGCCGTAAGTGCAGTGACCGCGCTCATTGCGTAAACTCCGTTTGAGATCATTGTTTTGATGTCTGCCTGTATTCCGGCGCCTCCGGAAGAGTCGCTGCCGGCAATCGTAAGTACTGTTTTCATTTTGCTCTTTCCTTTCGCTTCCCTTAATCTTCCTCAACAAAATCGTGAATATTCCATTGTCTCCCTGCGCGTAGCGAAGCGGAGGGTCCAGTGTCTTTAAGACGATAAATCAGCAATGTGCGAAAACATAATACACTACACCGCGTCCACAGCGCGTCACGACAGTTTTCGTTTTACCTCACTGCACACCGCGCGTCCTTAAAGCCATACCCTTTCAGGGCATAACCCTACCGGGCATACCCTCAAGGGGCACGAGCAGGCAGGCTGCGGCTTCGCCGCCCGCAGTGAGACAAATCTTTAAGTATTTATTGAATTATCAATAACCTTCCTCAAAAAGTTTTATGCCGCCGCAAAGCGACATTATATGACAGTCTGCTTTATCACAAATTGCCGTCTCTTCGGCGGCTCGGCTCTCCTCACATATCCATACTGTCACAAACCCCGCCGATTTTGCCGATACAACAGCAAAATACGCATCTTCAAAGACTGCTGTCTCATGCGGCTCTCTGTCTATTTCTTTTGCGGCAGCTAAATATATATCCGGTGAATGTTTTGTTGTGTTAAGTTCATCTGTCGTGAGCAGCAAACGAAAATATTTTAACAGATCAAGACGCTCCAATGCCGCCGTAACAAGTGTGCGCGGCGACGAAGTAGCGGCGGCCGCAGGTATTTTCATATCGCCGAGACGTGACAGCAGTTTGGCTGCGCCCTCCTTTGCCCGCGCTTCGTAAAAGTAAAAATCCTTCAGCAGTGCGCCTATCTCTCTCTTGATCTCATCTTCGCTCTTTGGTATGCCGTATTTGCATTTGAGATATGACGCGCTTTCGTGCATAGTCATCGGAAATAATATTCGGCTCAGGTTGTACTCCGGCTCTATTCCAAGAGAATTGAGGTATCTGCCGCCAAGCTCATTCCATATTGACATAGAATCCAAAATGACGCCGTCTATGTCAAAGATCGCACCGCGTATCATAATGTTATCGCTCTTATTACGGCCTCTTTGAGTTCACGGGTCGCATCCTTTATATTTTTCTGTGCATAGATCGCGCTTATTGCCGCTATCCCGCAAATGCCGCTGCCTGCAAGCAAACCTACGTTTTCTTTTGTAATTCCTCCGATTGCTACCACGGGAACAGAGACCGCGCGGCATATCTCCCTCAGTACAGTGTATGGCACATCGCAGGCATCGTCCTTTGAACTTGTGGCAAAGACTGCGCCGACCCCCAAATAGTCCGCGCCGCTTTTTTCCGCGCAAATCGCTTCCTCTGCCGTCTGCACCGACACGCCAAGTATTTTATTTTCTCCTATCATCCGTCTTGCTTCCGCTGCTCCGATATCGCTCTGTCCCACATGAACGCCGTCCGCATCCGCCGCGACCGCTATCCTTGCGTTGTCATTTATCACAAAAGGCACATTATTCGCTTTGCAGACGGCACGAATTTCCTTTGCCTCACGCAGAAAAGTATCTTCATCAAGCTCTTTCTCTCGCAGCTGTACGAATGTTGCACCGCCCTCTATACTTTCGCAAACGACTTCGCAGAGTTTTCTGCCCAAAAGCCAACGCCTGTCGGTCACAGCATAGAGCAACAGATCATCTCTCGTAAATTTCAAATTTTTCACCTTCGGTCAAAATTTCATCGGTCATATTCCATACCGCATCAATGATCCTGTTTCTGTATGACGCATTGCCTTCATTATCTGCCATATTTGAGAGACCTATCTCACCGGCAAGACCCATAAGGGCAACCGAAGCAGCTGCCGCTTCAAGCGGTTCCGATACACTTGCCGCAAGAAAGGCAGTCATCATCGCGGAGAGCTGACAGCCGATACCGGTAACGCCTCCCATTTCAGCGGCACCGCCGCGTATCACAAAACATTTTCTGCCGTCGCTTACAAGGTCTATCGCTCCCGTGGCTGCGGTGATCACATTGTTCTGCCGTGCAAAGTCCGTCACAAACTGTATTGATCGTTCCAAATTTTCTTCTGTCGCAAGGTCGTCAATATCAGCATCAACGCCCTTTGTGCTGCCGCATGCGAATGCAAGTGATTTTATCTCCGACATATTGCCGCGCACGGCTGTCGGTTTGATTTTTTCCATCAGCATCATTCCCGTTTCGGTACGAAGCCGCGATGCACCGGCTCCCACAGGGTCAAGCACCACAGGATTGCCGAGTTCATTTGCCCTTTTACCGGCACGGAACATTGCTTCTATCGTCATTTTGTTCAGCGTACCGATGTTAATGACAAGCCCTGAGCATATTGACGTAATATCCTCCGCCTCGTCCGGCTCATCAGACATAATAGGTCTTGCTCCGCACGCAAGAAGAATATTTGCGGTATCGTTTGCGGTTACATAATTTGTTATATTGTGTATCAGAGGCATCCTATCTCTGACGCGCACCAAATATTTTCCAAACAAAGGCACAGCCTCCCACCGTTTTCTTCACAGTATCCACACAAAAAACAGGAGATCCCACATATATGCGGTTTCTCCTGTAAGAAAATCAACCTTATATTTCCTACGGCGGCATTATCCGCATCAGGTAAAGGGTCGGAACACTCAGCTCCCTCTCAGCCTGCCATCGCAAGCTCCCCAACTTGTTATTTTGATTTTATTACCGCACAAACAAGATGTCAATGCCCCACGATAGCTTTCGGACTATCTTACCGCAAATACGCTTCCGCCCGACGTTGTAACATAAATCGCCTTTTCGGTTATTACGGGAGATGTTTTCACCGCCGAATCAAAGCGGATATGCCACATTTCCTGCCCCGTATCTGCGTTTACGGCAAATAACTTTTCGCTGTCGGAGCCGACATATATCACATTTCCGGCAGCAGAGGGTGATGAGAATATTGAACGATTGTCATTAAACACCCATTTTTTAGCACCGTTCTGTGCATCAAGCGCCGTAACCTTGCCCGATATATCACCGAATATGACCTTGTCACCGCATACAAGAGGCGACGTCTCAATCTGCGCCTTTGCATCATAGCGCCAAATTATAGCCTGATGCTTTATCCTTGCACAATAAATTTTCCCGTCCTGACTCGTGAAGTAGAGAAGTCCGTTTGAAACCGCCGGTGCCGCAGTGATAGGACCGCCCACGACAGCACGCCATTTCTGCTTGCCGGTACTCGCGTCTATGGCAAACATTTTGCAGTTACGATTTCCAACATAGACAACTCCGTCCGCAACAACCGGAGAACCGGTAACGGCAGCATCCGTCTTAAACTTCCACTTCTGCCATCCTGTCTTTAGAGAAACCGCATAAACATATCCGTCGTTTGAACCGAAATAAACCGCATCATCGGCAACCGCGGGCGATGTCATAATTCCGCCGGACGTTGTGAACTTCCATATAAGCTCTCCGGTGTCAGCATTAAGGCAGTAGAGTCTGCTGTCATATCCGCAGACATACACTCTTCCGTTTACTATCGCAGGGGACGATGTTATCCAATTATCGGTTTCAAATGTCCATGCGTCATCTCCTGTCGCTGTATCAACGGCATGAAATACTCCTTCCTGCGTTCCGAAATAAAGACGGTTTTTATAGAAAGCGGGCGATGACTCTATTGCATGGTGAGTACGCACAGTCCATGCGATCTTTCCATTAAAGCGCGGAGCCGCTGAGAGCCCCTGCATCGTCCCCGTTCTCTGTCCATTGTTCCTGAACATCGGCCAGTCCTGCGCCACAGCCGAACACTGCGAAGCCAAAAGTACAGACATCGCAAACACTGCACATATAAATTTCTTCATAGTCCTCAATCCTTTCATTGCTCAAACGTGAGAGCCTTTCATACATTATACCGCATCACGGCTATCTCTTACAGTAGTCGTGCTTATATGCAACCTGAATCATTGCTCACCCAACAAAATCGTGAATATCCCCTTGTCTCCCTGCGGGCGGCGCAGCCGCAGCGCAGGGGCCAGTGGCTTTATGATGATAAATCAGCAACGTACAAAATGCTAACACACTACACCGCGTCCACAGTGCCTAACGATATTGATAATCCAATAAATACTTGAAGATTTGTCGTTCTGCGCATAACAAAGCGGAGGAACCAGTGGCTTTAAGGACGCGCAGCATACGGTGGGGTAAAATGAAAACTGTCGTGACGCGCTGTGGACGCGATGTTGTGTATTATGTCTTCGCGCATCTCTGATTTATCGCACTAAAGACACTGGCCCCTGCGCTGACGCTACGCGTCCCGCAGGGAGACGGATAAATATTCACGATTTTGTTGGGGGAGCAATAGCTTCCGATTTCCCTCGCTGCGGCTTCACCGCTCGCAGGGAGACAAATCTTCAAGTATTTATTGGGTTATCAATAAAATACACACAGCCGTCGGCGCGAAATAAAAACAAAAAGCCCCGAAAGCGAGGCTTTTGCAAAATTTAA
>JAUNMU010000001.1:0-16759 GCA_030531745.1 Synergistes sp. | reverse complement strand
GTCGGCGCGAAATAAAAACAAAAAGCCCCGAAAGCGAGGCTTTTGCAAAATTTAATTTCACACTTTAATCCTTATTTTTAGTAACCTTATAAAATCTTTCCGGCACTTTAAGATCTGCGGCTTTCATAAATCCTCTGCCGAATACATAAACATCCTGATAGGCAAGAATCATATTTTTCTTTTTCGGATATGCCGCTAAATCACGGAAGTATTCCATTGACCACTTTGCACCCGGAGTGTACGCCATAAATGCGGAAGCTACGTCCTTTATACTTGCGACCTTTGACCTTCCCATAACGACACGGCGAGCATGCTCCGTAAGACCTGCCACCCCTGTGTAACCGTACGAATAGGACGCAGTGCCCAAACGACCCTTTGCACCCGCAGCCGCTACGCTTTTTTCTATTTTTTTGAGGATCGCCGACCAGTTGCCGGCTTCTTTTTTCAGGTCAATGCCAAATGCACCCGGGTAACCCTCAAGCGGAGAGCCGCCCTCAACCCAATAGCCTCCGTACTTTGCAACCTGACGAATCATCGGCTCTGCCTGTGATTTATTTGTGCTGAAAAAAGCGGTATCCTTACCGTATTCTCTGACCCATTTAGGTACTGCTTCCAATATATATTGCTGAGCTCCGGCAACGCCTACGTCACTTGTCGGATCCGGCGCGGATTTATATACGAATTTAATACCCAACGCCTTGCACGATTCCTCAATGACTGCTCTGCGGCGTCCGAGCGTCTCAAAACTCATGTGGCGCGGAAACGATACATGGACAAACGTTTTACAGCCCAACACCTTCGCGTTATGTGCGATTCTGTAACCTTGCGAGACAAAGTCACCGACGACCACAAGGTCAGCTGCAGAAGCAATAACATTCGGATCTTCGTGTGTTTCTCCGGCAAGACATATTATATCCGGCCTTTTTTCCTTCACGCGGCGAAATGCCTCCGCAGTACCCACGACTGCCTGACTTACCACTATAGCTTTCATTTTTTTGTCATCCGCAAGAGCCGCTATCTGCGAGATCGTTGTCTCCTCTTCAGAGACAAAATTATCCGGATACGTTATATGACGTATCATGCCTCCGCTCTTTTCGTCACCGTACTTCTCAATCATCAACTCCGCCGCACGGAGTCCGTCTTCGCCCTGCGATACTGTGCCGGTAACAACGCCAATGTGAAAAGGCGCATCGGCAAACGCCGGTTGGGCGATAACCGCAGCAAAAAACAAGGCAAAAAACATTATTTTCCTCATATTGCATACCTCCTCAGGTATAAATTTGAACCGCAGGACTAAGGAAGAACTGATCAATGCACTTTTGACAGATAAACACGACAGCATCTTCCGCTGAATATAAGCAGAGAACCGATTTGCCGGTTTTGCAAATCGTGTGATAAGCAGAGAGCCAAAATCTATGATTTTGTGCGAATCGCTTAGTTTGTCCATCAGTCGCTTAATATATTCACCGAGGCGTATATCAATACGCCCGCGCCACAGTCGCGGACTGCATGTGACGCACTGCTGAGACGCGGAAATATTTGATTTCCGTGAGCAAAGCCGGTTTGTTCACCGGACGGTGCATATAATCAGTGGTTCTAAATAGTTTACTTTGTCCGCATCACAGCGAGCAGATTATAGCATTGCAGGAAAAAGACAACAACAAAAAATAAATATTCACCGAAACAAAAATATTGATAATCCAATAAATTGAGCAAACTGTAGAATCCGTCTTATTTTTTCCCCGCCATCATAAGCGCAAATACCTTTGCTTCGTTGAGCAGATGTTCAATGACGGCAAATTCATTTGGCATGTGTTCGCTGCCGAGGTTTTGTCCCCATACCGCAGAGTGAATACCCTCTGCACGGAAGAAAGCGGCGCAGGTGCCGCCACCTATGCCGAATGTCTGCGGCTTTACGTTGGGGAATACGTCTTTTATTGCGCCGATGAGCATTTTTACTACAGGGGCATCGGAAGGCGTCTGTGTTTGAGAACTGCCGCTCATCGTTACCTTGAATGTTATTTTTACACCATGTTTTTCTTCTGTCTTTTTGATTTCGGAGTCTATGACCTTTTTGACATCGGCGAAACTAACGGATGGAAGAAGGCGGCAGTCAAATGAAAATGTTTCTATCCCGGGTACAGTGTTCACGTTTGGAACATTTGCACTGCGGCGCGTAGGTTCAAATGTTGAGCAGGGAGGAATGAATGTTTTGTCTTCTTCGGGGAATGCAGCGTGCAGCGCATTATCAAGGTTACAGCAAAATTCGTTTGCGGCGCGGCAAGCGTTTATACCAAGTTCCGGAGTTGAAGCGTGAACTTGTTTGCCCCTTAGGGTAAAATCAAGCCACGCCATAGTTTTTTCGGCTATCTCTATCATGTCGCCATTTTCGCTGCCCATATCGGGAACCACAACGAGGTCATCTTTTCTGAAAAGATTTTGTTGTATGAGATATTTTATGCCGTGTTCACTGCCTACCTCTTCGTTTGAGACAAGGGCAAGGCAGATCTCATACTCCGGTGTAATTCCCAATTCTTTGAGAGCGTAAAGAGCGTAGAGCGAAGCAACAAGAGACTGACCGTTGTCGGATGTACCGCGGCCGTAGATGCGACCGTCCTTTATTACAGCATTGAACGGATCCGTATTCCAAAGTTTGCGGTCACCCTCGGGAACTACGTCTATATGTGCTACAAACCACAGACGCTTTGCCTTTCGCCCCTTTACTCCGAATACAATATTCGGGTGACCGCCGCCCCGTGCATTGGGATCGGGTGATGTGTGAACAGTGATATTGTCAAAACCCAATTCATTTAACTTTTGCAAAAGAAATTGCGCCTTTGCGTACTCGCCCTCTCCGCCGTCATCAGGTGACACGGCAGGAAAGGATACCATTTCGCCAAGCGTTGAAACCATCTGCGGCAAGAGTGATTCTGTCTTTGCCAAAATTTTATCTTTCATTGAACATTCTCCCAACGTAAAAATATCAACTTAGACAATTTTACACTATAATGCGACAGATGCGGTATTTATCGCTATAATAATCACAGAGTGAATTGTTTGCGGAGGAATGTTTGTGTATAACAAAATCAAGTCAGATTTTGAAGCGCTGCGCAGCGAGGCGCATGCCGCGTGGATGTCCGCGTATATGAGAAATAAATTTCAATTCTACGGAATACCGGCACGGCTTCGCAGAGAATGTTGTAAGGATATTTTGAAAGCTGCAAAAAGGTCATGCTGCGTTGACCGTGAATTTCTTAGGCTTTGCTGGAATGATCGGCATAGGGAGTTTCAATATGTTGCGCTTGATTATCTCTTTGCCGTTCGCGGCATGCTTGTCTTTGAAGATGTGCCGCTCTTGGAAAAATTTGTGCGGAGCAAACCGTGGTGGGATACGATTGACGCACTTGACAGGATCATAGGCGGTATTTCTTTTCCCGATGTGCGTATTGACAAACTTATGCTTTCGTGGGCGTGCGATGATGATTTGTGGGTAAGGCGCGTCGCCATTGATCATCAGCATGGCAGAAAGGAAAATACAAATACCGAACTGCTTGCAAAGATAATAAAGATGAACTTTGGAAGCAGCGAGTTTTTTATCAATAAGGCGATAGGCTGGAGTTTGCGTGAGTATTCAAAGACCGATTCGAACTGGGTGCGTAAATTTTTGAATGATTACGGCAGCAGAATGAACAGATTGAGTATCAATGAAGCAAGTAAATATATATGAATGTGGAGGCTATGATGAGTATGAGTAACTATTCATTAAAAAGATATTCTGCGGTGTGTTCATGTGATGATTTTGTAAAATCATGTGTCAATGTTGAAAAATTTTTGAAATTGTGCAAGGAATGCAGAAACTATGGAAATAACTGGATGTGTCCGCCTTTTGACTTTGATCCTATGGATGTGTGGAAAAGGTACGATACGGTTCGGCTTGAGGCTGTGCAGATCGTACCGGCGCAGACGACTAAAAGACTCTGCTGTGATGTTACCGTATATGCCTACGATATACTCACCGAGGTAAAAAAGAAACTGCGTGCCGAATTGCTTGAAGAAGAAAAGAAGATAAAGGGAAGTATGAGTTTTTATGCCGGCTCCTGCGATGTATGCGCCGAGTGTGCGAGAATACGCGGCGAGAAATGCCGTTTCCCCGAGACAGCACGCCATTCAATAGAGTCAATAGGCGCAGATGTTTCAATCGCCGTGAAAAAATATCTCGGGCTTGATATACTGTGGATAAAGGACTGTAAATTGCCTGAATACCTGACACTTGCGGCGGCTTTGCTTGTTCCGAAGCAGGAGAGTATATAGCGTAGGTCGCGAAGCACGGATAATATAAAACAGCCGCCCTCTGCCGTATAGTAACGGGAGATGGCGGCTGTTTTTTTCCTTAACAGACGGTACGAAGGGCGCTATAACCTTTTGCAAATTCTGTCACAGCCCTTGCTCAGAATCAGCATTGCAATGCCCGTATATATTAAGTTAATACCGAAGATGATGCCTATAACGGCAGTGGCTCCCAACAGATTCTTCCACATTACAACGGAAAGAACGATGCTGATGATCCCGGAGATCAGCAGCCACACAGATCCGCCGAAGCTGTGTAACGCAAAATAGTTTGCCACTGACGAGACCCCGCTTGCCAAAAAGTATGCGGCAAGCATTACCGCTATGGTGATTTCTCCGGAAAGCGGATGAGTGAGCATTATGTATCCGGTTACTATGGATATAACTGCCATAACTATCTCAAACCACGGTTTAGCAGCGTTTCGGAATGATTGAAATGCTGTTATGGCGTTTGAAATACCGACTGCGATAAGCGAAAAGGCAATCATTGTCTCAATGGCAAGCGATGCAACATAGGGCGCAGCAAGAGAAATAAATCCTATGATAAGCATAAGCACTCCGATAATCAAAAATCTCGTTCTGCTCTTTTGCATTTCTTCTTTAGTGAATCTGTTGGCAAACAGCATAAGAATTCCCCCTCTGATAAATTTAACCTTACGCGGTCATTATATCAAAAATTTGGTCTATGTGAAGTAGGGTATTTGGTGTTATGCTTGAGGAACAAATATGTACGGAGGTATTGTGATGTCTGTAACGGGAATTGAATTTTTGAAGAAATGCGAATGTGATCTTGAGCATAAAAGATGGAGCGGAGGGATTACAACTCAGCTTGCGATATGGCCGCAGGATGGGGATTATGCCGCAAGAAAATTTGATTGGCGCATAAGCTCCGCAGTTGTTGAGGACGAAGAATCTGTCTTTACCTCGCTTAAAGGTGTTCACAGACATATCATGGTAATTGACGGAGGCATAACTCTGACGCATAAAGGGATACGCACGAAAGAGATGAAGCCGATGGCCGATGTTGACGAGTTTGAGGGTGACTGGACTACAAGTTCTGTCGGACGCTGCACAGATTTCAATCTCATGGTGAAGAAAGGATTTGCGGGAAAGATGTTTGCCATGCGAACGGGCGAAAATACAGATCTGCCGCAGGGAGATTTTGTCCGTTGTTGGACAGGTATTTATTGTGTCGCCGATCATATATGCGTGTCGGTTAAAAACAACGGAGACTGTGAAAATTTTGATCTGCGCCGCGGTGATTTTCTTCTTATCTCGTACACCCCATCGGAAAGCGGAGAGATCTCGGTCGTTTTGAAGTCAGACAAAGATGTTCCGGCAGTTGCCGCAGAGGTGTGGCAGGAAAAATAATTTTGCAGATGTGAAAACGCTTCCGAACTCATATCACAAGGATAAACGTGTTCGGAAGCGTTTTTGTAAAATCAGCGCTCGCAGATTCCTTTCAGGAATGAAAAAACAGCGCATGCTGCAAGTGCGGATGTGCGGAAATCCTGATCAAGCGGCGGAGATACCTCCATAATGTCAAGATATTTTACCTTGTGATCGCGTCCGGCAAGATAGGCGATTTTATCCAACTCCGGAGATTTTAGTCCGCTTGGGTTGCTTGCAGACGCCCCGGGAGCCTCTGTGCTGCGCAGTGCGTCTATATCAAGCGAAAGTGCGACCTTTCTGTTGTTCTTGCCTGCAATGCTGATCGCTTTGAGAAAAAACTCCATAACCCTGTCGGAAATTTCGCTTAAAGTAATCACTGTACCGCCCTCTCCGAGTACCCAGTTATAGTAATACGGAGAATTGTATTGCTCCTGTATGCCGAACTCAACGAATGAGTCTCCGTGAAGCGCGTTGTTGGGCAGCTGTGTCAGGGCGCGATAAAAAGATGTGCCGCTGTTTATGCCGTCCTCATCGGAACGTACGTCAAGATGTGCGTCAACGTTTATGAGACCGAGACCGCCATCCTGTATGCCTGCACCGTTTACAAGCCCGGCAACTCCCGGATAAGTCAGGTCATGCCCGCCTCCGAGGACGATAGGGATGCCCCCGCGTTCAACAATGCCGGTAACCGCCTCCGTTTCGGCGCTGTGAACCTCGGCAAGCGTACTGCCGTTTGTGATGATGTTTCCCGTGTCAATAATATCAAGCTTGGTAAATTGAGACGAAAATCCCGGCGTCATTCGGTAAAGTCTTCGCCTTATGCCGTCAGGACCTTCCGCAGCTCCGGCTCTGCCTTTGTTTGCTGTGATTCCTCTGTCCTCCGGCACTCCCAAAATGGCAATGCTGCCGTTTTTTACCTCGTCTACCCTCCCGCGCTTTATAAGTTCGCCAAGCCTGCGATCCTTGGGATCATTCCTGCTGTAAAAAAGTGTCCTATCAGCTTGTTTTGTTTTGTAGTCCATGACACAATACCTCCTCTTGCACTGCTTTATGCTATTACACACGGCGGCATTTTTCAAGCTACGACGTACAGATTGACATTCCAATTTATAGGTGATAGTCTAACGAAGCATTGAACGTATCGTGATGTGAAGCAAGATTATGGAACCGGACACGAATTAATCGGTGTGTCCCAAGATCTTAATCAGAATATGAACAAAGATGTTAAATCTTTTGAAACCAACTCATAAAGGAGTTTGAATACTAATGAAAGAGATAAAAATGTTTATGTTTGACGGATGTCCGCACTGCAAAAGAGCGGACGAGATGATAGCGGAGCTTTTGGCAAAGCATCCGGAATATAAGAAGATACCTTTTGCTAAAATAGACGAACATAAAAATCCCGAAATCGCGGATAAATATGATTACTATTATGTACCGACGTTTTTTGTAGGAGATGAAAAAACGGCTGAGGGCGTACCATCGGAGGAGAATATTCAAAAAACATTTACGAAAGCTTATGGTGAGGAGACAGAGTAATGAAACGTGTAGAGAATCTTGAAATAATGGAACTTATAGGGGGTACGCCTCTCTATAAACTGCGTAAAGATACAGGCGGCGCAGAAGTATGGATTAAGCTTGAAGGATCAAATCCCGGAGGCTCAATCAAGGACCGCGCCGCATACGGAATGTTAAAAGATGCACAGGATCGTGGGCTTATCAATGGTGACAGCACAATAGTTGAGCCTACAAGCGGCAACACCGGAATCGGTCTTGCCATGCTCGGTCGCGCACTTGGACTTAAAGTTATCTTGACGATGCCCGAATCTATGTCTAAGGAACGCCGTGCAATACTTGCCGCGTTTGGCGCGCAGCTTGTTCTGACGCCTGCGGATAAAGGAATGTCAGGGGCTGTTGAGGCAGCGCAGAAAATTCTTTCGGAGAACAAAGATGCCGTTATGCTTGACCAGTTTTCCAATCCCGGAAATGCGCGTGTACATGAAGAATGGACAGGTCCGGAGATCCTTGCTCAACTGCCGGAGGGGAAAAGACTCTCGGCATTCGTTGCATCATTCGGCACAGGCGGAACCGTGACCGGAATTGCAAGAGCACTTCGCAAAGAGTTCCCCGATGTGAAGGTTGTTGCCGTGGAGCCTGCCGCGTCACCGCTTATAACTGAGGGTAGGTCAGGAGCGCATAAGATTCAGGGAATAGGTGCTAACTTTATACCAAAAAACTTTTCCGTTAAAGAAATGAATGAAGTTATGACAGTAACGGACGAAGATGCGATTGAAACAGCACGCATGCTTGCCTACGAAGAAGGCATTTTCAGCGGTATTTCCACGGGTGCAAACGTATGCGCCGCAATAAAGACCGCCGCAAAGCTTCCCAAAGGCACTGTCGTAGTTACGATTCAGCCCGACAGAGGCGATAAATATTTAAGCGTATTCACGGAAGAATAAATTTCGGCGTGAATGAGTTATTAGATGATTTTTTATGTGCAAAGTCTCATTTTTCTTTCTCAGCACATAAAATTTTGACTGCTGTTGCGCAACATTATGTACATTTAGCGGAAGGTGAGGTTTCATCTGTGTTTAGAAAATTATTATTGTCGGCTCTATCGGTCTGTTTGGTGATATTTGTGACATTTGGTACGGCTTTTGCGTTTACGCTTCCGGAAATAAAGGGGTGGAACAACGGCGCGGTCAAAGAGGCACGGTTAGACGGTGTCAACGGTGATCATGGAATGTGGATTGAACGTACATACAGAAGCCCGGACGGACTGATGTTTAACGGTGTGCTTGTAAGCGGTGATGGGGCTAAACTGTGGAATATTGACAGTTCCGTTTCGGGCGACATTGTGGAATATGATGGTTACAGTGCGAAACGGTTGACTGTTTCCGGCAGAAAGGCTGTTATTGAGGTGCGTCCGGTGCGGGGTGCAAGTTTAATAGTTGCTTTGGATAAGAATAATCTCCTGACACTTGAGTCGCCTTTTGCCGATACGGATAAGCTTGTGAGAGCAGCCGATGTCCTTATTAAGGCTATGGAGAATAATATTGCTCCCCCAGCAAAATCGTGAATATTTATCCGTCTCCCTGCGGGCGGCGCAGCCGCAGCGCAGGGTCAAGCGGCTTTAGGACGATAAATCAACAATACATGAAATTTCAACGCACTACACCGCGTCCACAGCGCGTCACGACAGTTTTCGTTTTATCCCACCGTACGCCGCTCGTCCTTAAAGCCACTGGGTTCTGCGCCTCCGCTTTGCTACGCGCAGAATGACAAATGTTCAAGTGTTTATT
Source organism: Synergistes sp. (assembly GCA_030531745.1). GTDB lineage: Bacteria > Synergistota > Synergistia > Synergistales > Synergistaceae > JAUNMU01. Next base: position 7,715 of record JAUNMU010000001.1, on the reverse strand, counting down.
GGATCATCAATAAATAAGGCGATATTTTATTGGAGACGCAATAATATCGCCTTATTGCTTTATGTCATCAGATTATAGGTTTTCTTTCGTAAACGGGAAATAGATTCTGATTTCCGTGAGTTCTCTGAGATTATCGCTGCTTTTGCCGGAGCGCGGCTTCATCCTTTGCCACGGACCGTTTGCGTAACGGGCAAGCACAAGCGATTTTCTGCCGTAGGTTGACCAAATGTCCCAAAGTTTTTCACAATCGGCAGTGCCGGGGACGAGTGCGCCTTTGAAGAGGGGCTCGGTAGCCTTTAGCTGAGAGTCCTTGTCAATCGGAGCGATTATAAGCCATTGTCCCGATGTCCACACATACGCCATCTCTTTTGAGTTGCGGGCATGTTCCCATGGGATTATCTGAAATGCACCCAATGTGCTGTTGGGTGATGTGCAGACTTCAACTACACCGCAGTGGTTTGCCCGCAGTCTGCCTACACGCTGAAACACCGAGCCGGCGAAACGCCCTGTTCCCGTAACAGGCACAATGACACGTCCCAATGTGGTGCAGCCGCGGCTGTGCCATACGGTCACACGTCCCCCCGGACGGTTTTCTATGTCTGCCATATAGGGCATTGAAGATTCTTCTTTTACTTCTACTATGAGTGTATCGTTTTTTTGCGGAAAGTTTTCCGGTGAAAGCCGCAGCCTTGTCCCGTCCGGTTTTTCCACAGACACGGGAGATCCTACCGGCGGTGCCCAGCCTCCGAATATCCCGGCTCCCACCTCTGTTGATACTACAACTGCGGCACCTGCTCCGGCTGCCGGCGCTATTGTCTTTTGCGGAACTATGCTCATCGTGCGTCCAAGACCTTTTTCCGTTTGGACGAGAATATGTACTGCGTTCACAGCAGATGCGCACACGCACCCGGGCGTTGCCCATGCGCTTGCCGTGTATGAAGGATACCTTGTTGCAATCGGAAGTTTTACGACTTTGCCTATCTCCGTTACACTGCCGTCCGGCCTTACGGCGGTGACTGCTGCTTTTAGCGTGAACGGTATTCTCAATTCAAATATTTTTCTTTCTTCCGCATAGGCATGAGAGGACAAGAAGATTGAAAAAGCAATGCAAGCCATGAAAAAAAACAATTTGCTTGTTGTTCTTAACTTATCTGTCATAATCATTTTACCTCCATATACTCCATGATGGATTCGGCGCAAGAAAAAGATCGGATCGGTTGCCGCGCATATAAGAGTTATAGCCTGCCGCTGCTATCATTACTGCGTTGTCGGTGCATATATGACGCGGCGGCAGGAAAAGGCTGATGCCTTTTCGTGATGTGTACACTTTCAATGCGCCGCGAAGTCCGGAATTTGCGGCAACACCACCCGACACTGTGAGTTTTTTTATGCCCGTCTGTCTAACTGCCAATTTTACTTTTGACAAAAGTGTATCCGTTACGGCTTTTTGAAATGATGCGCACAAGTCTGCGACAGGAAGTTTTTCATTACACTCACGCTGCTTTTCAATGAGCGTTATCGCGGCCGTTTTCAGTCCGCTGAAGCTGAATTCTATTTCGCGTGTATTGGCAAGCGGCAACGGAAGTGAAAATGCGTTGGGGTCTCCCTCTGCCGCAAGCCTGTCAATAACAGGACCTCCGGGATAACCGAGGCCGAGGATTTTTGAAACTTTATCGTAAGCCTCTCCCGCCGCATCATCACGTGTTGAACCGAGCAGCTCATAATCTCCGAACGAGCGAACAAGAACGATCTCTGTGTGTCCGCCCGACACTATGAGCGATATGAACGGAGGCTCAAGGTCATCGGATGCTGCGCAGTTTGCAAAGATATGACCTTCAAGATGATTGACTCCGATCAAGGGAACATTCCATCCCTGCGAAAGAGCCTTTGCCGTCATAACACCGACCAAAAGAGATCCCATAAGCCCGGGGCCGGATGTGACAGCTATAAGGTCTATTTCTTTTGAGGGATCTTTTATCTCTGCCTTTGCAAGAGCAGACTCCACAAGTGGAATTATAGCCTCCTGGTGCATACGCGAAGCGAGTTCGGGGACAACTCCTCCGTATATGCTGTGCGAGTCTATCTGACTTGCTATGAAGTCGGCGAGTATTTCTCTTTGCCCGTCCATGACTGCGACTGCCGTATCGTCGCAGCTTGATTCTATGGCAAGAGTTATGAAACTTTCATCTCTGTCGGAGATCAATGGGAACAGCCTCCGCAGCATGAACAGCTGCCGGTGCAGCTGCATCCCTTTGACTTTCTTGCCTCTCCCTTTTGGTGAATGAGTACGCGGCAGCGGCATTTAGGGCATTTTTGGGCAAATGTCTCGGTTTCAAATATGAGACCACATTCTGCGCATTTATACACATGTGCAGATTTTATTTCACAATCTTCCATATCACAAAGTCATCTCCGTAAGATATTTTTATCTCTTTTTTTGATTTCAGGACGGAAGCCGGGACTGTAAAGGCAAACGACGCCTTTTCTCCCGATGCTACGTCTCCGAATGGGTTTGTCATGCTTGGCGAAAGTATATCGTCCTTTTGGAGCAAGTAGCCGCCTACAGATAATTTTGTATAATCAAAATTCATAGGCTTGTTTGTTTCAAGATAGGCAACAAAGACCTTTTTCTTTAGAGTTGAATATCTCCAATACTGAGCCATATCGGTGAGCCATTCCGGCACAAATTTGTCCCTTGCTATGGACGTTGAAAGATCCTTGTCCATATATATCACCTGCATTTTGGCGCGTGCGCCGAGTATCATATCTCCGAATTGCGTACCCTCAATCCAAAAACCTACCTGTCGCTGCTTTATCAGTTCGGAGACACTCTGACCCTGTGAGTTGTATTCATCATCAGCAAATGAAACAGCAGCCGCACTGAGCAGCAGAGCAAATGAGAGCATAAGCAAAATAATTTTTTTCATTTCAGCATTTCCTCCTAAGATTTTTTCTTTTTGACGGCTCCGGAGATCCACGTCCATTCGGAGCATTTTAACAAAAGTGTCGCTATTGCATAGACTATTGCGGCAAGAATAATTGACGCTGCTATCCACACGATACGCCTGAGAAAGTCGGAATCTGCGGGATAGGGCATAAGCGTTTTAAGAACAAATAAGAATAATGACATAGCCGCGATAGGCGGCAATATTTTGGCAAGCCATTTCGTATCAAATATCTTAAGTTTTACACCTATATCGCGCGAAAGAAGGTACGCCGCAAATACTGATGCAGATGTTGCCGCTATGGCAGATGCGGCGGCAAGCCCCATATATCGGAAGTAGTGCATAAGCAGCACACTTGCACACAAATTTACAGTGATATTTGCGGTCGTGACCATAACTGCCGCTTTCGGCATTCTCCGTGCGTATATGGCGCGCATTATCAGAGTGCTGCTTGCCATTCCCGGAAGCCCCAAAGCATAAAGAGAGAGCGCATTTGACGTTGAGTGCCATGCCCATTCGTTGAAGGCACCTCTGTAAAAGAGAAGATGGACTATTTCGTTTGAAGTTATGGCAAGACCTATCGCTACGGGAAGTATCACGAAAAGATTAAAGCGCATTGCATCGCGGACAAAATCACGGAAATCATCTGTCATATTTGGATCCTGACGCGAGAGCATCGGAAGGACTGCCTGTGATATCGCAATAACGAAAAGACCGAGCGGAAGCTGCAGCACTCTGTCCGCATAGGTAAGAACGGAAATAGACCCTGCACTTAAGAACGATCCCAACATTCTGTTTATGAGCGGATTCAGCTGATTAAGCGACAGCCCTGCGGCGTATGGCAGAAAAAGAGCCATCATACTGCGCAGCTGCGTATTGTCCTTTTTGGGTACTGTAGGACGCAGCGGCATATCCATTTTTCCGCACCACAGAAATTGAAGCCCCATGTGGCATATACCGCCGATGAGTACGGCAAACGCCAAATTCCATATCGTTATATGTTTTGTCGTTGCGAGGAGAAAGAGAATATACGCAAGGTTGCTGAGAGCCGGTGCGATCGCAGGAATAAAAAAGCTGCCCATGCTGTTTAAGACACCCATTGCAAGTGCCCCGGCAGAGACCAATAAAAGGAATGGCAACATAAGGCGCGTCAAAGACACTGCAATATCTTTCGCCTCTTTGTCAAAGCCCGGCGCCATAATATTTACCAAAAGCGGCGCAAACACAAGGCCTAAAATTATAACTGTGGCACAGCCTGCGATTATTACCGAAAGTGCCTGCCGTGCAAGATCAAGAGCTGACTTTTTGCCCTCCGATGACAGAGTGCGCGAGAATACCGGCACAAATGAAGCGGAAAGCGCACCCTCTGCCAAGAGCTGCCTTGAAAGGTTTGCAAGAGTGTACGCCACGAAAAAAGCATCAAGCTGTCGTGTCGCTCCGAAGAGCGCGGCAGTAAGCATTTCACGGACAAGCCCGAGAACACGGCTGACAAGCGTGCCCACCATCATGCGCGCCGCGTGAAAGACCATACCCGACACTGCTTCAGAGCGTTTTGCGTTGTTTTGTGTACTTTCGTTTTCTTCTGTCATTATATGCGCTACCAAGAAAAGTCTTTTCCAAGATAATATTTTCTTGCTTCCGTATTGTCTGCAATATAATCGGGCTTGCCTTCAAGGAAAACTTTGCCCTCATATATCAAATATGCTTTATCTGTTATAGACAGAGTTTCTCTGACATTGTGGTCTGTAAGGAGTATGCCGTATCCGCGTGACCTCAGATCCCTTATGATTGACTGAATATCTGCCACGGCGATAGGGTCAATGCCGCTGAACGGTTCGTCCAATAATATAAAAAGAGGCTCTATGGCAAGACAGCGTGCGATCTCAACGCGCCTGCGCTCTCCGCCGGAAAGGGCAGCCGCCGAAGTGTCCTGCAAATGTGTCAATCCGTACTCCTTTAGAAGTTCCGCTATTTTTTTCTCTCGGTCATCTTTTGGCATACCGGACTCCTCAAGCACAAGATCAAGGTTTTGCCTTACGGTCAGACTTCTGAATACAGACGCCTCCTGAGGAAGATAGCCTATTCCGGCTCTTGCGCGCATATACATGGGAAGATCTGTGAGCTCTTTGCCGCCAAGTGACACAGTGCCGCTCTCCGGCACAATACGCCCCACGATCATATAGAACGTCGTGCTTTTGCCTGCTCCGTTGGGGCCGAGCAACCCTATGATCTCTCCGCTCTTTATCTCAAGGCTGACCTCATTTACAACGCAGCGTTTGCCAAAACGCTTAACAAGCTTATCCGCTCGGAGAAGTGTCTTTTCTCTCTGATAACCGTCTGACATTACTCTTCTACCCAACTTCTGTCCTGACTTGTAATTGCAGCGGTTTCCGGTGCTTTTCTTTTAACATTGGGGCTTGCCTTTTCCTCCAAGGGTTTGTCGGAAACGGTCGGTGCGCTGTAATTCGCCTTCCTGCCATCCTCGTTTTGCTCTTTATTTTTTTCTTCTTTCACTTCAAATATGATTTTAGAATTGCCCTTTGCCTCTACAACGCGGGAATCTTCGTAAACTACCATTGTGTCTGCCATGACAGTCTTTCCATCGCTTCTTACCGCCTTTGTGCCGCCGGAAATGACTATCGTGCCGCGTGCCTTTGAATAAATTGCCTTTTTGCCTGTGATAACAGTGATCAAACCTTCTCTGTCCGCGTATCTGAATGTTACTGCTTGTCCGGCAACAAGTTCTGCCAGCGTCAATTCACCTGTCTTTGGATTTTTCCGGAAAAGTCCCTCCAGTGTCTTTGATGAGAACGAATATTTTTCTTTTGTATCCTCATATCTTTTGACTCCCTTTGCCCAGAAACGGTTATTGTATCTTTTGGCAATGTCGGCTTTCAATATTTTACCCTCAAAAATCCCGTCAACATTTCCCTGCGCCTGATAATTGTCTGTTCCGATATCCCAATGAAGTTTTTCCGCACTTATTCTGTCTTTGGCACCGCGCGTCACAACGGCATTTCCCGTTGCTTCAATCATACCGCTGCCGACAGTTCCGGCACTGCCCTTCTTCCATATAGCTTTATCCGCACTTATTGCTGCGTTGTGCTGCGGAAAAGTTCCACGCACATTTCCGTACGCCGACATAAAGCCCTTTGTTGTGTTCCCTTGGGCTGTGTCACATTTAAGAACCGAGTCGCGCTGACGGATTATGACATTTCCGTTCGCAAACGCATCGCCCGTTTTTGTGTTGTATTTAAGGTCGTAGGCAGAAAGAGTGTAGTACTCTTCGTGAAGAGTCTTTGCCTTTGTCTGAGCAGCAAGGCCGACAGAAGTGCATGAGAATAAGAAAAACGCGCATAAAAATAACGATGTGTAGGCTTTTATAATTTTTTTTGTCTTCATGACACCCCAAGATCCCTTCGCAAAAAATAAACGAGCCTCAATAAAAGAGAACTCGGCTATATTCTACAATATTTATCCCATAATGTACCAATTATTTTTTGCGATTTGCGCCGACAAAAATATTTTTCAGACGAGTATAAAAGGAAGCGCAGTTTCGTGTGAAACGAAAGGAGCGAAAACACACACGAAGACTGCGCTTTATACAGATTGAGATACGAAGGTTATCTCAAATACTGCCATGGTTGATTGGTTTTGTACAGCGCGTGCCGCAGGGCACGCGCTGTTGTTGTGTTGTTATTCGGCTTTTGTTGTTTCTGTTGCCGTTGTTTCTGTTGTTTCGGTCGCCGTTGTTTCGGTCACTTCTGTTGCTTCGGTTTCGGCTTTTTGTTTTTCGCCGCCGAATTCGTACCATGCGTTTAGTGTCGCGCCTATGCTTTCGCGTTTGCCGGCGTAGCCTGTGAGACCAAGTTCCACTTTCCATGGGCTCTCTTTTTTGTCGTATTTGATGCCAAGTTCGGCTCTCGCACTGCCGCCTGTGAAGTCGGGTTCAAGAAGTGCGTATTCGCCCATGGTGCCCTTGGCTGTTCCGTCAAATTCGTGTTCGTAGGCGAGGCCTGCAAAGAATTTGAGGGCATCGTTGTTGGGTCTGCTGTTGTAGCGCAAGCCTACGCGGAGTCTGTGGCTGTTTATGTCGTTTAGGTCAAATCTCTGTCCGTCTACCATGGGACTGTCTCCGTTTTGTTTGTTCCAGAGGTATTTGATGTAGGTGTCTATGTCTGCACCGTCTTTCATTGACCATTTGTAGCCTATTCCGGCGTGCGCTCCTATGTATGAGCCGCTTGTGTCAAAGTTTGTGTGGGTGCCAAGTTCAAAGGTGTCGCTGTTGTAGTCGCTTTTTATGTGACCGGCTCTGACGCTTGCTTCCGCATAGAGTTGTCCTATTGTGGTTTTCTTTCCCTCCGCTTTGACGAGCAGCCCTCCTCCGTAGTAGTCAATGTCTCCGTCGGCGTTTACGTTGCCGTCTTTGAATTCGTTTACTGTGGAGTAGCTGCCGTTTCCTACTTCGGCAAATATGCCCAAGGTGACGGCGTTGCTTATTTTCTTTGACACTCCGGCTGCTATGTTGTAGCTGTTTAGGGTTATGTGGCTGCCTGTTTCGTAGCGGCTGTGGGCCGCACTCATTGCAGCGAATGCTTCCCAGCCTTTTGCGGCTTTTATTTCTTCTATGTTGTCTATTACTTCTGTGGCTATGAGGTCACTGCCGCTGTTGAGTACGGCGGCTCCGGCGAGTCTTGCTTCGCTGAAGGATTTGGTTTGGTCTGCTGCTCCTTTGTTAAGACAGCCGAGCATGAGAGCGTCGTTTTCAAT
>JAUNMU010000069.1 GCA_030531745.1 Synergistes sp. | reverse complement strand
CGATTCTTTCATTCGCATTCTCCCAGTATTGCCCGTATACAGTTTGCTCTGTCAAAATCTTTTTTGCCCATGCCGTATCCTATTTTTTCAATGCGCATAAGTGGCAGCGGCACAAACTCTGTGACAAAATGTTTTAGAAGTGCTGCGCCGGTCGGAGTGCATAATTCAGATGCGATTTCTCCGCCGTAAATGGGTATACCGCGCAGAAGTTCCGCAGTGGCAGGGGCGGGAACAGGGAGTATTCCGTGGGCGCATTTAACATAACCGGCACCGACATGGACGGGAGATGCGGCAATGCGTGCGGGAGCAAGTTCTGCGATGAGCATTGATGTCATTGCTATGTCAGCGACAGCATCCATCGCTCCCACTTCATGAAAATGGACGAGATCCGCAGGTACACCGTGTACTCGGCTTTCTGCATCTGCTATCAGTGTATATACATCGGTTATGTCTTTGCGGATCGTTTCGGGAATGTCAAGTGAGGATATGAGATTCCATACATCGCATATATGCGTGTGGCTGTGGCAATGCGTGTGCGTATGTGTTTTCTCTTCCGTGCATTCCTCTTCACCGTGTATCTTTACGCTTATGGCTGTTCCGGATATTCCGCATTTTTTACATTCATTTGCGGTTATATTTACATAAGGTATGCCGATTGAATTTATTTTTTCAATAAATTTATCACGGTTATCGCACAGCTCAAGAAGTGCGGCTGACATCATATCTCCGGCTGCGCCCATTCCGCAGTCAAGGTACAGTGTTCTCATTTAATTCACTCCTATATGATTTATCATGCTTGCAAGGTATGCGGCACCGAAGCCGTTATCAATATTTACCACGCTTACGCCGGACGCGCAGGAGTTCAGCATTGACAGAAGTGCCGATATTCCTCCGAATGATGTGCCATATCCCACGCTTGTTGGGACTGCTATGACAGGACACGATGCAAGACCGCCGATTACGCTTGCAAGGGCGCCTTCCATTCCCGCTATCGCTATGATCACGCTTGCTGTCATTATATCATCGGTGTGTGCAAGAAGTCTGTGAAGCCCCGATACGCCTACGTCGTACAGACAGACTGTCTCATTGCCGAGCGCGTGTGCAGTTACCGCCGCCTCTTCCGCTACCGGAATGTCGCTTGTTCCCGCTGTTGCTATCACTATTTTCCCTCTGCCGTTCGGTTCCGGGATTTTGCCTGCTATGGCAGTCCGTGCCTCTTCGTTGTAGAATATGGGAATATTTTGTTGTACGATCTCTGCTGCATTTTTGTTCAGCCTTGTTATGAGAACTGTCTTTTGCCCGTCGGCGAGCATCCGTGCTACGATCTTAGTGATTTGTTCGCTTGTTTTGCCTGCTCCGTAAATCACTTCGGCGTTTCCCTGACGGAGTGCGCGGTGTGTGTCAATTTTTGCGAAGCCCATATCTTTGAACGGGGCAGCTTTCAACAGTGTGAGAGCTGCATCAACTGTCACCTTGCCGCACGATACATCCTGTAAAATTTTTTTTATCTCATCTGCTTCCATTCATCTTACCTCCGGATTCAAATATGCTGCGTTAAAATATCTTTTGAATATCGCGGAAAGTTCGTTCTTGTATTTTGCTGCTGCGGTAAACTCTCCTTCTTTTATTTGAAACCGCGGCGCTCCTTCTGAGAGACGCACACGGAAATCAGAAAAACCGAGTGCGTGAATTTCGTTTTCCGCCATTTCAATACGAAAGAGAGTTTGTTCTTCTATTCTTGTGCCATGCGGTATTCTTGTGGCAAGGCATGAATATGCCGGTTTATCCCATGTAAACAGTTTTTCGTCTTTTGACATCGTGCGTACATAATCTTTGGTTATTCCACACTCGCGCAGCGGCGAAAGTATTCCGTTCTCGGCAAGGGCTTTCATTCCGGGACGTTCGGAAAATTTGTCCGATGCGTTTGTGCCGTCGGCCACTGTTTCATAGCCATCTTTCTGCGCTTGCGCACATATAAGCCCGAACATTTTTCTCTTGCAGAAATAACAGCGCTGAGGGGTATTCGCTGCGATTACATCGTCGTTAAGAATGTTGTATGTTATGATTTTAAGTTTTGCTCCGAGGAATTTTGCCACACGTTCTGCGTCTGTGCGTTCAAAACGCGGCTGAAAAGGTGTCTGTGCGTAATATGCCGTTACATCATCGCAGTACCTCATAGCGCAGCATAACAGATATGAGGAGTCAACGCCTCCCGAAAATGCTATTGCGATATGTTCATATTTTCCTAAAAAATCTTTCAATGTCATACAAAAGCACCTACAATCCGCATTGATACATTAAATCTTCGTTGCTCAGCAATTTATGCGTGGCGCAGTCGGCAAAGATCCTGCCTTCTTTAAGCACTATTGAGCGCGGACAGACATCTGCCGCAAAGGCAAGGTCATGTGTTGCGATAAGTTTTGTCTGCGGCAGTGATTTCAGAAGTGCGGCAAGCTCTCGCCTTGCCCGTGGATCAAGAAACGATGTGGGCTCGTCAAAGAGCATTACGGACGGACGCATAACGAGTACGGAGGCGATTGCGGCAAGCCGTTTTTCTCCGCCGGACATTTTGAGAGAACTCTTGCGACATATATCCTCTATACGCAGGACTTTCGCCGTGTTCTCTATGCGTTCTGCGATCTCATCTTCGCCGAGCCCCATATTTCGCGGTCCGAATGCTATATCGTCATATACCGATGCGGTGAAAAGCTGATCCTCGGGATTCTGAAATACAACTCCGACAAGAGATCGTATGTTGTTCAAATTTCTATCGGTTAATACTGTCCCGCATGCAGTGATCTTGCCCGACGATTTTATCACACCGACCGACGCAAGTATAAGAGAACTTTTGCCGACGCCGTTTGCTCCTATCAGTGCGGTATTTTCACCATCGGAAAGGTCAAATGTTACATCGCTGAGCGCATTTGTCCCATCAGGATACGATACGGATAAATTTTCTACGGCAAACATCACAACAGCCTCCAGAACAGTGTTGAGCAAACCGCTTTCCTGAACAATATTGAAGCACCGCATACAATTATAATAAATATATAATCGTTTGTGCAAAGCCGCAGAGCTTTTTCAGTTTTTTTTATATCGGCACCGAAGCCTCTGCACTTCATGGCATAACATACACGCTCCGAGCGATCATATACGCGAAGCATAAGCTGACCGATAAACGCGCCCATATCTGCGATCTTTATGTGTCCTCCTCCGCTGCGAAGCGTATATGCACGGCTCATTGATATAGCTTCTTTCGTCAGCAACGCGATAAATCTGTATATCATCTCAAAAAGCATTACAAAGAGACGCGGCACATTCATATCGGAAAGCGCCTGTGTTATCTTGTGAAACGGCGTCACCGCTATCAGAATAAGCGCAGCCGATGCGCATAAAAACGTGCGCATAACAATGGAGACGAATATCATAAAACCGCGAGTTACGGCAATTCCGCATACATAAAACAAAACAGTCCTCTCAAAAAAGAGCGATGAAAGACCTGCGAATATGCAAAACGGCAGCGGGGCAAGACTCCTTTTGAATATCGTGCAAAAAGGTATTCCGGCAAGCACCGACATAACGGCAGGATACAAAAAAAACGGCAAAAGATCTGCAACAGTTCCGGTGGGAAAAGATACCACAGCAACAATGTAAAAAAGAGTTGCGATCATCTTTGCCAGTGCATTGAGCCTGTGAATGACCGAAGCGCCGCGGGAAAGACTTTCCGTTGTATATATGCCTGCTATCGCGCTGTTAAGATTCGGCATAACTTTGCAGCAATGAGGCTAAAATCACAGACTGCCCAACTCGCTTATCTTCTCAAGCGACCACTCAAGCCCGTCCGGACAACGAGAAGCAAAGACCGAAAGCAGAAGCGCGGCAACAGCCGCAGCACTGAAGATAAGAGCGACACCGCGTGATGACGTCGGCTTTTGTGTATCCGGCGTAAGACAATCAAGAATTTCGGGGCGTGATCTGTATACGAAGCGAAGCACGGCACCGGTTATCACGCCTTCGGCGATTCCTATCGCAAGATGTATCGGCTGCATAAGCAGTGCGAATGTGCGAAACGGTATTGCCGCGGCACCGGACAGAGTTATCTCAAGCACCGCGGCAAATGCACCTGCTTGCAGCGCAAGAATACATGAGAGGAGAGCCGCGGCAAATATTCTTCCTGAGGCTGCGGCATTTTTGGTGAAAGGCTTGAAAAAGAGCGGGTAGACGACAAGACATGGCAGAATTCCCATATTGAATATGTTGCATCCGAGCGCCAATATGCCGCCGTCCGCAAAAAAAAGAGCCTGTATTGCAAGCACAGCGGCAATACAGATCACGGATAAATTGCCTCCGAGCATTGCTGCAAGCAGAACACCGCCTGTAATATGTCCGCTTGCTCCCGTCCCGGGTATTGCGAAATTTATCATTTGAGCCGCAAAGATAAATGCGCCGCCTGCGGCCATAAGCGGCAGCCTTGCTTCGGCAGAGCCGTCCTTGACTGCCCTCGCTGCGCTTAAAGCAAGCACGGCACCTGAAACTATGCACATCGGAACAGCTATGTGCGACGATAAAAGAGCATCTGCTATATGCAAAACAAAAACCTCCCAAACGATACAAAAAAAGCCGCGTCTCCTTCATGGAGAAACCTTCGCGGCTCACTGTTTTCATTATTTTACTATGTGTCCGATACGCCACAGCCCGCTTCGTGCGGTCAAGCCCTCCTTCATGAAAGGCAACGAAAAATATATATCATTTCAAAGAGAGATTGTCAAGAGTACAATAAACAAACGCAGGGAAAACAGCGGCGTGAACCATTCCACTGAATTTCTGTTATAATACATTTAATAAAACTGTCGTTGCGACACTGATATTAAATGGTGATTGATATGGAAATTGCAAGAGAAGTGTATCTGAATAGGTTGATTTTAAGAAAACACAATGGATTTATTAAGATAATTACGGGTATTCGCCGGAGCGGAAAATCATATTTGCTCAATACATTATTTTATAATCATCTCATTGCTGATGAAGTTTCACACGACAATATCATCAGATTTGCCTTTGATTCTGCGGAGGATCTGATCAAAATCGGAGAAGATCCCATCATGCTTGACAACGAAAGAGAAGGGGGCAAAGCAGATCCCAAAAAATTTCTAAATTGGATCTTGCCGCAAATCAAAGAGGACAAAATGAACTATATCCTGCTTGATGAGGTACAGAAGCTTGGAGCATTTGAATCTGTCCTTAATGGTTTCCTGCGCAAAAATAATACCGATGTGTTCGTTACCGGAAGCAACTCAAAGTTTCTTTCAAAAGATATTGTGACCGAGTTCGCGGGCAGAGGTGATGAAGTTCATATCTTGCCTCTCTCTTTTTCTGAATATTATAACTTTAAGGGCGGTGACAAGGACGAAGCGTTTGACGATTATTCCGTTTACGGCGGACTTCCGGCGGTTGCTCTTATGCTTACGGACGAACAAAAATCAACGTATCTCACTACTCAGATGAATTCACTGTATCTGAGAGACATCATAAGGCGCAACAATCTGCCGAACAACACACAGATAGGTGAAGTTTTGGACGTTATCGCCTCAGGCATTTCATCGCTCATCAACCCAAAGAGAATTTCAGACACCTTTGAGTCACGAAAACACGAAAAGATAAGCGCCTGCACCGTAGATAAGTATATCGGCTATATTGAAGATGCCTTTATGATCGCGCGTGTTAAACGCTATGACGTAAAAGGCAGGAAATATATCGGCACCCCATATAAAATATACTTTGAAGATGTGGGGCTTCGCAATGCAAGGCTCAATTTTCGTCAGATTGAAGGCACTCACATAATGGAAAATATCATTTACAACGAGTTGCGCTACAGAGGCTTTAGTGTTGACGCAGGCGTCGTTGACTTGCACGAAAGAGATGCTGACGGCAAGGAAAGCCATATTCGCAAGGAGATAGATTTTGTAGCAACTCTTGGCAGCGACAAGTATTATATACAATCAGCGTATGTAATTCCCGATCGCGCAAAGTATGATCAAGAGACAGCTTCTTTCAACAAAACGAACGATTCTTTTAAGAAAATCATTATCGTTGAAAAGAGCATGAGGCCGCGCCGTGATGAAAAAGGCTACATTATGATGGGCGTAAAAGAATTTTTGCTTGACCCAAACAGCCTGAACGCATAGGCGGCAAACATCAGCGCAGAGCGGCTATGTACACATGCACGATCTGCGCTTCATTACAAAAAATGGGTAAAAAATTAAGAAAAACGCTGCTTTTCGCTGATGATAAGCGGCGAATCAAAGTCTTTGCTTCTCATGAGCTAAGCCTATTTGTTCACCGGACGGTGTGTAATCAGCGTTTCCTTAAATTTCACACTCCGGATTATCCTTCGTTCACTACACTTTCCGCTTTTCTCACTGTTTCCATGGCGTCTTTTGCGTAAAAATCGGCGCCGATGCTTTCGGCAAGGTGTGATGTGAGTACCGCGCCGCCTACGATCGTGCGGACGTTGGGATATTCGGCTTTTAACAGAGATATTGTCTTTTCCATACTTGCGACCGTCGTTGTCATAAGCGCGGAGAGTCCCACTATCTTTGCGCCGGTCGTTTTAACTGCATCTGCAACGGTACGCGGCGGAACGTCTTTGCCCAAGTCTATGACATCAAAATTATAATTTTCAAGTATAACTTTAACGATATTCTTGCCTATATCGTGTATATCACCGTGAACTGTGGCTATGATTATCTTTCTGCCTTTTTTTGTCTCCGCAGCACCGGACGCAAGTTTTGCCCGCAGTGTCTCAAATGCGGATTGTGCGGCATCGGCGGAGCATATCAGCTGAGGCAAAAATATGGCTCCTGTTTCGTAGTCTCTGCCTACTGCGTCAAGTGCGGGAATGATCTCTTTCTCCACAATTTCAAGCGGCTGCATCGTATTGAGCATGGCTTCTGCTGCGTGCGCTGCGTCATCTTTAAGACCGTGTGCTATTGCAGAGCGTAGGCTTTGCATCTCCGGTACTTTTTGTACAGATATATCCTGCGGCTGAACGCCGCTGAACTTTGCTATATATTCCCGTGCATCTTTGTCCTGATTCAGCAACAGACGGGAAGCGGTCATTGTCTCCGACATTCTCGCATCGCATGGGTTTATTATTGCGGCGTCAAGTCCGACCGCAAGTGCCATAGCAAGCATTGTCCCATTCAGCACCGGACGCTGCGGAAGTCCGAATGACACGTTGCTCACGCCAAGCACCGTCTTTACGCCTAACTTTTCTTTGACGAGCGCAACTGCCTTAAGTGTTTGACGTGCCTGCTCCGGTTGTGCGCTTACGGTCATTGTGAGACAGTCAATGAAAATATCTTCCCTGCGTATTCCTGCCGCAAGAGCCTTGTTCACTATGCGCTCCGCTATCTTAAAACGTCCATGCGCATCCTGCGGTATCCCGTTTTCGTCCAATGTCAGCCCAAGCAGTGCGCAGCCGTATTTCTTTGCGATCGGAATGATTTTGTCGCAAGATTCTTTTTTGCCGTTGACGGAGTTGAGCAGAGGCTTGCCGTTGTATATGCGTGCGGCACGTTCAAGTGCTTCGGGAGATGCCGAGTCTATTTGAAGCGGAAGTGACGTTACTGTTTGAATCCTTTGAACGGCGCGGGAGAGCATCTCCGATTCATCTATCTCCGGAAGTCCTACATTTACATCAAGCACATCGGCGCCGTGTTCATCTTCGTTTATTGCTTCACGCAGCAGATAGTCTATATCATTTGCCCTGAGTGCCGCTTGAAGAGATTTTTTGCCGGTCGGGTTTATGCGTTCGCCTATAATTTCGGCGCGTTCAAAAAAAACTTGCCTTGACGGAGAACAGATACCGCCGCGGTACTGCGAGGCTTTGTCAATGGGGGCAACATCTGCAAGAGCGGCCTTTGTGAGCCTGATGTATTCGGGATCTGTGCCGCAGCATCCGCCGACGAAGCGCACACCTTGCACCGCAAACCCTCTGACCGCCTCTGCAAATTGCTCGGGCGTTATATCATACAATGTTGTGCCGTCCCTTACGGTCGGAAGCCCGGCATTTGGCTGAACAACCACGGGAACAGATGCTGCGTTAAGTATTCTTTGCACGACGGGCGCAAGCTGCACCGGTCCGAGAGAACAATTTACGCCGAGTGCGGCAACGCCCAACGCTTCAAGTGTCATCACCATTGATTCAACAGTTGTCCCGAAAAATGTTGTTCCGTTTGCCTCAAAACTCATAGTGGCAAATATAGGCAGATCGGAATTTTCTTTTGCGGCAATGACGGCAGCCTTTAACTCATACAGATCGGTGAACGTCTCAAGCAGAATGAGATCCGCACCGGCATCCCTTCCTGCACATACGATCTCTGCAAAGACACCGACGGCATCTTCAAAATCCAAATCACCCGACGGAGCAAGTACCCGTCCGCACGGACCTATATCCAATGCGACAAATTTACCGTCCATACCGCAAGCGGCACGCTTTGCGATTTTTACCCCCGCGGTAACCATTTCACGCACCGACGCACCGGCTCTCTCTGCCTTAAATCTGTTTGCGCCGAATGTATTTGAGAGAATCACATCTGCCCCTGCCGCTAAATATTCGCGGTGTATAGCTTTAATCGTCTCAGGTGATTTTATATTAAGCATCTCAGGTACAGCACCGAGTTCAAGGCCGCATTTTTGCAGCATCGTACCCATTGCGCCGTCAAAGAGCATGATTTTGTTAAGTTTCATTTTCACGACAAACACCTCTTTTTG
>JAUNMU010000068.1 GCA_030531745.1 Synergistes sp. | reverse complement strand
AGAACTTGGCATCAAATACGACAAAAAAGAGAGCCCGTGGAAAGTGGAACTTGGCCTCACAGGCTACGCCGGCAAACGCGAAAGCATAGGAGCAAACCTGAACATATCGTACGAATTCGGCGGTGAAAAACAAAAAGCCAACCCCGAACCGACAGCCGAAACAGCAGCAACCGAAGCAACAGAAACAACGGCAACAGAAATAACAAAAGCCGAATAACAAAACATAACAACAGCGCGTGCCCTGCGGCACGCGCTGAACAAAACAATCAAACAAGGCAGTAATTGAGATAACCTTCGTATCTCAAACTGTATAGAGCGCAGTCTTCGTGTGCTTTTTCTCTCCTTTCGTGTCACACGAAACTGCGCCTGTTCTATATCCACTATCTGTGAAGCGTGCATAAAATAATTTATGTTTCAGAATAAATATATTTTTCTCCTTTTTTGCCCCCACTTGTCTTTCAGCACTAAAGAACCACTGATTATATGCACCGTCCGGAGAACAAATCGGCTTCGCTTACGTAACTCAAAGATTTCTTATCTCAGCCGCGCGTCACAGGCAGGCTGAGCCTGTGGCGCGGGCGTATGTATATACGCCTTGGTGAACATACTAAGCTAGTTACACGATTTGCAAAACCGTCAAGTCTGTTCTCTGCTTATAATCAGCGGAAGAGGATTTTATATTTATCTCTTTATATTGCATTGATCAGTGCTTCTATTTACTTTCTTTCTTGCACTAAAACTGTGTTTTTCTTTCATATTCCACTGTGGACTGATGAATGTTGGATGCTTACGATTTTATTGGTGAAGCAGTATGTGCCTATTTATCTTTTTCTTCGTCCACTGCCAATGACAGCATATATATCACATCAGATAATCTGTTCAAAAAACGGTATGCTTTTTCTTCAACGCTGCTGTCGCGGTAGAGTGGGGTCGCTATTCGTTCGGCACGTCTTGCGATCGTGCGTGCAAGGTGAAGGGCAGCTCCGCATTCAGTGTCGCCGGGACGGACAAAGGTCATTGTATCGTCAGGAAGTTTTTCTGCGATTCGTGACGATATGTTTTCAAGGATCGCAGGATCAGGCGTTGGGTAGTCACATTTTGCAAAGTAAGCCATTGCACCGAAAAGATAATCTTCTATGAAAAATATGTCCTCGGAGATCTTTTCGTCTTTGCATAAGGCACGCGCCATGCCGAGCGCTGCCTGACACTCGTCAAGTGTGCCGTAAAGTTCTACGTTCGGATCGTCCTTCGGTACGCGCTCACCATTGGCAAGCGATGTCATGCCTTTGTCTCCGCCCTTTGTCGTTATGTTGATGTGCGCCATTGTGTTCTCCTCCTATTTCCTACCGCAGTCGTGCCGTTTGCCTATCTCTTCGTCACCGCAGCCGCTTGCGCATGAGCTGCAGTCTTCACCGCAGTGACAGTGAGCGCCCTCCGTGTGCTGAGCCTTGAATGCTACGCGCAGCACCGCTTCCATGAAAAACTCTTCAGGCAATACCTGACATTTTTCTCCTGTGAATGTCTCAAATGTGCGGCACGGAAATTCTTGTCCGCTCGGCGTTTTACATTCGCTGCACTCGCTGAAATCAAGCTGCAGCATGATTATGTTTTCAATCGGTGTTTCCGGAACATTTGCATCGGCACACTCTATTGTGACCATATTTGCCGACATAAGGTTATCTTCCGTGAGATCTTCCATTATCACTTTTCGCAGTTTTATGGTGTATCCCATCGGAGCGATCTTAGGCGCGATGCGTGATCCGAATTTCATAAGGTTCTCCCATGTTTTTTCCCATGGAGAGGCGTTTATGTCTTTCATTACATAATGTGCAAGTGTTATCTCTTTCATTTGTCTATTTCATCTTTCTTCCGTCTGATATTTTATCTATGAAATGATTTTTCAGGTATATTGCGCGTGACGAAATCATAAGCGCACTTTTTATTGTACGAAACACAGAAAATTTTGCGCCGCCGAACACTGCCGTTGCAGCCCCCGCTGTTGCCGCTGCTGCAACGCTTGAGAGCGGATTTTTTATTATCGCTTTAGTTATGCTGAGTTTACGCGCTGAGACACGAAGATCTTCTTTTGCTTCATTCAGCGATTTTCCCGACACTTGTTGCATCCTCCGATTCGTATAACTTTTTTTGATGTTCATTATTTTTGGTGTTTGCAGCTTTCAGGAGAAGCCAACCGATTGCAAAAAAGAGAAGCGCAATTATCAACGCCGCAGCCGGCCGACCGACTATCCCGACTATGAGAAGGTAAAAGGCGAAGAGAAGAGCAAGCACTCCGGCAAAGAAGAGTTGAAAGGCAAAGAATGTCAGCATTGCGGAGCGAAGGACGCTGCAGATATTGTTTTTCAGTTCGCGCCCTTCCGCTTCCGCAAGTTCGGCTATGCGTATTATAAATTCCGCGATATGCTCCATTCGTTTGATTGTGTGCTATCGGTTACGGGAGGCGGAGCATATTTTGCAGTTCACGATCTTTGCGAGTACAAAACCGACTCCGAATGAAACCGCAAGTGCCGTAAGAGGATGTTTGGCAATGCTCTCTTTGGCAGTTGCCGCGGCTGCTTCGTGTTTTTCTTTGCATTTGTCAAGCAGCGGTGAGATTTCTTCGTAAAGGTTTTCAAGACCGTCGCGAAGTTTTTTCAGAACTTCGTTTGTATCGCAGCAGTCATCTTTTGCTTCTTCTGCATCGCATTTTTCAAGTTCGGCTGTCTCTTTTTCTTGCAGTTTGGCTTTAAGCTCTGCAAGCTTTGCCTTGAGTTCCTCTACTTCGTTCTTTTGCATTTCTTCAAACTGTTCTTCACTCATGTTTATCACTCCTTGAAATCTATATTGCTTTCGTTAAGTATAACATATTATTGTCTTGTTTGTGTTCAGTGCTTCTCTTGCGACCTTGACCATTCAAACATTGCAATGGCGGCCGCAACGGATGCGTTGAGTGAGCCGGTCGTTCCTTTCATCGGTATGTATCGTATGTCGTCACATGCTTTGGCTGACGCGGTGCCAAGACCTTCGCCTTCGGCACCGACCACTATAATGCTGCGCGGCGGCAGATCTTCCTTAAAGAGGGTTTCACGTCCGTCCATTGCAAGGCCGATTACCCAAAACCCTGCTTTTTGAAGCGAGCGTATTGTCTGCGATATGTTGCCCGTTTTTACGATCGGCAGACGAAGGGCTGCGCCGGCACTTGTCTTTATAACCGTACCTGTCGGCATACAGCTGCCGCGCTTCGGTATCATGACGCCTGAGGCTCCGGACGCTTCGGCACTTCTTATTACCGCGCCTAAATTGTGCGGATCCTGTATGTGATCGCACAGAAGGATCATGCAGGGCTGCGGCTGCTGCGGCAGTGCTGAAATAAAATCTTCCTCATTCAGCATTTCAACGGGTGTGACCGATGCGATTATTCCCTGATGATTTTCGCCGAAAGCCATTCGGTCAAGTGCCGCTGTATCAACGAATGTGAATATTATTCCGGCTGCTCTGCAAAGTTCGGTTACTTTTGCTTTTATGTGTGGTTGAATGTTTTTTGCCATTGAGACCTTTGAACAGCGTTCGGGCGTATCCTCCAACAGTGACAGTACGGGGTTTCTGCCCCAGCAGAGGGAGTCTGTTTCGCATTTTGTGTTTTCGCTGCGTTTGTTGTTTGTCTTTTTGTTATCCATGTTTTTCTTTGGTCTCCTTTAGGAACTGTGCAAGATACTTTGATGTAGCTCCGTCTGCGCGTGCGATCTGTTCCGGTGTGCCTTTGGCGACAACTCTTCCGCCGCCGCGTCCGCCCTCCGGTCCCAAGTCTATAATGTAGTCCGATGATGCGAGAACATCAAGGTTGTGTTCAATCGTGAGTACGGAGTTGCCATGTTCAACAAGTTTATGCAGGAGTTTCAGCAGCTTCTGCACGTCTGTGTAGTGAAGCCCCGTGGTCGGCTCGTCAAGAAGGTATAAGGTGCTGCCGCTGAATTTTTTGCCGAGTTCCGCTGCAAGCTTGACGCGCTGAGCCTCTCCGCCGGAGAGCGTGGTGGCGGGCTGTCCGAGTCTTATGTATCCGAGTCCTGCGTCTTGAAGAGTTTTGAGCTTTGATGCTATGCGGGGTATGTCGTCAAAGTGTTTTGTCGCTTCGTCAACGGTAAGATTCAACACATCCGCAATGGTCAGTCCTTTGAATTTTACTTCAAGCGTTTCGCGATTGTATCTTTTGCCGCCGCAAATATCACATTTTACATAGACGTCGGGCAAAAAGAGCATTGACACTTTTATGACCCCGTCACCGCCGCACGCCTCACATCTTCCGCCTTTTACATTGAAGCTGAAACGCCCGGGGAGATAGCCGCGCAGACGAGATTCCGGAAGTTGCGCATAAAATTCGCGTATCAGAGAAAATACTCCCGTATATGTTGCGGGATTTGAGCGCGGTGTCCTGCCTATCGGGCTTTGGTCAACAAGGACTATGTTTTTCAGTGATTCATAGCCGCTGATTGATGCGAATTTTCCGGCTCTTTCCCTGAAATCTTTATCAAATTTTCCGCGCAGCCCTTTGTAGAGAATCTCGTACAGAAAGGTGCTTTTGCCGCTTCCAGATACTCCGGAGAGTGACGCAAAGACGTTAAGCGGAATGTCTATATTTGCTTTTTTCAGATTGTTTTCGCTTGCGCCGCGCACTTTTATGTATCCGCGCGGCCGTCTGCGCTCTGCACCGATACGCCATGTCCCGTCTGTTTCTCCGTTGAGATAACGTCCTGTGCTTGAACCGCTCTTTCTTATTTCTTCCGCGTTTCCGCAAGCGACAAGTTTACCACCCAATTCTCCGGCCCCGGGACCAAGCTCAAGTATATAGTCCGCGGACGCCATGGTGTCTCTGTCGTGTTCAACTACAAGAACGGTGTTTCCTATATCGCGTATAGTCTTTAATGTATCAAGCAATTTGTTTGTGTCACGCGGGTGAAGACCTATTGTCGGCTCATCAAGGACGTAGAGTACACCGGTAAGCTGCGAACCTATTTGAGAGGCAAGACGGATCCTCTGACTCTCTCCTCCGGAGAGCGTGTCCGAACGGCGGGCAAGATTCAAATAGCCTGCTCCCACGTTGTCTAAAAATGTCAGACGTTTTTTTACTTCTGCAAGGGCAATGCCGACTATTTTCTGTTCACGCTCGCCAAGTGAAAATTTGTTAAGCACGTCTATAAGTTCGTCTATCGGCATTTCGGTAAGTTCGCCTATGTTGTAATTCCCGAGTGTTACGGAGAGAGGCTCCGGTTTAAGCCTTCTTCCATGGCACGTTGCGCATATATCTTCAACGTAGTATCCTGCCATTTCTTCTTTGAATGTTTCGGATTCCGTCTCCTTGTAACGCTTTTCAATCCACGGTACAAGTCCTATATATTTACCGTTATATTCCCAGTCTCCGTTTTTTTTATCTTCAAAGACAAGTTCAAGGACTTCATCCGAGCCGTAGAGTAAAGTATTTTTTACATCTTCCGGCAATTCACCGAAAGGCTTTGAAATATCCCAGCCCTTTTTTTCGGCAAGCTTTTCCGCTTTGCGCACCATGTATTTTGCATTTTTCCACGGTATAAAGCCGCCCTCGCCGACAGGAAGCGTTTCATCTATTGCCAATTCCGCATGGACGTGAGCGTGAAATCCAAGCCCGGCGCAGTCGGGGCAGGCTCCGAACGGGGCATTGAACGAGAAGAGACGCGGCTCAATGTCAGGGAGACTTATCTCACATTCCGGGCATACATATTTTTCGGTCAGTTCTCTTTCGTCTTTTTCTTTTGAAGCAATGATCACAAACCCTTCGGAAAGTTTCAGAGCCATCTCAACGGCTTCGCTCATGCGTGATTTATTTTCTTCCTTTACGCGCATGCGGTCTATAAGGCAGTCTATTTTGTGGCGTTTGTTTTTATCCAGTTCAACTTCCTCTTCAAGCCAGTAAAGTACGCCGTCAATTCTTGCCCTCATATATCCCTGCTGACGAAGTTTCAGAAGGAGATTTTTATATTCGCCTTTTTTTGATTTGACCACGGGAGAATATATCTCAAGCGGAAGCGACTCATATTCGCGGTAGATAATATCTATTATCTCGTCAACACTGTATCTGCGTACCTCTCTGCCGCATTTCGGACAGTGCGGTGTTCCGGCGCGTGCATAAAGCAAACGAAGATAGTCGTATATTTCGGTTACCGTTCCCACCGTGGAACGAGGATTGTGGCTTGTGCCCTTTTGTTCTATGGATATTGCGGGCGAAAGCCCTGTTATGCTGTCAACATCCGGTTTGTCCTGCATACCGAGAAACTGTCTTGCGTATGATGATAACGACTCAACGTAGCGTCTTTGCCCTTCCGCGTAAACGGTATCAAATGCAAGCGATGATTTTCCGGATCCTGACGGCCCAGTCACCACAACAAGCTTATTTTTTGGAATGACCGCGTCTATATTTTTTAGGTTGTGCTGTCTTGCCCCTGTGATTTTTATTTCCTGTTCCAATATCCTTACCGCCTTTCAACATCTGTATTTCATCGCGCAGTTCAGCCGCTCTCTCAAATTCCAGTTTTTCAACGGCTTCCCACATGTTTCGTTCAAGTTCGGAAATTTCATCTTTTACGGATTTTGCATCGGGCGATGCCGCACGCATACCGGTATATGTGTCCGGCTTATCTTCAATAAGTTCATCGGGCAACAGATTTTTTACGGCCTTTACTATGGTATGAGGCACTATCCCATGTTCCTCGTTGAATTTTATCTGAATTTCGCGGCGACGTGCCGTCTCTTTCATAGCAAGAGATATGCTGTCGGTCATAACATCCGCATACAGAATTACCCTTCCGGCACTGTTTCGCGCTGCGCGCCCTATCATCTGTATGAGCGACCTATGCGCACGAAGATAGCCTTCTCTGTCCGCGTCAAGTATCGCCACAAGTGAAACCTCCGGCAGGTCTATTCCTTCGCGCAGAAGATTTACGCCCACAAGAACGGCAAATACACCAAGGCGCAGATCTCGCAGAAGTTCGGCACGTTCAAAGGTATCAAGCTCCGAATGAATATAACGTACCTTAATGCCCAAATCGGCAAGGTATTCAGCTAAATCCTCCGCGGAGCGTTTTGTGAGTGTGGATACAAGCGCACGATCTCCGCGCTCAATTATCGGCCTCAGTTCCGCTATAAGATCGTCAACCTGCCCCGTTGCCTTGTGTACCTCAACTTCGGGGTCGGGTATTCCGGTGGGGCGAATAAGCTGTTCAACGACCTGAGAAGAATTTGCAAATTCATAATCACCGGGCGTTGCCGATATAAACAGAGCATTTTTTAAGATAGGCTCGTATTCCTCCCAACGCAGAGGACGGTTGTCAAGGCATGAGGGCAAACGGAAGCCATGTTCAACAAGCACCTCTTTCCTTGCCCTGTCACCGTTGAACATTCCTCTCACCTGCGGCAGTGTTATATGTGACTCGTCTATAAAGATAAGTGAATCTTTGGGGAAAAAGTCAAGCAGCGTCCCCGGGGGATCTCCCTCGCTGCGTCCGTCAAGGTAACGGGAATAATTTTCAATTCCGGAGCAATATCCGACTTCAAGCAGCATCTCCATATCATACTTTGTGCGCATTTTAAGCCGCTCAGCCTCAAGATATTTTCTCTGGGACTCAAACCACATACAGCGGTCTTCCATTTCCTTTTCTATTGCACCGGACGCATTTTTAATCGCATCGCTGTTTGTAACATAATGCTGCGACGGAAATATGCCGACCTTTGTCTTTTCGCAGATACTCATGCCGCTGACGGGATCAATTTCGTCAATACGCTCTATTTCATCGTCAAAAAATGTTATGCGAAGTGCCGTGTCACTGTACGCCGGAAAAATTTCCATCGTCTCACCGCGGCTTCTGAATGTTCCCGGGACAAGAGAAATGTCATTGCGTTCGTAATAGTTATCTATCAGCCGCATCATAAATGCGCGGCGTTCCCATACGTCACCCTTTGCAAAATTGAAGATAGCGTCCTCGTAATTTTTTCTCTTTCCGAGACCGTAAATACATGATACGCTTGCAACTACGATTACATCGCGCCTCTCCAAAAGTGCCTTTGTAGTTGCAAGACGCAATTTTTCTATCCTCTCGTTGACCGATGAATCTTTTTCAATATACACATCGGACGCGGGGATATATGCCTCCGGCTGATAATAATCATAATAGCTGACAAAATAATTTACCGAATTGTCAGGAAAAAACTCCTTAAATTCACTGTAAAGCTGCGCCGCAAGTGTTTTATTGTGCGCCATGACAAGTGTCGGACGGTTAAGACGCGCAATTACATTTGCCATGGTAAATGTCTTTCCGCTTCCCGTTACCCCGAGCAGCGTCTGCCGCACTCCATCATTCTTCAAAAATCCCCTTACAAGCTTTTCAACAGCCTCCGGCTGATCCCCTGCCAATCCGTAAGGTGCTTCCAATCTGAATTTATCTTCTTCCATAACAACTTGCCTCACAAATGATCCGTTTGCTGTTTTTCGCATATATCTTATCACAAGAAAATGTTTCCACACACTCATTGTTTGCCTGACAAACACACAAAGATTTGTCATTGCCGTGTACAAGAAACCGTGTTTTATCCACGTTGCATTGCAAGCCGCTTCATTGTAAAATAAACTTGTAAGGGAAACGAAACCGACTAACATTAAACAAGACTTTAAGATGAGCAAAGGAGAGAACAGACTGCCATGAAAACCGAATCACAGAACAAAACGGAAGAGAACGAGTTAAAAACGATAGAAACCGTAAAACCGAAACACACAACAAAAGACAGCGTATTCAAAAGTCTTTTCTCTCGCTCCGAATACCTGTTACAGTT
>JAUNMU010000067.1 GCA_030531745.1 Synergistes sp. | reverse complement strand
CGTGCATCACGAATCGCACCGTCTTTTGTAAGTTGTTTTTCCACTTTGTAAATGACAACCTCCGTTCAGTATATTGAGATGTCGGCGTTCTGTATTTCCATAAACCATACACCTTTCGCCTCACCCGCGCATTATTATAGCAGTAGAAATGAAATCCACAATCTCAAAATTAAGACTGCATTAAATATTTTTCCCTTTGTAGTTTTTGACAAAATCGCAAAAGTGTGTTAGGCTGACATAAGTTGATGAGGGACATACAGGGAACCCGGTCAAATTCCGGGGCAGCCCCGCTGCTGTGGCCGCGACGAAAGCGCGTAAATGCCACTGCCGTATGGTGGGAAGGTGCGTAAGTAGGATGAACGGAAGTCAGAATATCTGCTGTCTCTTGAGGAAAACGCTGATTAATTCGCCTTTGGCAGATTAACACGATAGTTGTTTCCGCTGATTAGATGTGCCGGATGCTAAACAGGCAGTCCGCGACTGGGGCGGATAAGTGACGCAGCAAATCTTTGATTTGCGTAGCGGAACTTAGTTTGTTCACCGAGGCGTATATCAATACGTTGGAGCCACAGGCGCGGACTGCCTGTGACGCACGGCTGAGATAGGAAATCTTTGATTTCCGTGAGCGAAGCCGGTTTGTTCTCCAGACGGTGCATATAATCAGTGGTTCCGAAGTTGTTGATCGCGAGGGCGAGAGACGGCAATGTTGCTTTGTATGGGCGGCAGTCTCCCCCTCGGGTGGCTGCCGCTTTTTTGTGGCAGAAAATCTATGCGAAGGAGTAGATTTTGTGAAATCTGTATTTATCAATGGTATGGTAACGGCATTTGCTCTCTCTGTGGTCTTGGCGTCTCCACTCTGCGCTGCGGAAAGACAAGCAAGCGAAGACATTGAAGAGGTCTCTGCCGTTGAAGTGACGGGTTCACGTCTTGCGCAGAGTACGGAGGAAGTTCCGGCGCAGACCACAGTGATAACGCGCAAGGAAATTGAATCAAGCGGTGCGCGTGATGTTCAGGATGTCATTTCAAAAATTCCGGGAGTAGACGGCTTGCAGACAAGTGCATCAATGGCACGCGATAAATTTGTCAGTGTCCGCGGACTTGCATCGGAAGTACTGCTGCTCATTGACGGAATGCCATATATGGGCGGCAACTATGGCGTCGGAGAAATGGGCAATCCATTTGACTTGCGCAACATACAACTCGCTGACGTTGAACGAATTGAAGTCGTAAAAGGTGCGGGATCTGCAATATACGGCTCAAATGCTGCCGGAGGCGTGATAAACGTCATAACGCGCAAGGGCTCCGATAAATCGTCTGTGACAGTAACGGCAGAAGGCGGAAACGCGGGATGGTTCCGAGGCAATGTTCAAGGTACGGCGGTCAGCGGCGATCTGAAAGTATTCGCAGGCTATACAAGGACACAGGAAGGTGAAACAAAAATTAAATTGCTTGACCCAAAGACGGGGCAGTATGACAGCTCAAAAGAATACAGCGGCAACGACTATCGCTTCGGCTTTACAAAAGGTCCGTGGGCATTTCAGACCGAGATAGGAGACAGCTATTCAGAGTGGCAAAACACTTTGTTTGGCACAACAAGCCTTGACAGTCAGAAAAACAAATACAAACGCTTTACGATAAACTACGCTGACGGCACAAACACAGCACGCGCATACTACTACGACAACGAAAGAGAATATACCTACGATAAGCCGAACACGTCGGGATTCTCCACACTCACCGATTACAGAGACAAAGTATTCGGTGCGTCATACAACAGAAAATTTGATATAGGCAAGATACCGTTTGTTGCGGGAATGGATTTTCGCCGCGAAAACGGCTCAGTTGAAATGGAAAAAGCATCGGAAGCGTACGATGAAGTGCGTTTTGAATACGCGCCGTACATTGAGACATCGGTCGCGATAGGAGAGGCCGCTCTTGACATCGGTCTGCGCTATGAGTACTGGAACATAAACAACGGCAGCAATCAGAGCGAAATTATCCCGCGTATGTCACTGAACTGGGAAAACGCACACGGTGTCATCTATTACGCAACCGTTGGACGGTATTTTGCAATGCCGAGCTTCTATCAAATGTTCGGTGACAAGAACAGCTCTGTGCTGCCAAATACCGAACTTGCGCCGGAAAGTGGCTGGACATACGACATGGGAATTAAAAACCCGAAAGACAGAAATCCGTGGAGTTTCAACATATTTTACATGGATATGAAAGACAAAATAAACTACGAATACGATCCTGAGACCTACATAGGGCAGTATGTGAACATTGACAAATATCGTGCATGGGGAGCAGAGGCCGACTACAAATGGAACATCAATGAAAACTGGTCTTACACACAAACGCTTGCGTACACTCATGCGGAAGAAAAAAACGGCAGCGGAGATTGGATCCGTTCAACGACCCCACGCTGGGATATTTCCGGTACTCTCGCTTACGATACAAAACGATGGAATGCCGAGATCTGCGCACATTTCTACGGAGATCGCCATATAAGAAACAACACATCGCAGTACAGCGAAGAAAATATCTTTCTCGTAAATGCCGCAATGACGTGGAAGGCAAAAGAAAATTTCAAAATGCGTCTTTCCTGCGTGAATATTTTTAACAGGGAATATGTCATAAACAACAGCGGCAACATAACACCCGAACGCCGCGTGATACTGTCGGCAACATACGAATTTTAGGGAGCTGCCGATAATATTTGTTCATCGGATGTATCGGATGCTAAACGCAGCAGCTCGCGACTGTGGCTGAAGTTTGCATAGCCGATCAGCATGGATCTGTTGCCCGAAATACGCCGGCACAGATCCGGCTCTCCGGTCATAAGTTACGCAGACAATCTCCGAATTATCGTAATTTACATTTATTTTTCAAATCTGTGATTTTCCGTGTATAATGGAACGGTAAGCGATGCCCTTTTCGTGGGGCAAGATATTAGGGAGGTTTTTCTTATGGAACAGATTCGCAATCTTACGCAGCTTCTTGCATACGCTAAGGAAGTTGGCCCGAAAAAGCTCAGCGTTGCGTGCGCTGAAGATGAAGTCGTTATGAGAGCAGTAGAAGATGCGCGCGCAGGCGGCATAGTTGACGCTATTCTCGTAGGTAACGAAGACAAGATCAAGGCCGTACTTGATAAAATGGGTCTTGATGCGGCAAATTATGAGATCATTGACGAAAAGGGCGGCGCGGCAAAGGCAGCTCTCAAAGCCGTTGAACTTGTCTCTTCCGGAAAAGCCGAAGTCCTTATGAAAGGTATGCTTGAGACAGCAGACTTCCTCCGCGGCGTTCTCAATAAGGAAGTAGGTCTCCGTAACGGCAAGGCTCTCCTTTCGCATGCCTATATCCACGATGTTGAAGGCTACGACCATCTCTTCTTCGTTTCAGACGGTGTATTCAATCTCTATCCCGACCTTAAAGCAAAAATTTCAATCGTCAAAAATGTCGTTGCCCTCACACACGCATTCGGCATTGAAAATCCGAAAGTTGCGGTACTCGGTGCCGTTGAGGTAGTAAATCCGGATATGCCCCCGACGCTTGACGCAGCCGCACTTGCAGCAATGAGCCGCCGCGGTCAGATCAAGGGCTGCACGATTGACGGTCCTCTTGCGATAGACAACGCGGTTTCAGAAGAGTCCGCAAAGCACAAGGGCATTAAATCGGAAGTCGCCGGACACGCAGATGTACTCATCGTTCCGGAAATTGAATCCGGCAATATCCTTGTTAAGTCGATCGTTTACTTCTCAAAGAACAAGACAGCTGCGATCGTTCTTGGCACAAAGGCACCTATAGTCCTTACGAGCCGTGCAGACTCCGCAGAGACGAAGCTCCTTTCAATCGCAACGGCGGTTGCAATGGCAGCACACGCAAAGAAGTAACATTTGATTTTACGGCAGGAGATTCGTTTTTCACATCTCCTGCCTCTTTTGATTATGGTACTTAAGAATTTTTATTCCGAAATCATAACGCTTCCCGGCTCTTTCGGGAAACATGAAGTGAAGCTCTCGCACCTCGTCCCGAGAGATGACTGTGGGATAGCGGCACTTCTCTTTCACGGCGTCCACAGTTCGGCAAATCTTTCCGTACACAGCAAGTACAGCTACCTTGCAAACCTTCTTGCAGCGCGCGGCATAACACCGTGGCTGTGCGAAACAAGCAGAAGAACGACAGTGAAAGACAAAGATTCGCTCTCTCCCATTGAATGGGTTATGGAGATCTTCGGCGGCAAGACATTCAAAGATGAACTTGCCGATTGTGAAACGGCGCTGCGATATGTGGCTGAGCATACGCAAAAACGTCTGTGGCTTTGGGGATTTTCTCTTGGCGGCATTATCGCGGCTTTGCTTGCCTGCGTCGTTCCTGTTGACAGAGTCATTTTAAGCGGCTCGGGGGCTTTTTCAATGCCGGATGCAGAACGTGACATGATGCCTTTGCCGATACTCTCAACACTTCGCGAGAGCATATCTCTTGATGTGCTGAAAAATTTTGCAGCAAAGAAAATAACGGCCTTTCGCGGTACAGAAGACGCTATTTTCTCAAGTGATGCGTGCCGCGCACTGGTTGATATGATAAATATTCCCAAAGAATCCAAAAAATATTTTGAGATAGACGGCGCAGACCATTCCTTCAAAAAACGCAACGGTAAATACGATCTCAAAGTTATGGACGAGATGCTGTCGCTGCTTATGGCACAATGAGTAAAATCAAAGTTTTGTGTACATTGGCCGCGGCTGTTGTGCAAATCTTTTTGTTTCTGCCGCAAAGTGCATACGCGATTGACTATCAGGAACTTCAGCAGGCTCCGCTTGAATCCGCGCTTAAAAAGCTTATCTCTTCGGGTGACATAGAGTGGGACAAGGAAGAGATGATTTCCGGCGGCGCACCGGACGTAATAAAGAATATGCGGTGGCCCGTCACTGCAAAATACATAAGCCGCGGTTTCAAAAGACGCGGACATAAGGGCGTTGATCTTATCGCACCGAAGGGGACGCCCATTTATGCTGTTCTTGACGGCGTTGTTGAGGTCGTATCAAACGGAAGAGGCGGTTTTCGCGGCTACGGCAATGTTATACTCATCAACCACGGCGGAAAACTTTGGTCGCTCTACTCTCATAATTCGTCCAATAAAGTTAAGATCGGTCAGAAAGTAAAACGAGGAGAACTTATTGCTACAGTCGGAAGCACGGGACACGCGACAGCCAATCACCTTCACTTTGAGGTAAGAAATTCACGCGGCACTCCGCTTGATCCGCTCAAATATCTGCCCAAAGAGGGGGCTCCTCCAAGGAGGTAACAAGCACGCTGCTTATTTTCCGATTTATTTGTGCTTTCGGTGTATAATTTCAGTCTGTGAGAGCCAGACAGACAGTAATCATAAAAGGAGTTTTTATTTATGGAAGAAAGAGAATCATTTGCTTCAAGACTGGGCTTTATCCTTGTCAGCGCAGGATGTGCAATAGGAATAGGCAACGTGTGGCGTTTTCCGTTCGTCACAGGGCGGTACGGCGGTGCATGGTTTGTTCTTTTTTATCTGATATTCCTCGCTATTATGGGTATTCCTGTTATGACGATGGAATTTGCGATCGGGAGGGCAAGCCGCAAAACGATAAGCGCAGCCTATAAAATGCTTAATCCGAAAGCAAAAGCATTTCGCTTTCACGGATACATTGCGATTCTCGGAAATTATGTTCTTATGATGTACTACACAACGGTTTCGGGCTGGATGTCCGCGTACTGCATGAAATTCGTGACAGGCAGCATTACATCGGGTATGACAAAAGACGAAGTCACTTCAATATTCGGCAATATGCTTGCTTCTCCGCTTGAAATGGGTTTTTGGATGGCGCTGACTGTTGTTTTGGGTTTCGTGGTCTGCGGCATGGGTGTCAGAAAAGGTCTTGAGAAAACGACAAAATTCATGATGGGAGCGCTTTTGCTCCTGATAATCATCCTCGCAATCCACAGCTTTACTCTCCCCAATGCTTCCGAAGGTATAAAATTCTACCTTATGCCCAACTGGGCAAACATTGAAAAGGTGGGACTTCGCGAAGCAATGACAGCCGCTATGAATCAGGCATTTTTCACACTCAGCATCGGAATTGCGACAATGGAAGTCCTTGGCAGTTATATGAGCCGCGAAAATACTCTGCCGCAAGAGGCTGTAGTTGTGTGTGCACTGGATACGTTTGTCGCCGTTACGGCAGGATTGATAATATTCCCAGCGTGTGCAAGTTTCGGCGTATCTCCCGATGCCGGACCTTCTCTCATATTCATCACACTTCCAAACGTATTCGTGAATATGCGCGGCGGTATTGTATGCGGTGTGCTTTTCTTCCTTTTCATGACATTTGCAAGCTTCTCAACCGTCCTTGCCGTATTTGAAAATATTATCTCCTATAGTATGGACACATTCGGCAAGTCGCGCAGAGCCGCAACGGTCATTAACTGTGTCATAATCCTTATCGCAAGCGTCCCATGCGTCCTCGGTTACAATCTTTGGAGCGACTTACACATAATCGGAGCGCGTGACGTCCTTGACAGTGAGGATTTCTTGGTCAGCAATCTGATTCTTCCGATAGGTTCGCTCATCTTTACGATTTTTTGCTCAACAAAGTACGGCTGGGGATTTGATAACTATCTAAAAGAATGTAACTCAGGCAAGGGAATAAAGTTTGCGAAAGCATTAAAGCCGTATTTCCAATATGTGCTTCCGGTGCTTATGACGCTGCTCATTATATCAGGGCTGATATAACCTTTACACCGCATCCCGCATAATGAACAAAAAAGCCGCCGTGTCCGTTAATATCACGAACGCGGCGGCTTTGAATTTTACTGTGTGCTGTTAAACAGCCTTTCGTTATTCTACGTCTTCTTTGAGACGATCGTCTATTACGCCGCGCGGTATTTCAATTTCGGGAGTTCCCATCGCGCCTGTTGCTGCCTCGTATTTGTCAAAGCATATTACGATGGTGCCATTTGAACCGATATAGAAATTCTGGTCGTGCCTGATTGCGGAAAATCCGTCACTAACTCCGTCATCGGCAAGCAGATAAACGGCCTTACCCTCTTTTACGTTTCTGCGGCGCATCTCTCTTACGAGATATTCGCTGATCAGCTTTATATAGTCCACCTTTTCGTTAAAGAGGTCTTTCAAAGTGATAGCTCTTCCCGTCTTTTTGGAGAATGTGTATATCCTATGCGTTTCGCTGCCGGAGCCGAATGTGTCGGAGCGGCATATATCAAACGCGATACATTTGTCGTTATCGGCTTTTATGCTGCACGAGACCTCAACAGACAGATCTGCACTTGCATCGGCATCTTTCAATGCTCCGAGAGCTTTCTCACCGTAATCTTTTATAGCTTCCAATGAGTACAATGAAAGTTCTTCATTGATCGCATCTTCTTCCTCTTTGAGGGAAAGCCCTTTCACACGAGGCGTTATAATCTCTGCTTTGCAGCCGTAAAAATCAGACTTATATTCGGCAAATTTTTCAAGCCGTATCGCAGCTGACGCAGCACCTACAAGAGAGAGAACAAGCACTGCCGCCGCAATTATCCTTATGGCGATACACCTGACGGACATCGCTTAATTTCTTTCTGCGGCAAGTACCGCACCTGCCATATTTTTGCCGAGCGCACGGCAAAGCTCAATGTCCGCTTCCTTCGGCGACGACTTTACCTCTATGGTAGGATCAATAAGTTTCCAGTCCCCACCATGCTCAGCAAACGCTTGAAGCTCAGTAAGCGCTCCCTTACTCCAACTGTATGAGCCGCATATACCGAGGATTCTGTTCTTCATCATTTTGTTCTTCAACGAGCGGCACAGAGACGCCATAGGCGGATAGAGTTCTGTGTTATATGTGCAGCTGCCAAGGACAAGCCCGCGGTACTTCCATATATCGCGGACGATGCATGACATATCGGAACGCGATACGTCATGAATTATGACATCTTTAATTCCGGCTTCTGATATTGCACGCGCTATAGTATCGGTCATAAATTTCGTGTTGCCATACATTGAACCGTAAACAACTACCACGCCGGTCTCTGTTATGTGTCTGCTCCATTTGTCATATAGGTCTATAATGTGCTTCGGATCGGAGCGAAGTATCGGACCGTGAGCAGGGCAGATGATTTTAACATCAAGTGTGCGTACTTTCGCTATTGCTTTCTGCGTCGGTGCGGAGTAGCGTCCGACAATATTCGCATAATAGCGCAGTGTCTCGTCCTCGTAGAGCGACATATCAAGCTCATCATCAAATATGCCGCCCTCAAGAGCGCAGAAGCCGCCGAACGCATCGGTTGAGAAAAGAATTTTTTCTGTGGTGTCAAACGCTACCATGCTTTCCGGCCAGTGTACCATCGGAATTGTCGCAAAAGCAAGTTTATGGTACCCCAAGTCAAGCACATCACCTTCCTTTACCTCAACAAATCCATCCGTGATTCCGTAAAACTCACCTATCATCTCTATTGTCTTTTTATTGCCTACGATCTTCATCTCAGGGAAGAGTTTGCGCAGAATCGCTATTGATCCGGAATGATCTGGTTCCATGTGATTTACGACAAGATAATCAATTTTACGTTCTTCGGGCTTGATTGATACAAGTCTCTCAATGTACGGAGAAAGTTTATCTGCCTTTATCGTATCTATAAGCGCACATTTTTCATCGTTTATAAAATATGCGTTGTAAGCAACGCCGCGCGGAAGTTGCCACAGCCCCTCAAAGAGATCTGTCTCACGGTCGTTGCCGCCTATCCAAAATATTGTATCGGTCACATTTATTGCCTGCTGCATCATACAAAAAATTCCTCCTGCCTATATGTGTTACATTCTTCATTATATACCATCGTGAAAAA
>JAUNMU010000143.1 GCA_030531745.1 Synergistes sp. | reverse complement strand
TTTAATGGTGCGCGGCGTACAGTAAAGTAAAACGAAAACCGTCGTGGTGCGTTGTGTGCGCAATGTAGTGCGTTACATTCTGCACATCCCCGATTTATCGTCCTAAAGACACTGGTTCCTGCGCTGCGGCTGCGCCGCCCGCAGGAAGACGGATAAATATTCACGATTTTATTGGGGAGCAAATAACTGTTATATGAGAAAGGATAAATCATGAAAAAACTCTTTAAGGATTTCTGTGAATTTTTTACTTCGCGCGGCAATATGTTGGGAATGGCCGTAGGCATTATTATAGGCAAGGCGGTAAGTGATGTCGTGGGCTCGGTAGTTACCGACTTGCTTATGCCGGTTATAGGTCTTGTCATAGGAGATGTTGATTTCTCAAGTCTCTTCATAAATCTTTCGGGAACGCCCGTCACTACCTTGGAAGAGGCACGCAAGGCAGGGCTGCCGGTAATTTCGTACGGTGTATTCCTAAACAACCTCATAACATTCCTTATCATCTCAGCCGTGATATTCTCACTCTTTAAGGCTATGGACGGTGTGACCGAAAAGATAAAATCAAAGAACGGCAAGCCGGAAGAACCTGAGAAAGAGCCGCGCCTGTGCCCATACTGCTTTGGCGAAATTGACGAACGTGCAACACGTTGTCCGCACTGCACCGCTCAACTGACGGCAGATGCGTCAAAATAATTATTGCATATTGTGATTTGCGGGGTATCCGCAACTGTGTAATGTGATTTTTTGCTTTTGCAGCCGGAAGCGAATATTTTCACGGCTGCTTTATTGTTTTCTCGGGGGATCGGTATTGTGGGAGGCTTGTTGCTATGACAGTTAAATATACATATATGCGGGGGGCACTCTACAGCACACTTGCGGCGGTCTTATGGGGCGTAATGAGCCCTGTGGCAAAGATAATTTCAAACGCGGGAATCAGTATGATAACCACTGTGCTTTTGCGCTCTGCCTTTGCGTCTGTTATGATGTTTGTATGTTTTGCCGCTTCGCACAAACTTCATACTCTGCGTGCCACAAAAAGTGAATTGAAATTTTATTTCACATCAGCGTTGCTCACAGTGGCATTTGCGAGCTGCGGTTATATGACATCGCTTGAATATCTGACGGTTGCCGAAGCGATAGTCCTTCACTATACGTTCCCCATCGTTACACTTGTTGCGCAGTATTTTGTCACAGGAGAAAAGCCTACAGTTTTTCAGATAATAGCAGGTGTGTTTGTCGTTTTCGGAGTATATTCCGGTATGGGCGGTTCGGTTGCTTCAATGACATCGCTTTCTCCGGCGGGTATTGCGTATGCCGTGCTTTCAATAGTCGGAATGTCGGGACAGGCGCTTATAGCGCGTAATTTCAGCATGCACCATAAATTAAATCCCTTTACCCTGCTCTTTTATTCAAACGTCTTGGGCTTTTTTATGATTTTGCTGTACAAATCATCGGTGATCGGCTGGGGCGATATGTCAAATATGACACCTTTCCTGTTGCTTCTCGTAGCTGCAATGGCACTGACAGGAACGATAAT
This sequence comes from Synergistes sp., assembly GCA_030531745.1. GTDB lineage: Bacteria > Synergistota > Synergistia > Synergistales > Synergistaceae > JAUNMU01. Next base: position 198 of record JAUNMU010000143.1, on the reverse strand, counting down.
TTCGTATGCACTCTTTTATGAAGCATTGAAGATCGTCCCCGCGGTCGTGGTGACGTTGCTCTGTACTCTTGAGATAGTCGTTGCGGTATGCCTCTCCGCCTTTATGGTGGAACAGATCCCGTCATACGGAGAAGTTGCGGGCTGCGCCCTGATAATACTCTCAGCTGTCTTTACAACTGTAAGTCCCGACAAAGCGCT
>JAUNMU010000066.1 GCA_030531745.1 Synergistes sp. | reverse complement strand
GATAATCCAATAAATAGCGTGGTGTTATTTTTCAGTGGTCGTGGCATACCCACACTTGACTATACACAAGCCAATGATAAAATGACTTGTAGTAGCTTCATAGTTGGCGTATGGAAAAGCCTTGCTCCGGATACGATAGCTGTTCTGTAAAAACAGTATGAAGTTATTGATAATCCAATAAATACTTGAAGATTTGTCGTTCTGCGCGTAGCGAAGCTAAGGCGCAGAACCCGGTGGCTTTAGGGACGCGCGGTGTGCAGTAGGGTAAAATGAAAACTGTCGTTAGATGTTGTGTAGGCGGTGTAGTGTGTTATGTTTTCGCGCATCGCTGATCTACCTCACTAAATCCATACCCTTTCAGGGCATACCCTGAAAGGGCACAAGCAGGCCGGCTCCTGCGTACCCACGGGGAGACAAGTGAATATTCACGATTTTGTTGGGGAGCAATAGTTTGGAGCCGTTCGCTCTGTTACCGCAGAAATATTCTTTCGAAAGTGGAACTGATGTGAATGGCTTATGCGGATGAGACCTTGCTAAGGAGGCAAAACAGGTGAATTTTCAGGAAATAATAATGCGGCTTGAGCATTTTTGGGCCTCACAGGGCTGTGTAATTCAGCAGCCTTACGACATTGAGGTCGGTGCCGGTACGATGAATCCGGCTACGACACTGCGTGTGCTTGGTCCTGAGCCGTGGCGTGTTGCGTACGTTGAACCGTCAAGAAGACCTACAGACGGAAGGTATGGCGAAAACCCTAACAGACTTCAGCATTACTATCAATATCAGGTCATCATACAGCCTGCCCCTGATAATATTCAGGAAATGTACATTGAAAGTCTTAAGGCTTTGGGCATAGATCCATCCGAGCATGACATACGCTTCGTTGAGGACGACTGGGAAAATCCAACGACAGGCGCATGGGGACTTGGTTGGGAGGTATGGCTTGACGGCATGGAAGTCACGCAGTTTACATACTTCCAGCAGATGGGATCTATTGATATGGAGTGCGTACCTTCAGAAATCACGTATGGCATTGAGCGTATTGCGATGTTTGTACAGAAGGTTGACAACGTTTATGACCTTGAGTGGGTAGGCGGAGTCAAGTACGGCGATGTGCATCACAAGGGAGAAGTTGAACATTCAACATACAACTTTGAGATAGCAGACACGGATATGCTTTTTAACCTTTTCAACAAGTACGAAGCGGAGTCAAAGCGTGTGCTTGAGGCCGGACTTGTTCTTCCAGCGTACGATTATGTTCTGAAGTGTTCACATTCATTTAATCTCCTTGATGCCCGAAATGCGATAAGCGTCACCGAAAGAACCGGATACATAGGCAGGGTTAGAGCCATTGCTTCCGCGTGCTGTCAGGCGTATGTAAGACAACGCGAAGAGATGGGGCATCCTCTTATGGGAAAATTTGATAAGTATGAAAAGGGAGGGGCGCAATAATGTCTGATCTTCTCTTTGAAATAGGTACCGAAGAAATTCCGGCGAGATTTATGCCTAAGACGCTTGCTGACATTGCGCAGTTTGCGAAGGAAGAATTTGCCGCTGCGCACGTTGCGCACGGAGAGATAAAGTCTCAGAGTACGCCTCGCCGCATAGTGCTGACCGCTGCGGAATTGGCGGCAAGACAGGAGGATTCCGTTGAGGTCTCAAAGGGACCGATGAAGGCTCAGGCCTTTGATGCCGAGGGGAAACCGACAAAGGCAGCCGAAGGATTTGCGAGAAGCCGCGGAGTTGATGTATCCGAACTTAAAGTAGAAAAAATCGGAAACGCCGAGTATGTGATCGCGGAGAAACGCACGGAAGGCAAGCCTACGGTTGAGGTTTTGCCGCAGATTTTGGAAAAATTGCTGCACCGTCTTTCATTTCCGAAGAGTATGTATTGGGCAGACAGGAATGTACACTTTGCGCGTCCGGTGCGGTGGATCGTTGCTCTCTTAGGCGATGTGCAAATAAATGTGAGCTTCGGTAACGTGAATAGCGGCATAATTTCGCGCGGCCATAGGTTTATGGGCAGCGATGCTGTTGAGATACCCAATGCTGCGGCATACGCTTCGGCAATGCGCGACAACTGCGTGATCACCGACCCCAAAGAGCGTGAACGAATGATTCTTGACGGTATTGCCGCTATTGAGAAAGAGCTTGGCGCAAAAGTCACTGTTGATCCTGAGTTGCTTGAGGAGAATGTCCATCTTAACGAATATCCGATGCCGTTCTACGGATCATTTGATAAGGAGTTTTTAGATATCCCTTCAGAAGTCCTCATTCTTTCAATGGCTAAGAATCAGCGTTACTTCCCCGTACACGATGCGGCAGGGAAACTTATGCCGTATTTTATAGGCGTCAGCAACAACAAAGCAAAAGATATGATGGTCGTGCGTGAGGGCAATGAGAGAGTTCTGCGTGCGCGTCTTTACGATGCTGCATTTTTCTGGAAAGAAGATCAGCAGAAGTCGCTTGATGAACGTGCCGAAGAACTGAAAAATGTAACTTATCAGGAACAGCTCGGTTCTGTTTATGATAAAGTGCAGAGAATAAAGAAAATCACGCTCAGCCTTGCCGAAGAACTCGGTGCCGATGTTGATATGGCAAACCTTGCGCGTGCGTGTGACCTTGCAAAGGCCGACCTTGTAACTAATATGGTTTACGAATTTTCGGATGTGCAGGGCGTTATGGGGCGTGAATATGCACGTAAGGCCGGAGAGCCTGAGGAAGTTGCTCTCGCGCTCTACGAACAGTATCTGCCGAAATTTGCCGGAGACGCTCTCCCATCACGTCACGGAGGTGCGCTGCTCGGTATAGGCGAACGTCTTGATACGCTGGCCGCGATCTTCAAGATCGGGCAGGAGCCGACATCATCGGCAGATCCTTATGGACTTCGCCGTGCAGCAAGAACGATCAACGAGCTTGCATGGGGACTTTCGCTTGATTTTGACATGGATAAAGCACTTGAAATGGCAGGAGAACAGCTTGGTCTGAAAGAAAAGCGCCTTGAAAAGCTCAAAGCGTTTATTGCTCAGCGCCAGCAGGTACAGCTGCGCGAGAAAGGCGAAAGCCACGAAGCGATAGCACTTGCGATGCAGACAGTGCCGTCACGTCCACTTCAGATATTCCGTCTTGCCGAGGTCCTGACAAAGGCAAGCAGCGAGCCGTGGTTTGCCGAACTGATAAACGCAGCGGTCAGGGTAAAGAACATTCTCTCAAAGACAGAAGATATACCCACGGTTGCGGATCCGTCAAAATTCACGGAAGAGGCGGAGAAAAAACTTTACGAGGAACTTGAAAAACTCACAGGAAAAGCAAAAGAAGCCGTAGCTGCATGTGAGTGGGAAAAGCTTGCGGCAACAATGGCAGAGCTCGCGCCGGTTATTGCTGACTTCTTCAACGATGTTCTTGTAATGGACAAAGATCCCGAAGTCCGTGCAAACCGCATGGCACTTCTTGGAGAATGTCAGGCGTTCTTTATGCAGATAGGCGATTTCAGTATTCTGAAATAGGAAATAAAAATACAAAAATATAACCGCCGTACCCGAAGTGGTACGGCGGGATAACAACAGGAGGAAAACAAAATGCCGACAAAGTACATCTATGACTTCTGCGAAGGCAGCGCAGAAATGAGAAACCTTTTGGGAGGCAAAGGAGCAAACCTTGCCGAAATGTCAAAAATAGGACTTCCCGTACCTCCCGGATTCATCATCACAACGGAAGCATGCCACAAATACTGGGAAGAAAAAGACTTCATCACAAGCATATGGGAAGATGTAAAATCAGCAGTTGCAAGAGTAGAAAAACAGGCCGGTAAAAAATTCGGTGCATCCGAAAACCCCCTATTGGTATCCGTCAGATCAGGCGCCCCCGTATCAATGCCCGGCATGATGGACACCATACTCAACCTCGGACTGAACGACACAACGGTAGAAGCCCTCGCAAAATCTGCCGGAGACGAAAGATTCGCATACGACAGCTATCGCCGCTTCATACAAATGTTCTCGGACGTCGTATTGGGCGTTGACATAGAAAAATTTGAAACAAGACTTGAACAAGCAAGAAACAACGCGGGAGTAGCAGCAGACTATCAGATTCCGGCGGAAGAACTCAAAAAACTCGTTGCGGACTACAAAGAAATAGTAAAAGCAGCAGGATATGAATTTCCGACAGACCCGTGGAAACAGCTTCGCCTTGCAATAGACGCAGTATTCCGCAGCTGGAACACCCCGCGTGCCATAACATACCGCAAAATCAACAAAATCCCCGAAGAATACGGCACAGCAGTCAACATAGTAACAATGGTATTCGGCAACCTCGGAGACGACTGCGGTACAGGCGTATGCTTCTCAAGAAGCCCCTCAACCGGAGAAAACAAACTCTTCGGAGAATACCTCATCAACGCCCAGGGAGAAGACGTAGTAGCCGGCATACGCACCCCCGTACCCATAGAAGCACTTGCAAAAGACATGCCCGATGTCTACGACCAATTCTGCAAAATAGCCAAAGGTCTTGAAAAACACTACCGTGATGCACAAGACATAGAATTCACAGTAGAACGCGGCAAACTCTACATACTCCAGACACGCAACGGCAAACGCACAGCGGCTGCCGCAGTACGCTGTGCAATAGAAATGCTCCACGAAGGACTCATAGACGAAAAAACAGCAGTAACAAGAGTAAGCCCCGAGCAAATAGAACAACTCCTCCACAAACAAATAGACCCCAAAGCCAAACGCAGCGTACTGATCAAAGGTCTCCCCGCATCCCCCGGAGCTGCCGTAGGCAAAGTAGTATTTGACGCAGACGAAGCAGCGGAACGCGGCAACAAAGGAGAAGCAATAGTCCTCGTACGCCCCGAAACCACCCCCGACGACATCCACGGTCTATTTGCCTCACAAGGAGTACTCACCTGCCACGGAGGAATGACAAGCCATGCGGCAGTAGTGGCAAGAGGTCTCGGCAAACCCTGCGTATCGGGAGTAGAAGCAATAAAAATAAACACAGAAACACAGACATTCACAGTAAACGGAACAACAGTCAAAAAAGACGACTACATCACCCTTGACGGAAGCAACGGAGACGTAATCATCGGCAAAATGCAACTCATAGACCCCCAGCTTGACGGCAACTTCAAAGAACTCTTGGAAGCAGCCGACAGACAAGCCAAAATGCAGGTATGGGCAAACGCCGACACCCCCGAAGACGCAAAACGCGCCCGTGCCTTCGGAGCCAAAGGCATAGGACTCTGCCGCACCGAACACATGTTCATGGCAGCGGACAGAATCCCCGTAATGGAAGCAATGGTAGTAGCATCAACAACGGACGAACGCAAAAAACAACTTGCGAAACTTGAACAAATGCAAGAAAAAGACTTCACAGGCATCTTTGATGCAATGGAAGGGCTTCCCGTAACAGTGCGTCTCCTTGACCCGCCGCTCCACGAATTCCTCCCCAAAATCCCCGAACTTGAAAAAGCACTTTCCGAAACAAAATCGGACAGTGCCGAAGCTAAAGAAATAACCAAAATCATAACAAGAGCAAGAGAACTCCACGAACAGAACCCAATGCTCGGCTTCCGTGGATGCAGACTCGGTATGATCTACCCTGAAATCTACGAAATGCAAGCTCGTGCAATATTCAACGCAGCCTGCAAACTCACAAAACAAGGCAAACACATAATGCCGGAAGTCATGATACCGCTCGTCGGCACACAATACGAAATGAAAGCAATGCGAGACCTCGTAGACGCCATAGCCAAAGAAATAATAGAAACAAGCGGAGTAACACTGCACTACCTTGTAGGCACAATGATAGAACTCCCAAGAGCAGCCATGGTAGCCGACCAACTTGCCAAATATGCTGAATTCTTCAGCTGCGGAACAAACGACCTCACACAAACAACATTCGGCTACTCACGCGACGACGCAGAAGGCAAATTCCTCGGACAATACGTAGAAAAAGGCGTATTCAAAGAAAACCCCTTTGCCGAACTTGACAGAGACGGAGTTGGAGGACTCATGGAAATAGCGGCACACAAAGGACGTTCGGTACGTCCTGACATCCGCATAGGCATCTGCGGAGAACATGGCGGCAACCCGTCCAGCATAGCATTCTGCAACAAACTCAACTTCACCTACGTCAGCTGCTCGCCCTTCCGTGTACCTGTTGCGCGTCTTGCGGCGGCACTCTCGGCGCTCGGCGAAATCAAATAAGACGAAAAACAAAGTAAGCAACACGATGACAGCACAGGCGTGAGAGACATAAAGCTTTTCGCGCCTGTGCGCTTTTTCAGGCGGCACTGCGTTCACCCCTTTGCCACAAAAATCAATATAACATCTCAAAAAAATTATCAGATATGATACAATAAACATGTATGTATAGATATACATACGTTTGATTTGCTTGATTTAGCTGGAGCAGCGGACTGGAGGCTGACAAAATTGTTCAGCAAAGATATAGGAATAGATTTGGGAACCGCAACGGTTCTTGTGTATGTTAAGGGAAAGGGAGTTGTTCTGAGGGAACCATCAGTTGTTGCTATGGATCAGAACAGCGGTAAAATTCTCTCTGTCGGTGAAGACGCGAAGATAATGATAGGCAAAACGCCCGGCAACGTGGTAGCTATCCGACCTCTTCGTGACGGAGTTATAGCAGATTATACAATGACAGAGGTAATGCTGCGTGAGTTCATGAGGAAGGTCACGCACGGCATTGGGCATTACGTCCGTCATCGCCTTATGATAGGCGTACCGGCGGGTGCTACGGATGTAGAGCGCAGGGCGGTGCTTGAAGCTGCTCTTGAAGTGGGAGCCAAAGAGGCATACTTGATTGAAGAGCCTATGGCCGCAGCGATAGGGGCGAATATGCCAATAGGGGATCCTGTAGGCAATATGGTCGTTGACATAGGCGGAGGTACGAGCGACATGGCTGTTGTATCGCTCGGTGGCCTTGTAGTTTACGAATCATTGCGCGTTGGCGGCGATAAATTTGATGAAGCGATAGTACGGCATATCAGAAAAGAATATAACCTCGCAATAGGCGATCAGACAGCAGAGATGGTAAAAAAAGAAATCGGATGTTGCTCTATTGATTCCGATACTGCTGATAAAACAATTGAGATCCGCGGTCAAGAACTTGTTTTGGGACTGCCGCGTCAGATAGAGATAAAAGGTTCGGACATAGCAAGAGCGATAAAAGATCCGGTGAACTCCGTCATCTTTGCCATAAAGTGTGTACTTGAAAAGACACCTCCGGAACTCTCCGCTGATATTATGGACAGAGGAATAATCCTGACAGGCGGCGGTGCATATCTGCGCGGACTTGCCGAGCTGATCACAAAAGAGACTGACATTAACACGATAGTTGCCGAATCCGCCGGTGAATGTGTTGCTCTGGGAACAGGCATTGCGCTTGAGGCCTTGGATAAATTGAGAGATACCGGTGCGGTATGCCTTGGCTCAAAGAGAGGCCTGAGAGGCAGATAGTGGAGTACTGGTGGCAGGAAAGCGGTCTTCATTTTGAATGTGTAGGTTGCGGAGGCTGTTGCGGCGGCGCTCCCGGGGTTGTGAGGACAACTCATACAGAGCGTGAAAAAATAGCTGAATACTTGAACATCAGTGTTGCGGATCTGAAAAAGACCTACATGATGTACAAATACGGCACATTGACATTCGCGGAGATGGATAATTACAACTGTGTATTTTTGGACGAACAGACGAAAAAATGCAGAATATATCCGGTGCGCCCGCGTCAGTGCCGTACTTTTCCGTTTTGGCCAGATCTGATGAAAGATAAAGATATGTGGGATTTGTATGCGGCATCGTGCAGGGGCATGAACTGCGGCAGATTTTACGCACCTGAAATACTTGAAAAATTATTGAACGCCACATCTGAAAATAACGATAACAGAGAGTGAAGATATGGGAGAATACGTTTTTAACATATTAGGCGCGATAACATACCAAAATCTCATAATGCTTGTCATAGGTTGCATAATGATATATATGGCAATAGATAAAGGATATGAGCCGGATCTCATGTTGCCCATGGGCTTTGGCACTATACTTGTGAACCTTCCTCTTTCATCGGTTATTAACCACATTTCCGGTGGGGCTGAAGTTACCGGTGCTCTTTCAATGATATTTGACATGGGCATTGCGACTGAGCTGCTTCCGCTTCTGATATTGATATCCGTTGGAGCAATGTGCGATTTTTCGCCGCTGCTGTCAAACCCCAAGATGGTGATCTTCGGTATAACTGCACAATCGGGAATATTCCTGACGATGGGCATTGCGCTTCTGTTAGGGTACAACATTTACGAAGCCGGTTCTATAGGCATAGTCGGTGCAGCTGATGGCCCTACTCCGATATACGTTGCGGCACGCTTCGCGCCACATCTGCTCGGAGCAATATCCGTTGCGGCATACACATATATGTCTCTTGTACCGATAATCCAGCCTCCGGTAATATATGCGCTCACAACAAAGAAAGAACGCCGGATAAAAATGACGTATTCGGAAAAACCGGTTTCACGCAGAGCTATAATAATATTCCCCATAGCAATAACAGCAGTTGCCGGAATAATTGCTCCGGAGTCCGTTGCGTTGCTTGGTTTTGTAATGTTCGGAAATCTCCTGCGCGTCAGCGGAGTTACCGAGCGTCTTTCAAAGGCGGCGCAAAATGAACTTGCAAACATTGTCACCATGCTGCTTGGTTTCTCAATATCTGTCAGCATGGAGGGGAGCAAATTCATTACACAGAATACATTAAAGATAATCGTGATGGGACTTGTTGCATTTATGCTTGATACTGCGTGTGGGGTGCTTTCGGCAAAAATTATGAACATATTTCTCCCTGAGGGCAAAAAGATAAATCCTATGGTCGGTGGTGCCGGTATATCCGCTTTTCCAATGTCTTCGCGTGTTATACAACGTATGGGATTGGCAGAAGACAAGACTAACCACCTTCTTATGCACGCAGTGGGTGCAAATATAGCCGGTCAGGTATGTTCCGTGATCGCTGCCGGTGTACTTGTGGCATATTTGAGTAATATTATGTAACGCAAAAAA
>JAUNMU010000065.1 GCA_030531745.1 Synergistes sp. | reverse complement strand
GGTACAAAAAAAGCCCTCGCCAGAGGGCTGAATATTCTGGTGGGCCCATCAGGAATCGAACCTGAAACCATCCGGTTATGAGCCGGGAGCTCTAACCAATTGAGCTATGGGCCCCAATGGGGGGAAGTTACTTAATCGGTCGATATTGCTGACACGGGACAACTGTCAACTGCATCCCTTACAGAGGGCGTAACGTCTTGGGAGATGACCACACATCTGCCTGCATCCTCATCAAGTCCAAAAGCCTCCGGACAAAGCTGTGAACAGACGCCGCAGCCAATACAATCGTCCATATTGACCTTGATGCTCATGACACCGTCCCCCCTCCACGAGACAGTATTCTACTTCATTTATCCGAATTCGTCAAATACTTTTTGCAGAAATAACACTAAAAACTGTAGACTTAACTTTCTGACAATTTATTGCCATCTCTGTCATACTATTCACATTTTTTTGTCTATATCGTCCGATACCGATATGTGGTTCCGACCTTTTTTATCGTGGCTTAATGTAAGCAGTGAACGGTGTTTGGGGACGGTCTTTTCTTTAGGTTCGTCGCATGCCAAAAATACTCCTATGCCTACCGGTTTTGCTCCAAACTCCTTTGCCATCAGCAGCATACCTGCCGCTGTGCTTCCGCCGCGCATAAAATCATCAACTATCAACACACGGGTACCCTTTGCAAGCTGGCGCGTGCCGAGATACATAGTCTTTACATCGCCGTTTGCCGAAGGATAATGAACACCGACTGCGGCTCCATCGCCGGGTCTGTTGCGGAAACGGCAGATGGCAAGAGGAACGCCCATTGCACGTGCCGTGAACATACCGATCGGAATACCCTTAACCTCAGTCGTCATAATGACATCAGCCTCTGTGTCCTCAAATACGGAGGCCATGCAACGACCGAGAGCAAAAGCTGTATCGGGATTAAACAGAATATCGCTGTAATAGATCAAGCCGCCCGGAAGATTTCTATCGGGAGCTGAGAGTTCACTTGCTACTTTAGCGAGTGTGGCATATTTGTATTCGGGCGAGCATGCCGAAATAAACTTTGCGCCTCCGCTGCGACCTCTGTCAACCTGCATACGTCCAAGACCTTCTTCCGATATGGCATTGTCAACAACTACAACGTCATCACTTATGACAGTCTTAGAAACACCAAATTCCTCCGCAAGCTCGGTAAGCGAAAAAAGCTTTGACGGATACAGAAAAAATTTGCTTGCAAGCCTTACCAATCTCTCTGTTCTTTGACCCTTCATATCAGCCATCACTCCAAGAAATATGTTTTATTGACCCAAGTCTCTTCAGCAAATATACCCGACGCCGTCTTTGCTGCATCGGAATCATCAAATAACATAAAAAACGCACTGCCGCTTCCGCACAGTCCCCACGCCAAGGCACCGACATCATCTGCTATGCTTTCCGCACGCAGATACTCTCTGTGGGCAGAGACCAACAATGGGAAAAAGTCATTCTCTATTCTGCCCGATCTTTTGCCTGCGCGCAAAGTGTCAACAAGTTCGCACGCCTCCGCCTTTGCTTGCTCCTGAGATACAACGACATTCTGCCTGCTCAGACTGCGCATTTTATCAAGAGACCTATAAGCATCCTTCGTTGACGAGGACCAGTTGGGAAAGACAAGAAGCCATCCGAGAGACGGAGGGATACCTGCATCGGAAAGCACCTCACCGCGTCCGGTTGCGTGTGCAAGGACATAATCTGACGCGAGAAACGCAACATCTGCACCGAGAGAGCCTATCTCCTTATCTGTCAAAGCGGCACCGTAGTTTGTTTTGAGCCACTTCAATATTGCAGCGGCATTTCCGCTCCCTGCGCCTATGCCGCTGCCGGTAGGGAAAAATTTATGCAAACTCACGTTGATTGGCGGAATATCATACCCTGCGGCACGCACTGCCGCGATGGATCTGTCCACGAGATTCTCGCCTGATATTTTAACTCCGGATACATTCGTGACATCACTGATGATTTCACCACATTTTTGCGTAATAGTCAACCTTTCTGCGGCATCTTTCTGCCAGAAAAGCGAATAAACCTTGTGGTATCTGTCCGGCATTGCGGATAGGATACGCAGTGACAAATTGATCTTTATGGGTGAGTATATCGTGTCCTTCATTATTGCGATCTCCCGTAAAAAAACCCCGACAATACGCCGGGGCTTTCTGCACACTAATAGAGCGGTTCACCGTTTTCTTCAAGCATAATTTCAACTTCTCTTGTGAGGACGTCGGTATAACTGAATGAACTCGTGCTCTTTTGTGATTCAATATATACGGTGAAAAGGTTGGGGTAAGATTCCACTATGACGCCTTTGCGCTCCTCCGTTTTACGTCTGCCGTTGGAGGCGCGATAAACAATGTTTGCGCCCTTGTGCTGAGCGATAATCTCTCTTATTACATCCAAATTACTCGTCATAGATCACACCCCCCACCAAAAGATAGAGTCATTATACACAATTTTTTGAAAAAATGCAAATGTTGCACTTAAATCATTAAACGAAAAACGAACGTAACTTTTATATTCTAATTTCTGAAGTTGAATCCGCACAATATGTATGCGCGGTCTATGGTGCGTATAATCGGTGGTTCCTTATTTTTGATAAAATTCGTACTTGCGGCATTGTAAAATTTCTGTTAAACTTTACCGCGTTGCGGAGGCGCTTTTCGGCCGGTGCCGAGCCCGGACTTCAAATCCGGTGGGGGCAGGTAATGCCTGTCTCGGTGGGTTCGACCCCCATGCGCCTCCGCCAATGGTTAGCTGCAAGGCAAGATACACCATTTGGTCATCACACTGCCATCCGTTATAGTATTAAGCAGGCACCGATTTGTATGTCGTAATAAAGATTAATATAGCTGCGGACTGAGGCATTATGCGGTGTGTGCAGGCAGTATCTCGCTTACGGGAAAGTCACATTCAAAATTCTGATATGGAGGATTATGTTCATGAAAAAAATGCTTTCAGTGTTGCTTTGCGCGGTTACGTTGCTGTTGTCGGGCGGATGCCTTACAAAATCGGAAGCTGGAGTTGATCCTATTTACCGCAGCAGGGAAGAATGGGAAAAACGTTTTTCTGTGCCCGAATATGCGGAAAACAAAAAACTTAAGACCGTTCCGGATGGCAGACCGAGCGTCACCTGTGTCAACGGAACTTTTGTAGGCAACACCGTTGACGGTGTTGATGTCTTTAAGGGGATTCCGTTTGCACAAGCTCCCGTTGGTGACCTGCGATTCGTAAAAGCACAGTCGGTTCTACCGTCAGATGAAATATATGATGCGAGCTACTTCGGCATGAGCTTTATGCAGCCTGTGACTAACGGAGAAGCCGCTTCCGCTTATAAGAACGGAGAGGACTGTCTGCGGCTGAATGTGTGGAACAATACCCAAAAAAGCGGTGCGCCCAAGCCTGTTCTGGTCTATATTCACGGCGGCGGTTTCAACAGCGGAGGGACTTCCGATCCATTGTATGATGGGTGGAATTTCGCACACTACAATCCTGACATTATAGTTGTGACTATCACCTATCGTGCCGGTATGCTCGGTTTTATGAATCTCTCCGGCTTTGAAGACGGTGCTGATTACAAATACGCCATGAACAACGCTTTTTACGACCAAATTGAAGCACTGCGTTGGATAAAGGCAAATATCGCGCAGTTCGGCGGCGATCCGAACAACATTACCGTATGCGGAGAGTCTGCCGGAGGCTGTGCTGTATCGGTGCTGTGCGTTATGGATGAAGCAAAAGGGCTCTTCGGGAAGGCGATCGCCATGAGCGGCGCCGTAAATCTGTGCGTAACTCCCGAACACACACTTGCACTTACCGACGCAGTTCGCAAAGATCTGAAAGTTAATTCCGTAAAAGAACTCAAAGAAATTCCGTTTGAAGACCTGCGCAATTGGTGGATCGCAAATATGTTCACCATCTACAATCACCCGTGCATGGACGGTGTTACGCTTGACAGTGATCTCTTTAAGCTATACCGTGACGGCAAGACAAAAGATCTGATAATCATGCAGGGACACACGAAAGACGAATTCAGATATTACTACACTGTTTTTAACAACTGTCTGCCATTCTATCAGGCTGTCTGTGATGAAATAGTTAAACTCCATGCGGACAATTCTTCCGATAACTTCAAAAAGCTGTACAAACGCTATAAACGGATCATACTCTCTCTTGGCTACACGAAAGAAGATGTCAACAGATGTTTTGCGGATGATATGAGTCTTGCGATCTCAAACACATATCAGGCGATTCTGCATGCCAATGCCGGCGGCAAGGGATATTCCTACACATTTGCCATTCCTTACGATAATAAATTCAATGACTTTGAACTCGGTGCAGCGCACGCTGTTGACTGCTCATATCTGTTCGGTAATTTTGACGGCTTGGGCTGCTTAGGTACAGATGAAGAAGTTGATGCGTCCATACGTTTCCAAAAAATGATAGCTAACTTCTGTAAAACCGGAGACCCGTCAACGAAAGAGATCAAATGGCCTCTCTATGAAAATAAACACCGCAATAAACTCAATATAGAAGCATCTGCTTTCACAGTCGTTGAAAATCCGGAAAAAGAAAGAGTTAATCTTGTCCTTAAGATCTTGAAGCAAATGCGTTCCCCTTATTCTTCCGGGCTTGCCCCGATCATTGCAAAAGTATATGCCGACTATCCGGAAGCAGTTAAAGCATATCGGAATACTATGAAAGAGGTCTCAAAATGATGCAGCAATTTATCGGTAAAAAAATGAAAAAACTTTTTTTTGTATTTGCGGCACTTACGCTGCTGTTGCTTTGGGGTTGCAACAGTAAGCAAAATGATTATGACAAATACAAGCAAATAGCAAATCAACTCTATGAAGTGACGTGTGATGCCTACGATTATGATTATATGCTAAAGGATGGCTATGGCAACGCGAAATATCTTGCCGGATGCTCCTGTGTGAAAGTGGGAAACTACTTAGGCCGCAATTTTGACTTTGTAGCGGGTGACGCGGCAGAGATAGTTGTAAGGACCACGGCGAAAAAAGACCGCTATGCATCGGTTGGCATGGTAGGTGGTCTGATGTGGCTCACAAGCGACTTTATGGAGTCCGGACTTGACGAAGATGCAAAAAAGATCGTTCCGCTTTTACTTCTTGACGGTATCAACGAAAAAGGGCTTGTGGTTGAGATCAACTGTGTCAATACGATTGATGTCGGCGGAATGACAACGCACACAAATCCCGGAAAACCGGAAATATCACAGCTTTGCGTTGTGAAATATTTGCTTGACCATGCGGCAAACGCCGATGAAGCGATTGAGTTGATGAAAGATATTGACATTGTCAATCCACGCGACGTTATGGGGCTTATATCCCAACAATTTGAACTTCATTTTCTTATTGCCGATAAAGATAAAACATATATCGTGGAATTTAACAACACAAAGCCGGATGGAGAGAAGATTGTTGTATTGGAAGGCGAGTCGGTAATGACAAATTTCTATCTTCACCTTGCGGATACCGATAAGAACATCTACCCCGATAATTCCATCGGTGTTGAAAGATACCGTAAACTTACTGCAAACAAAGACTCTGTAAATTCCTTAGATACGATGAAAAAACTGATGCGGTCTGTTCGTTTCTCAAATTCAAACAGGACAGACGGTGAATATGCCCCGGGGGAAAACTATGATAACCCTTACACTTGCTTCTCCGATCATCCGATTTTAGGAAAAGATGGTATCAATTATGCCAATTATAAAGAACATCTTCCCAAAATATTGGAGAGTATGGAACGAGATAAAACAATGGTTGATGATATTCTGAAAGATCCCAAACTTAACAATCCGAACGGGTTGTGGGTAACATCGCACAGTTCGGTCTATGATCTTAATAACAAAACAATGAGCGTTGCTGTTTATGAACGCTTTGACCGATATTATGATTATTCCGTCAAATAGAAGCGAGCAAAAAGGGATTATCAATAATACGGAAGTTATTGACGAAATCAAAGCCGAAATAAATAGATTGCGGATAATGCAGTAATATTGATATGGTTGAATTAAAGAACCGGAGATATGTTCATAACATACACGGAAGAATTTTTACGAAAAGGGTGAATGATGATGAAAGAAATGTACGTTGACAAGAGCAAATGTATAAAATGCGGAATATGTGTGGAATCGTGTTCAAACGGGATTATAACATTCGGTGAAGACGGCTTCCCCATGTTTGCGCAGGGGCGGCAAATGCGGTGCATTGAATGTGGGCAGTGCGTATTATTCTGTCCAGAATGTGCAAATATGCTCTCATTCATGGACAAGGATAATACGGTGAAAATGTCGGAACTTGCAATGCCGACGGCGGAAGAGACACTGAATTTACTTATGACGCGAAGAAGCATAAGACGATTCAAAGATGAGCCGATTTCGCGTGAGACATTCGCAAAACTCTTTGAAGCGGTGAGACAGGCACCGAGTGCGGTCAACTCGCAGAAAGTGCGCTGGATCGTATCGGAAAACCGCGAAAAAACGGAAGAGATAACAAAGTTAGTCATCGGTTGGCTGAAAGAAGAAATTGAAAAAGCTCCGAGATCATTCAATGCTCGCATCGGTAAAGCGATGATCGCAAAAGCAGAAAAGGGTGAGGACGGACTGCTTCGCGGAGCAGCTCATGCCGCCATTGCCGTTGTGCCAAAAGATTACGCATGGTACGAGGACGGAGCGATCGCGCTGACATACCTTGAACTTGCGGCGCACGGTATGGGGATAGGCTGTTGCTGGGGAGGCTTCCTCACAATGGCAATAAGAAACTACGCTCCTTTGCGCGAATTTTTGAAAATAACCGATGAAGAACATATCTGCGGCGCACAGCTGATGGGTTGGCCGCAGATCAAACCGGTGCGCAACTTTGCTCCGCGCAGAGAACTTTCGGTAGAATGGATCTGACGCGAAAGCTGATTTGTGTTATTGTGTGGATAATACAATGAACAACGACTTTATGCTTGCGGCAGAGATAAGAGTGCGTTACAGCGAAACCGACCGTATGGGGATAGTCTACAACGCAAACTATCTTGACTGGTTTGAAGTAGCACGTACCGAGCTTTGCAGAAACTGGGGAACAGAATACAGAAAATGGGAAAACCGCGGTCTTATTCTGCCTGTAGTTGAGGCATACTGTCGCTACAAAGCATCGGCAAAATACGACGACAAAATAGAGTTGTGGGTACGCGTAACTGAAATAAAATATCACAGCATAAAATTTGAATATAAAATCGTGCGGAAAGAGGACAGCAAAGTCCTTGCGATGGGGTACACTCGTCACGGCTGCACAAATGCGTCGTCCGGCAAACTCTTCAAAGAAAGACACCCGTTCTATGAATGGGTACTCTCAAAAATACAGAATTGAATACTCTGCCGGTACACAAAGGTTACACAATGGTTGAACTCATTGCGGTAATTGCGATAATTGCGGGCGCAGTTACCGCATTTGGTCTTGTCATGACTGATAACAGCAACAGAGAACGAATGATAGTGCATGGCGAAGCGCAAAACCTCAGCGCGTGGCTCAAAAATGAATTTTCACTTGCCGCCCGTGAAAAAAATGATTTTACGATCACCGTTGGCAGATACGATGAAGGTCCTTCGCGTCTTAAAACTATCTCCGTAAGGTGGAAAAACAGAAAAAACGCATCAAAAGTTGAGATATACGAAATGCGTAACGCGAAACTTGAATACGATGGCACTCCAGAACTTAATTTCTCGGGAAAATGGTACACACTGACACCTGCGGCAACTTTTACGGTAAAATCCGCTAAGTACCCCGAAATAAGATACTATGTAACGGTTTCTGGTGCAGGGTATATAAGCGTAAAAGAAAGATAATAGGAGCGTAACGACACTAAAATGAAAGACAAATGCGGAGAAAACAAAACTGATTTCCACTGCGTATTCGGAACGTGGCCATTCAAAAAAACATTTGACATCACTGCGTCCGGCTTTCAATTTTGCGGTGAAATGTTTCCGCTTAACACGATAACTCGTCTGCGTTGGGGTACAGAGCAAAATACAGGCAAAATATTCCGCTTGCTGCGTTATACGGCGTCATTCGGCACAGAGACAAGAGAGATCGTCATGCACATAAAGGAAAAAAAATTATACGAGACCGTGACCGCCGGTATGTGGGACGCAGTCGGTAAAAGACTCCTTGCTGTAATGTCCGCAG
Source organism: Synergistes sp. (assembly GCA_030531745.1). Lineage (GTDB taxonomy): Bacteria > Synergistota > Synergistia > Synergistales > Synergistaceae > JAUNMU01. Next base: position 948 of record JAUNMU010000065.1, on the reverse strand, counting down.
GGCTGAAAAACGGCAAGAGCTACAAATTCGGTGCATTTTCCGTAAACGACAGAGGGATAAACGTAACGAAAGACGAAAACACGAAATCATACCGATGGAATGAACTGAAATGGGCGATCGTAAACGAAAATCTTGTATTTATGCCGATTGAGTATAAAGACAGACTTGTTGCAAGCGCCCCTCTTGTGTCGGTTGACAACGCGCACATACTGAGCATCGCCCTTGCTCTTTTTCAAAAAGACAGACGTGACACAACAGAGTGCCTGAGCGATGCTATACTCTGAGGTCTAAACCACACTGCTAAAGAACCACTGATTAATTCGTTTTCGGCGGATAAACGCAAAAGCGTCTTCCGCTGATTAGATGTGCCAGCCGCTAAACAGTCAGGCCCCGACTGGGGCGGAGGCGTATATCCATACGTTGGAGCCACAGGCGCGGACTGACTGTGACGCGGATGGTGCATATAATCAGTGGTTCCCTAAAGAACCACTGATCATATGCACCGTTGTGTGAACAAATCTGCTTTGTTCACCGGATAGCGCATATAATCAGTGGTTCCTTTGTTTTACCACACCGTATGCCGCACATCTTAACGCCGCCGTGTTCTCGTTGAGGCTTTGCGTTACGCATAAAGAGAAGTGAATATTCACGATTTTGTCGGGAGAGCGATATAAAGTTATCCAACTTGAAAAATTACATATATTCGGGGGAGAGTGGTATTATATCAGTAAAGGTAAAACTAAAATTACACATTTACATTACCGTTATGCTTATTGCCCCTCCAACAAAATCGTGAATACTCATTAGTCTTCCTGCGGGACGCGAAGCGTCAGCCTGCCTGCTTGTGCCCCTTGAGGGTATGCCCCGTAGGGGTATGCCCCCTGTGGGTACGCAGGATCCAGTGTCTTTAGTGCGGCAAATCAGCAATGTGCGAAAACATAACACACG
>JAUNMU010000064.1 GCA_030531745.1 Synergistes sp. | reverse complement strand
CGCGGCTTGACGGAATGCGCGAAGCACTGCCAAAAGGGGAAGGCTACGGCAAACTGAGAAAGTCATACATCATATTCGTATGCACCTACGACCCGTTCGGTCTCGGACTTGCAAAATACGAATTTGCGACATTCTGCACAGAGAACAAAGAACTTGAATTGAAAGACGGAGCAAGAAGAATATTCCTAAACGCAAAAGGCAATATGGAAAACATCTCCGATGAACTCGCAAACCTGCTGAAATACATCGGAGGCGACAAACCGAACGACGAATACACGGAAAACCTAAACACAGAAGTCATCAAATACCGCTCAGACAAAGAAATGGGGGATGCGCTCATGACAATAGAAGATTTGATAAAGGATGCAGCAAGAATAAGCGAAGCCCACGGCAGAACGGAAGGCATAGGCATAGGAGAACTTTCGGCTTTCTGTCGTATGGTAAAGAGCGGCATTATATCGGCAAAACAGGCGGCAGAGAGTATGAACATCTCCGTTAGTGAATTTCGGCAGCGTGCCGGAGCGCTTCTGTAACTGCACGGTGCGCTCGGCTGCCTGTTGAAGGCCGGGCGTTCTGCGGATGCTTTACATGCGGCGGAAGACGAAGTTGCAAGGGATAGATTTTTCGCTGAATTTGGCATAGCGTAACCTTTGGAAAATATCGTTTGCTGTCTTCACAGAGGCGTATATTTATATGTTCGTGCCGCATGTGCGGACTGACTGTAACCAATCAATCGTGGCAGTAATTGAGATAATCCCCGTATTTCAAACTGTATAAAGCGCAGTTTCCGTGTGTTCTCTTTTTGTTTCCTTTCGTATATCACGCGAAAAACTGCGTCTGCTTTATGTACGCCTCACACGATTTGCAAGATCGGCAAATCGTTTCCCTGCTTATAATCAGCGTTTCCTTTACTCTTCTGTCTCTATACCGCAAAAATTTTGTGCGAAGTTTATAAACTCTTTACAGGCAGATGTAAGTGCTTTGTTTTTTCTTGTAGCAATGTAAAATCGTCTTTTGTTGTTATCGGAAAGATTGAATTTCAGCAATCTGTCATCGCAGCGCGGGTTTGCAACAGCTCTGTTTGAGATAATTGATACTCCTATGCCGGATGCCACAAAATTTTTAATGCTTTCAAGGTCATTTAATCTTGCTACTACTTTGAGTTCATCTTCATTAATATTAAGTGTATTGAGTACTCTCTGTGCTGCCTTTCCGCTTGCACTTCCTGCTTCTCTCATGACGAAGTAGAGCTTTTTGAGTTCATCCGTCGGAATTGTTCCGTTATCTGCAAATTTCTCAAATCTTTTGTCCTTGGGCGTTATCAGAACCAATGTATCCTCGCACCACGGAGTGAACCGAATGGATTCATTCTTTGCGGACATACCCACAAAACCAATGTCGTAAAGTCCTTTTTCAATTGCTTCAATGATTTGGCTGCTGTCCTTGTGTTCAATGACAAATCGTGCATCTTTGTGTTTTCTCCTGAACTGTCTTACGATACGTGGCAGGATATAGCCTGAAGGAATCGTGGAAGCACATAAGTGTATAACTTCAAATCCGGTAGTCTGCCATTTTTGCGAAAGTTGTTCTTCAAGCATAACGATGTGTTTTGCAGTTTCGTAAAGATCCATACCTCTTTGAGTAATTTCAATATTTTTAGTATTGCGCACAAAAAGTTGTGACTTAAGCTCTGATTCAAGTGATCTTATGTGCGAGCTTATTGTCGGTTGTGAGAGAAAAAGTTTATCCGCAGCCTTTGTGAATGTACCGGTGTCAACGACTGCTATCAATGTTTTGAGCTGTCTTATTTCCACTGTCGTAAAACCTCCTTCAATGCAGTCAGAGCATTTTCAATTTGGTGTTCTTTGTTGAATATTCCGAATGAAAACCGTATTGTACCGGACGGGTATGTTCCCAACGTTTTGTGTGCATTCGGCGCACAGTGGAGACCTACACGAGTCTGTATGCCGTAATGACTGTCAAGGATAAAGGCAAGCTGCGCTAAATCCGTTACATCTGTTGTTATGCTTACTGTGCCTGTGCGTCCTTCGGTATCTTCAATCCCCACCACGCGCAAATGAGGTATTTTTCTTACACCGTCAATAAACTGTGCTGTTAAAGCAGCTTCATGTGTACGAATATTGCTTATCCCCTGCTCTGTTATAAACTCAAGCCCTGCTTTGAGTCCGGCTATTCCCGGGAGATTCATTGTCCCGGGCTCAAAGCGGTCGGGCATAAAGTCAGGTATATCTTCAGTGTGGCTGATGCTTCCTGTGCCTCCGGAGAGAATTGGATCTATATCCCCCACCATACTATTTTTTATGATAAATCCTCCTATACCCTGAGGGCCAAGCAGCGATTTGTGCCCCGTAAAGCATAGAGCGTCTATGTTCATTTTCTGCATATCAACAGGAATGACTCCGGCAGTCTGTGCGGTATCAAGAATAAATTTCAATCTGTGTCTTTGGCAGAAAGCTCCTATTTCTTCAGCAGGCATAACCGTGCCGCATACGTTACTTGCGTGAAGCATTACGACTGCCTTGGTGTTTGGCCTAAGTAAACCCTCAACCTCATCGGTCAGCAGTCTTCCGTCTGTTGTGCATGGAATTCTGCTGAATTGTATGCCGATTTTCTCAAGCTGACGCAGAGGACGCATAACTGCATTGTGTTCCATAGCGGAACAGATAATGTGATCACCGGGCTTTAACAAACCTTTGAGTATAATATTAAGGCTTTGGGTAATATTCTGCGTAAATACGACATTCCTGCAGTCATCGGCGTTGAAGAATGTTTTAAGCATTTCACGGCATTCAAATACCATATCCGCAGCACTGTGCGCAGTACTGTATATACCGCGGTTAATATTAACGCCGACACCGATTATGTATGAGTACACTGCATCCGGCACGCTCTTAGGTTTTGGAAAACTTGTACTTGCATTGTCAAGATATATGCTCTCAATATGCTGCTGTTCAGTGTTATACATTACGTGCCTCCGTAAGAGTATTATAATCAGCGCAAAGCCGCTGCCGTGTCTATCTGCCAAAAACGAATTGATCGGTGTTTCCCCTGTTATACCAACGGCGGATATTCTATCACAAAATGAAATTTTTATCCCTATGATTTATAAATTAGCGTCTACTGCACAAATTTTAAGGTATGGTGTTGATCAGTGTGTCCTTAGGGAACCACTGATTATATGCACCGTCTGGTGAACAAACCGGCTTCGCTCACGCAAAATCAAAGATTTCCTATCTCAGCCGTGCGTCACAGGCAGTCCGCGCCTGTGGCGCGGGCGTATTGATATACGCCTGATGAACAAACTAAGTTCCGCTACGGCAATCGGAGATTGCCTGCGTCACTTATCCGCCCCAGTCGTGGACTGCCTGTTTAGCATCCGGCACATCCGGTGAACAAACTAAGCGACTGATGACCAAACTAAGCGATTCGCACAAAATCATAGATTTTGGCTCCCTGCTTATCACACAAAATCAAAGATTTTGGTTCGCTGCTTATAATCAGCGCAAAGCAGCGGTCGTGTTTATCTGCCAAAAACGAATTGATCAGTGTGTCCTTAGATATAAAATTTTATAATATTTTACTGTAATTTATAAAATTTTTCATTTTGCAATGGATGTTGAAGCGATGTAGAATGATTCGCGTTGCTAAGGAAACGCAGATTATGTGTGCCGGATGCCGAACAGTTATCCCCCGACCGGGGCGGATGAGTATGTGCATACGCCCTTGCTGTCGGCTCGGATTGTCTGTGATGGGGATCGTGCATATAGTCGGTGTTTTCTTAAAATTACACTAAGTTACAGGAGGTTTTATTATATGTCATTTGACTCTAAGAAGTTCACAGTGGCAATAGGTCTTTTGATAGGTATCATTTCAGCGATGCTTGTCAAGTTCGGCAATCCCGCGAATATGGGTTTTTGCATTGCGTGCTTTATCCGCGATACTGCGGGTGCGCTCGGTCTTCACGGTGCAAAGGGTGTTCAGTATATCCGTCCTGAGATAATCGGTCTTGTACTCGGCAGTTTTGCTGCAGCACTTTTCAGCAAAGAATTTAAGGCGAGAGGCGGCTCTGCCCCCATGACTCGCTTTATACTCGGTTTCTTTGTGATGGTAGGGGCTCTTATGTTCCTCGGATGTCCTTTCAGAATGGTACTTCGCATAGCGGGCGGCGACCTTAATGCAGTTGTCGGACTTGTTGGTTTTGCTGCCGGTATACTTTGCGGCGTGTTCTTCCTTAACAAGGGGTTTTCTCTTAAAAGAAGTTATACGCTTTCTGCTTGCGAAGGAACGGTTATGCCGGTAATTCAGGCAGTGTTCCTTGCACTTCTTATTGCAGCTCCGACATTTATACTTTTCACGTCAAACTACGCTGATGTCAAAGGCCCCGGTAAAGCGCACGCGGCAATTATTATTTCGCTTGCTGCAGGGCTCATTGTCGGAATTCTTGCTCAGAAATCAAGATTTTGCATGGTCGGCGGTCTCCGTGATCTCATTCTTTTCAGAGAGGCACGTCTTATCCTCGGATTTGCAGCCATTGCGGCAGCGGCATGTGCGGCAAACGTTGCCATGGGCAGTTTTACGCTCGGTTTTGAAAATCAGCCCGTTGCGCATACAGATGCGCTTTGGAATTTCCTCGGTATGCTCCTTGTGGGTTTTGCGAGCGTTTTGCTTGGCGGGTGTCCGCTGCGTCAGCTTATCCTCTCCGGTGAAGGCAACACAGACAGTGCTGTGACGAGTCTTGGGCTTCTTGTGGGAGCTGCGTTCTGTCATAACTTTGCACTTGCTTCAAGTGCTGCCGGACCTACCCCAAACGGTAAAGTTGCCGTTATCATAGGAATCGTTGTCGCGGTTGCCATCGCGTTTGCTAATCTTTCACAGAAACAGGAGGCGTAATTATGCTTGACGCACGCGGACTTTCATGCCCACAGCCTGTGCTTATGCTTAAAAAAGCAATGGCTGACAATGGTGATAAATACGAAATAATAGTAGATAACGTTACGGCAAAGGAAAATATTACACGTTTTGCAGTAAATTCGGGATATAATGTTTCCGTTACAGAGCAAAATGATGACTATGTCCTTAGTGTTGCGCGTAAAAAATGACGTATATAGCAACATTCTTTAGCCATTTCGGTGCTCTTCGCTTTAGAAAAAACTGCGAGTCTCTGGGGATACCGGCGGTTAATATGCCGGTTCCCAGAGATTTATCGTCAAGCTGCGGCACATGTACGCGCTTTGAAGCTGATGCCGTGCCTGACTACACAGCGCATAGAGATGAGCTTGAGAAGATAGTAAAAATAACAGAGAGTGGTTTTGAGACAATATACGAGACAGAGGAGTAAGAGATATAAAAGCCATGAGTGGGATGAAGAAGCTGACGAAGATGTCTTCATGTGCCGGTTGAATGGCGAAATTGGAAGCCGGTGCGCTTGAAAAACTTCTTGAAGGACTTAAGACGCCTTTTGACAAAAATCTTATAGTAGGTTACGACAAGGCCGATGATGCGAGTGTCTATAAACTCCGCGATGACATTGCCGTGATAAATACCGTTGATTTTTTTCCTCCGGTCTGTGACGACCCATATATGTACGGACAAATTGCGGCGGCAAATTCTTTGAGCGATGTTTATGCCATGGGCGGAAAACCGAAGCTTGCACTGAACATAATGTGCGTTTGCAAAGAGATGGACAGTTTTCAGATTTCGGAAATTCTGCGCGGTGGGTATGATAAGGCTATGGAAGCAGGCTGCATCATAACAGGCGGTCACACCATAACTGCCAAGGAGCCTGTTTACGGGCTTTCCGTAACCGGCTTCATACACCCTGACAGAATTATTAAAAACTCAGGTGCGAAAAAGGGCGATAAGCTGTTGCTTACCAAACCGCTCGGCACAGGCATTATGATGACGGCTGATAAAGCGGATGCCGATCTTGTCAGCAAGGAGGCAATGACGCCGGTCTATGAAAATATGGCGTCCCTCAATAAAAATGCGTCTGAGATAATGGCTGAATTTGAGGTACACGGCTGCACGGATATAACGGGCTTCGGATTTGCCGGGCACGCAATGGAAATGGCACGCGGCAGCGACTGCACTATTGTAATTGACAGTACGCTCGTACCATACTACCCCGAAGCAATTTCGCTTGCGGAAATGGGAATAATACCATCCGGAGCTTATAAAAACAGAGAATATACGACAAATGAAGTTGAATTTGCGAAAGATATTCCGTTGGCACTGCAAGATATAATGTTTGATCCACAGACATCCGGAGGACTCTTTATTGCTGCGCCGCACGCGGATGAGTTACAGAAGGCTTTGGTTGAAAACAACGTAGAAGCTCACGTTATAGGTGAGGTATCGGAAAAAATAGGCGTATCTCTCATTGTAAATTAAGGAACCGCTGATGAGTATGGCAATGTGTGTCTTTGCCGAAAGATATAGTAAGAGCAATTTTATGGTTGACCGACGCTCCGTTTGGAGTATCGGTCAATTTTTTTGCAGACAGAAGGTGTTATAATACGCGTGTGTCGTCATAGATATTTTATAGGAGTCGGAATAACGGACGATGGACATAAACGAAAAATACGACGTAATAGTGATAGGTTCGGGACACGCAGGGTGTGAAGCTGCGCTTGCGGCGGCTCGCATGGGGTGCAGGACGCTTATTTTGTCGCTTTATTTGGACAGCATTGCCATGATGCCGTGCAATCCTTCAATAGGAGGGCCGGCAAAAGGTCATATTGTGCGTGAGATAGATGCGCTCGGCGGGGAGTGTGCGGCGGCAGCAGATGAGGCAACGCGGCACTTAAGATGGCTCAACACATCAAAGGGGGCGGCTGTGCGGACGCTGCGTGCGCAGTGCAGTCCGAGAGTCTACAGCGACCATTACAGGACAGCGCTGCTTACTGAAAAAAACATAATGCTTCATCAGGCACAGGCAACAGATCTTCTCATATCCGGCGGCTCTGCCGTTGGTGTTAAGATAAGGACGGGGCAAAAGTTTTTCGCTTCATGCGTGATACTTGCCACAGGCACATATCTTGACTCAAAGATACACATCGGCTTGACAAAGCACAAATCAGGGCCGCTGGGGATGGTTGCTGCCACTGAATTTGCAAGGTCACTTCGTAAGACAGGGCTTGAGATTGGCAGACTGCGCACTGATACGACGCCGCGCCTTCACGCCGATACTGTTGACTGGGATATTCTTGACTGCCAAAGAAGCCTGAAAGAGCCCGCGGCATTTTCACATTTCGGCAACAAAAAAATTTACGATGAAATGATATGCGGACTCACCCGCACGAACGAAAAAACTCATGAAATAATAAAAAAATATGCCGATAGGTCTCCGCTCTTCACAGGCAGAATTGAGACAAAAGGTCCGAGATACTGCCCCTCAATAGACGACAAGATAATGAAATTCCCCGAAAAGGATACGCATCCCATTTTCCTTGAACCGATAACCTCCGAATGCAGAGAGGTCTATATGCAGAATTTTTCAACATCAATGTGTTTGGAGGCACAGCTTGAAAGCGTCAGGACGATAAAGGGCTGTGAGCATGCACACATACTGCGCCCGGGATATGCCATAGAATATGACTTTATCGTTCCTACACAGCTTTCGCCGTGGCTTGAGACAAAGAGCGTAAAAAACCTCTTCCTTGCCGGTCAGATAAACGGCACATCGGGCTACGAGGAGGCAGCCGGACAGGGGCTCATAGCAGGCATAAACGCCGCACGGCGCGTACAGGGGCGTGAACCATTCGTTCTGCGCCGTGACGAAGCATATATCGGAGTGCTTATAGACGATCTTGTTACAAAGGGAACGGAAGAACCGTACAGAATGCTCACAAGCCGCTGTGAATACCGCCTTATACTTCGTCATGACAACGCAGACGACAGATTATGTGCCAAAGGATATGAAATAGGGCTGCTGCCCGAAGAAAAATATTCCGCATATATTGCAAGAACAAAAGAGCGCAAAGAAGAAGAACGCCGCATTGCGGAATACAAAATACACGCAACAGATGAAATAAACAAAAAACTTGAGTCTATCGGCTCATCGCTGCTCACCGAAGGCATAACCGCCGAAGAGCTGCTGCGCAGACCGGAAGTAAACTGGCAGATCATAGCTGAAATAACATCATCACATCTTGACAATGAAATCGGAAACAAAATATCAGATGCCTTAAAATACGAAGGCTACGTTGCAAGACAGAACAGGCAAGTTGAAAAATTTCGCAAAATGGAGCTGCTGAAAATACCGTCATACATAAAATACAGTGAGATAACAGGATTATCCGCCGAAGGACGCAGCAAATTAGAAAAAATAATGCCTGCCACATTGGGACAGGCAGGCAGGATCCCGGGAGTGCCGCCCACCGACATACAGCTGCTTTGGGTAGCAATAGAAAGCGGCAGACGCGGTGCGGAAAGAACGAGTAATGGAAAGAGTATATGCTGACATGAGAAAACATAAAGACCCCGCAAGCGCAGCCGAGGTAATGAACCGCGCCGCTTCAGCAAGCAGAGGAACAGATAATTGGGCACAGATAGCGATCTCACTGAAACTTTCGGAGCTTGCCGAAAATTGGCAGTCATTCGCAGGCCCAGCGCTTGCGCGAAAAAGTATGCCGTCATCCTTTTCATGCGGAAAAGAGGAAATGACGCTCACGGTAAACGTAACAGACCACGCAGTCCTTACATCGGCGCGCTTTCGCACAGCACAGCTGCGCCGCAACGTCAGCGCATTCTTTGGAACGGACGTAAAAATTGAAATGAAAGTCGGTGCCGTGAAATACCTATCGCATGCAAAACCGCCTCTCCCGGCATACAAAAGACGCGCTCCCATAGTGCTGAATGAAGACGATATAAGAGACGAAAGCGAAAAATTCAAAACCTTCGGAGTCTCCTCCGACTTAGCCGACAAAATGGCAAGAGTAAAACTGTCACTTGAAAAAATTATTCAAAGACGTCAGTGAATATCTTTAAGTCAACGTATAATATATATTTGTAGTATAAATATGTATTATACGTTGATATTTTTACATTATTCCAATCATCTTGAAATGTATTTTAAGAAAAATAAAAAAAGTTTTTCAGCACTACAAGTGGTTTTATAGCGATTTCATTAAAACTCGCGGTCGGGTGTCCTAATAAAAAACGCTTGACGAAATACGATACCTGTAATATACTCTTTCTCGTTGCGCCGCGGTAAGCGGAGCGGTTGAAAAAACCGCTGGCGAGCCGAGACACGACAAAGAACCATGACAACGGCATAAAAGGAAAGAGACGGAACGCCGTGA
>JAUNMU010000063.1 GCA_030531745.1 Synergistes sp. | reverse complement strand
CGTGTGAGTCGCTTAGTTTGTTCACCGGATGTGCCGGATGCTAAACAGGCAGTCCGCGCCTGGGGCGGAGCTTTGCATAGCCGATTCGCACGGATTTGTTGCCGGAAATGCGCCGGCACAAATCCGGCTCTCTGGCCATAAGTGACGCAGCAAATCTTTGATTTGCGTAGCGGAACTTAGTTTGTTCACCGAGGCGTATATCAATACGTTGGAGCCACAGGCGCGGACTGCCTGTGACGCACGGCTGAGATAGGAAATCTTTGATTTCCGTGAGCGAAGCCGGTTTGTTCATCAGACGGTGCATATAATCAGTGGTTCCCTAATAAACACGAACGCGGCGCATAACGGCAAGTCGTGTTACAATTATCCGAGGTACGCTGTAACAAGGATAGAACGGAGAATGAAAGACAATGACAAAATCATGGCTTAAGGAAAGTATAGAGACAGTCCTGTGGGCTGCGGCTCTTGCTATCATATTGAGAACATTTATCCTTCAGGCATTTTGGATACCGAGCGGCTCAATGATACCGACGCTTGAGATAGGCGACCGTGTGCTTGTGCTGAAAATTTGGTACAGTCTGCCCTCTCACGAAGTGGAGCGAGGCGACATAATAGTCTTTAAGTATCCCGTAGACCCAAGACGCGACTTCATAAAGCGCGTGATAGGTCTCCCGGGAGACAAAGTTGAAATGAAAAACGGATCCGTCTACATAAACGGAAACGAACTCTTTGAAACGTATGTAAAAAATACCGATACATACAATATGGCAGAGATAACCGTGCCTGAGGGAAATTATTTCTGTCTCGGCGACAACAGACCGAACTCCGAGGACGGGCGTTTTTGGGGATTTGTACCGAAAGACTTCGTAAGGGGGCCGGCGCTCTTCCGCTATTGGCCTCTCTCTCGTGTGGGATTCATAGAATAAATGCCAAGAACAGTCTGGTACCCGGGACACATGGCGAAGGGCAAGCGTCAGCTTGCGACACTTGCCTCGGATATTGACCTGATAATAGAGGTTCGCGATGCGCGTGCGCCGATGCTCACGTCATCGCCTACCCTCTCTCTTTTTGCGCCAAAAATAGAGACTGCCGTTGTCCTTTCAAAGTCAGATCTTGCCGATGCACATATCACAAAGGTGTGGACACAATATCTTAAAGATATGGGATTTTCCGTATATGCGCTTGACTTACGCAAAGGCGGAATGTCACAGATAACAAGACAGCTGCTTGCCAAAAAACCGAAATTCCGCGACCTGCGTATGGCAGTCGTCGGAATACCGAACGTGGGGAAATCCATGCTGATAAATCAGCTCGTTGGGCGCAAAGCTGCATCGGTGGGAGGCATCCCGGGCATAACGAAGGGCGTGTCGTGGTTTTCGGGGCAGGGCTTTCTGCTTGTAGACTCTCCGGGCATACTTGACCCACATGCGGACGCTCGTGCGCATCGCCTTATTTCGTGGATAGGGTCCTCACGCGGACAAATAATAGGCAGTTTTGAAGAACACGCAAAAGAGTGCATAGAGTTTATAGCATCAAAAAAACTGTGGCACGGAGTTGAAACAGCTCTTGGCGTAAAATACGAAGGAACGCCCGATGAAATACTCCACTCGGTCGCAAAGCGTCTTGGGAAACTGAAAAGCGGCGGTATAGCCGACTTGGAAGCCGCAGGCCGCGCATTTCTTGACGCGCTCGCAAACGGAAAATACGGCAGAATGACATTTGAAGCGCCGGGCGATGCCCCCCTTTGGCTGTGGAAAAGTTGCCGTGATGACGCAGACAAAACTCTTGCGCCGCAGTCGTATCAGATAAAATAAATCAAAATGACCTACGAAGAAACCGAAAGAAAAGGAAAAAATTATCTTGTCACAGCAGGAACAGACGAAGCCGGAAGAGGTCCTCTTGCAGGTCCGGTCGTAGCGGCTGCGGTGATACTCACGCAAAGCCACTTTGAAATTCTGCTCTCGTTGGGGCTGCGTGACTCCAAAAAGCTCTCACCGAAGAAGCGCGAGATAATATTTGAAAAAATGTGCAGCATCGGTGTGCCGTGGCGAGCACAGGCCGCAAGCCCGCGCGTGATAGATAAAATAAATATACTGAATGCGTCTCTTTGGTGCATGAAACGTTCCGTTGAGCGCCTGCCGCTTCGCCCTCAGCTTGTAATGGTTGACGGCAACAGAAGTATCCCCGGCCTTGCTATCCCACAGCGTACAATAATCGGAGGTGATGACACAGTTCCGGCAATAGCGGCTGCATCGGTTGCTGCGAAAGTTCTGCGTGACAGGGTAATGACCGTGCTTGACAGAATATACCCTGAATATCAGTTCTCAAAGCACAAGGGATACCCGACTGCGCTACATAAAAGTCTCATAGCTGAATTTGGTGCTTCGTGCATACACAGAATGACATTCAAAATGGACTGAGACAGAGAATAACAAAAAGCAATCTGCAAGTATATATTTCTTAATATATATATTAAACTAAATCTCTTGACAAAAAAAGTTTATATTGTATCATCGGTAGACGTGACGTTGCGCTGCGGCGTCTGTTCAGGTAGGATGGCCGAGTGGTCAAAGGCAACAGACTGTAAATCTGTCGGCGTGAGCCTACGTTGGTTCGAACCCAACTCCTACCACCATTTTTATCTCGCGTGTACTTTCGCGACATGGTAAGCCGACTTAGCTCAGCAGGTAGAGCACATCCATGGTAAGGATGGGGTCTGCGGTCCGAATCCGCAAGTCGGCTCCACTGAAAATCCGGTCTCTGACTGAGAAAATCAAAATTCTCAGTCAGAGATTTTTTTATGGGCATTTCTCAGTAGATTTCTATATCTATTTTTCACTACTTCTCAATAAAGCACATATTTCATTCACTTTTTCAATAATTGTGTCTGCCGCATTGGGTTTTGCGATTTTAAGTGCAATGCGTGACATTTTTTGTGCTGTGTCTGATGCGAGAAGTTCTCTTATCTCTTCCGCCGCGTTATTGGATCGTCTGAGCGCAAGTGCGGCGCCTGTTTCGGTGAGGTATGAGAGATTAAGTTCCTCTTGCCCGGGAATCGGTGAGGTTAAAAGAATGGGGATTCCGGCACAGAGAGCTTCGGACGACGAAAGGCCGCCGGGCTTTATTACGGCGGTATCGGCGGCTGCGTAGTAGTCCTGCATATTGGAGATAAAATTTTCTTCCGTGCGTATGTTTTTCTTGCCGATAAAGTACGAATTCATACGGGCGGCAAGTTTTTTGTTGTTTCCGCATATCGCCGCAGTGAATATATCTTCATCGGCGGCAAGTGATTTTGCGGCTTCAAATACCGGCCCCGCACCAATGCCGCCGCCTGATAGCAGGACTATCCGTTTGTCCTGCGGCAGACCGAGGCGATCTCTTGCTGCGGCTTTGTCGGGCAGGTTTTTATATTTTTGTGCTATCGGTATTCCGGCAGCGCTGCTGTTTGTTATTCCGTCGCAATATCTTTGGCGCACTGCTCTTTCGCTTCCGCAGAACGACCATGAAAACTCGGCGCTTCTTTGGAAGCTGTGGCTTTCAAAGTCCGTGTCAACACAAAATATGGGCATCTTGCCGCGCATGGCTCTTGCGGTGGGCGCGGCTCCGAAGTAGTGTGTGAATATTATCGTTTGCACACCGCATTTTTGAATCTCGTGCAGTACACGCGGCAGATATGCACGGCAAAGCCTGTCATGCGCCCATGTAACGAGAGATGTCAGATGCGATGGTTTGTCAGAACCCCAATACGAGAGTCCCCACAGGAAGGGGGCGTAGCGCGCCATTGCCGTATAGCTCTGTGAGACGGCAATTTTCAGCGGATGAGGTATAAAATCAAGTATGTCAAAACAACAGACTTTGCCGTCTGGCACACGCGCAATAAAAGCTTCGCCGAGCGCAAGTGCCGCCGTCCTGTGTCCGGTTCCCTCCGATGCATATATTACCGCGATGGATCTCAATTTATTCATGAGAGCTTAAAGAGGTCCCCAAGCGTCACATTAGGCTTTGCGCTGTTTTCTTTCTCTGTACGGATCGCGGCGAGTATGGAATCGCGCATCTCTTCCTGTGTGTAATTGCGCGGAAAGTAGAGTGCGGACGCATCTCCGTGACCGCCGCCGCGAATTTTTCTGCCGTCTTTCAGCAATGAAATGACACGTCCCGCAAGACCGTCCCTGCTGCGCATTGACACGGCCCAGTCGCCGCCTGCTCTTTTTGCTGCGACTGCGGCAAGTTGCGGAGGATTGTCCTCTCTGTCAAGTATCATTCCGCAGAAATCGGATACGTCACCGTATTCAAGTATGCCGTCGCAGAGGAATGAAAGCTCTCTGCCGCTGCGCCAGATATGCTCCTTCGCACGTTCAAAGCGCGCCTCCTGACGCTCTGTAAATTCCTTTGCGCCCTCTGTCTCTTCGGCAGTAAGTATCGCGCTCGGGTTTGCCGCAAGACGTGCAAATGTGCCCCAATGTCCGCACATAGTAACCATCGCCTGCCAGAGACGGCTTTCCGGTATTTGTCCAAGCCACAGATCGCGGTCGTTTGCTATTTTTACAAGCGGATCCAGTCTCGTTATGATTTTTTTTACCGCCTCGTCATCGGTATTATCGGCAAGCCAGTTCCGGTAAACCATTGCACCGCAGTAATTTGTATCAATCACAGCCCATTTGCGTGTACCGTATCTCTCTGAATTGCTCTTGTGATGGTCAAAGAGAAAAGGCTTTGCTGTCTCAGGCCAAAGCCTGTCAATTTCGTCAATCGTTTCCTCTTTTTGACAAAATAGGTCAAGGACAATAGGCTCATTTCCGGCGGCAAGTGTATTAAGAATGAGAGAATCTACCTCTCCGTATCCCGTAAGCGATACGCGAACGAGCCTGCCGCATCGGTTTGCGTGCCACGCAAGCGCCGCGGCTGCTACTCCGTCCAAATCTGTATGACTGATTATATGAAGAAGCGGTTTTCCCATTGCAATTCCTCCCATTTTTGCGATAATATTAGCATAAAAGGGTCTGCTTACAAATGCCCTTATCGTAAATTTCAAATAAATTAAGGCGGTAGAATGATGAGAAATGCTGTCGTAGAGATAGGTACAAACTCTGTAAAGCTGATTATGGGAGAAAATATACAAAATACGAACGGAAACGAAGATGTGAAAATTCTCTTTGACGTGAATGTTGTGACTGCGCTCGGAGAGGGAATGAAGAACGGAGTAATGGCGCGTGCTTCAATGGAGCGTACCGCTGCGGCTGCGGCAAAATTCGCTGAGTTTGCAAAATCGCAGGGTGCGGATAACGTGTTCTGTTGCGCTACGATGGCACTGCGCAGCGCAAAAAACACGGAAGAGTTTCTCAAAACAGCACGAAATCTCGGTGTACCTCAGATACGTATCGCAGCGGGAGAGGAAGAAGCGGCACTCTCCGCAGCCGCCGTTCTTGGCAGTGTAAAAGATGCTTGTAACGGCAGAACTATGATATTTGATACGGGCGGCGGCAGCACGGAGTTTATACAGACTGACGGCGGCATAAGTCGCTGTGCCGTAAGCGTACCGACAGGCGCAGTGACACTCACAGATGAATATTTCAGAAAGCCTCCGGTGGATTCACATACAGTATGCTCCGTCATAGCGGCGCTCAAGGATAGGTTTGTCAATGAGGGGCGTGTTGTGCATACAGACAGAATCATCGGCACAGGAGGAAATGTTACGGCGATCGCTATGGTATCGTCAGGCAGCGACGAATACGCCCCGTTAAAGCTACATGGCAGCGTTGTAACAGAAAAAGAAGTCATGAAGCAGATAGCACTTTACGCAAAATGCACAGAGGAGGAACGCCGCCGCATACGCGGACTTCCTCCCAAACGTGCCGGAATAATTTTAGGAGGAGCATGCATCGTCCTTGCCGCACTGCAGGCCGCAGAAGCATCCGAACTGACAGTAAGTACAAGCGCAATGCGCCATGAGGTGCTGAAACGAATGTTCAGCGGCAAAGGATTCTAAGGGAACTAAAGATAAGAGAGGTATCGTTATGCCGCAGAGTCAGCCTGTAATATGGCGAGCGTTGAATATATTTATGAATATAGCGCGTGCTTTGCCGCACGAAAAGGCGGTTTCGCTGGGCAGTGTCCTTGGCGGTTTAGTGCCTTTGTTTACTAAAAAGAAATTCGGCGAGGCTGTTCAGCGCTGCGCAGATGTTCTTCATATTGAGAGAAACGAAGCGTACCAAATCGTACGCCGCTCATATAAGCACTTCGGACGCGATGCCGCGGAGTTTGCGCGCCTTCCGATGATGGCGGATAAACTGGATTCTCTTGTTACTTTGTATGGAGCGGATCATCTTGACAAAGCACTTGCGCACGGACGCGGCGTTATACTTGCCACTGCTCACATAGGAAACTGGGAGTATGCGGCGGCATATCTTGCACACAAAGGATATAAGGTGCGATCCCTTGGCACGGATCAGCGCGACAGCCGCATCACGGAACTCATAAAAGAACTTCGCAGCGCCGGAGGATCAACTCCGCTCGGCAAAGCAGATGATCTGCGCGCCGTGATAGCATCGCTTAAAGCCGGAGACTTGCTTGCAGTGCCGATAGATCAGGACGCAAAGCAGCATGGTGTCGCTGTTCCGTTTTTAGGACGAATGGCAAGCACACCGCAGGGGCCCGCCAAACTTGCCGCACGTCTTGGCTGCGCCGTGCTTGCAGGTATATGCGTAAGACAGCCCGACGGCATAAGTTTTAAGATTGAACTCACACCGCAGTTTGAAGAGGCGGGGGGAATGCCTTTCGGAAAAGATATAGCCGCGTCCCTGACAAAATTAAACGACTATTTTTCCGATGCGATAAGAAAATATCCCGATCAGTGGATGTGGATGTATCCGCGCTGGGAGTCTGTTGAAAGAGGTCTGTTTTCGTGATCGTGGGAATTGATCCGGGGCGTTGGAAAATCGGAGTCGCCTTTGTGGACGGCGAAGGCACGGAACTTCTTCTTTCGGCAATAGTACCTGCGTCCGAGTCGGACACCCTGACTGCGGTATTTGAAAAATCGCAATGGAACTATTTTGAGAAATGGATATGTGAAGGAACGCTTGACAGCATAAGAGGACGCACCGTGCAGAAAATTTTCATAGGCAGCGGCACATCCTCCAAAGAATTCGTTAAGAAATTTTACCTTCCGCACACAGTAGTTGACGAATACGGAACGACACTTGAGGCGAGAAAAATCTACTGGCGGCTTCATAAACCGACCGGCATACTCAAATTTTTCCCAACGTCGCTGCGGACACCTCCGCGCCATATAGACGACCTCGCCGCATACGCAACGGCACTGCGCGGCGCGGCTATCTGATGATTTTCACATTCACGCCCCACTCGGCGAGTTCGTTATTCATATCCTTCGCAAGCTTTTCAACTGCGGCACAATAAACGCCTGATATTATATTCTCCGTTTCGTGGGGAAGCTCTATCAGAACTTCGGGTTCGCGCCCTCCCATCATATACGGCAGCGCACACTTGCAGACCATAAAAAGAGCCGTAAAAGCCTCCGTGTGCGACACAAAACTTTCCTCATCAAGATCAAGAAACAGACTGCCCCTTGTGGTAAGCGCTGGTGCAAAAAATATCTTGTCAATGCCGCCTAATTTTTCGGCGCACTCTATCACAGAGGGTGCGACATTGCACAGAGCCGAGGAACGCACCACGGAATATCCGGCACAATCCGGCAAAGACCTTTCAAACACCAAAGCATCCTCGTCACTCAGTGACGTAAAGTAAACCTTACTGCCTCTTACTGTATCAAAAGCCCCGGCCAAGGCAGCTGGGGCAAACGGAACAAATATCTTAAAGTTTGGCATATTGCTGAATTAGTTATTCTTTGCAATCTTTTCAAGCACGTCACGATACCCGTCGGGACCGTATTCAACACACTTCTTAACACGGCTGATCGTGGCGGTGCTTGCGCCTGTGGTCTGGACTATCTTCGGATACGACTGTCCCTTCAGCAGAAGACTGGCGACTTGAAGTCTCTGTGCAAATGCTTTGATCTCCGCGAATGTTGCAAGATCCTCAAGAAAACGGTATGCGTCATCTCTGTTGTCAATAGCGATTATAGCGTCGCACAGCTGATCTGTAAATTCATCTTTCCATTTGCTTGACATAATGAGTTACCTCCGAACAAAAATATTTAACGGTAAATACAATGCTATGATAGTTTATATCTGTTAAAACGTCAAGCGATTTCAGCAAGTTAAAATGGCAGATGAAAACAATAATCATATGCACCGTATGATGGACAAACTAAGCGATTCACACGATCTTCAAAATCGGCAAATAGGTTATCTGCTTATGATGAACAAATCGGCCTCGCTCACGGAAATTTTTGATTTTACATGAGCAAAGCCGACAGTTTTATCAGACGGTGCATATAACCGGTGATCCCCTAAATCGTTGGTATTCTGTAACGCTTTTCCGGTCGTCCTATCTTTCTGTAAGCGTATTCCACGACAACGCGCTCGCTTGTCGTCAGAAATTCAAGATAGCGTCTTGCGGTTGAACGCGAGATTCCCAACTCGTTGCCGACTTCCTGTGCTGAAAACGAATCCCGTCGGCTTTTGAGAAAACCCTCAACCTCATTCAGACATTTCAGTTGGATTCCTTTGGGGACAGAATAATCGTCCGACAATAACGAATCGCGTCCTTTCATAGCAAGCAGGGCATCAAGGTCGTCCTGCTGCCATGGTTTTGTCCTGTCAGTGAGGGAGTGGTAATAGATCTGATAATTTCTCAATGTTGCTCTGAGACGGTCAAAAGAGAAGGGCTTTACCAAAAAATCAAATACACCGGCACATAACGCCTTTCGGACTATCTCCGGCCTTTCCCCTGAGGAAAGGACAATGAAATCCGTATGCGGAAACAGCTTGCGCAGTTCGTCAAGATCTCTAACGGCATTGAAATCGTCCATAAACAGGTCAAGGAGAACAAGATCAACACATACGCAACGCATTGCGTCAAACATCTGCGATCCTGTTGATACACATTTTGTCAGCGTAAGAGAGCTGTCGTTTATTACGATGTCGGAATAAAGCTTTTGAAGCAAACGATCCGACTCCGCTATCAAAACCTTAAGACTGCGCATTGTGTTCTCTTCCCTTCTGTTGTAAAAGACCGCGGAAAAATGCAGAAAGAGGCACAATCACATTGCACCGGTTTCCCCTTTCCAAACGGGAGGCGTCTCTGTTTCCGGAAGACACCCATTGGCTTGCCTTCCGTGAAAAATTTCGTAGGACGTCAAGCTCGGGGATATTGTTCACTCTTATCCATCTGAAATTATAACGGTAAAAGGAAAATCGTCAATAAATCAACACCTGTATTGTACC
>JAUNMU010000142.1 GCA_030531745.1 Synergistes sp. | reverse complement strand
TCCTATTTTTGATGTTTTTTCGCTATTTTGCCTATTGACATTTCATAGATAGTCTACGATGTCCCATTCCGCTACGGTTTTGGCGACACAAATCTCGGAGTGGGTATGAACGCTATTCTCGGACCGAGCTCGTCAACAGGCAGGAATGTCGCTGCAATGGACGACCCCTATCTCTCAAAGTACACCGGTGGATTCAAAGCACGAACGATTATGGAATTCGTTGACTCGGACGCAAACCTGAAAAAAGAGGTCTCGGTCGCGGCTTCCGTAGGGGCTTCCGGCTCTATCGGAAAAACGCCTCTGAAGATTTGCGACAAACATGATTGGGCAAACAATTCCTCGTTCAGCGAACATACCACCACACTCATAATCAAATACGAAAGGCTCTCAAATCAGTATCTTGACGGAACGAATGTAAAGCTGACTGATGAGGCAAAGCAGGCTCTGAACAGCGACGGAAGCGCAGGGAAAGTTGCTTTCCGCAAAAAATTCGGCGATTATTATCTTGCGGGGTACCAGAAAGGGGCACAGTGCGTTGTAACGGTCACGATAAAGGCGAAGAGCAAGGAAGAGATCAACACGGTGCGCAATACTCTCAACGCTTCTATCGGCCCCGTTAAATTAGACAATGATTTCAAGAAGAAACTTGAAGATGCACTGAGCCACACAACAATTAGCTACAAATGCAACCTTGTGGGAGGCGATGACATACCGTTGCCACATGGTAAAGACGGTAACCTAATCGGCAATGCCATTGATAATGTCAATAAGTACATATCAGGCGTCAATCTTTCAAATATGGCGGTAATAAACTGTCACTTTAAGCATATATCATTCCTTACGGACAAATTCCCCGACACATATCCCGCACCGGCATCAAAGAGATATTTTGAGAAAGAGACGGAACTCTACAATCTTCTTTGGTCCATTCAGGTGCGCCGCAACGTAATTGACTCGTTTAACACAAGTATTTTCACAGGAAACAAGGATATGTATTTCGGAAGATGCGATAGTTTCCAGGGCAAGATCATCGGCATTAACGATGAAGCGGAAATGATAAGGGACATTGACAAAAATATTGAAGAAGGCAAATCGGTGCTTGCCTATTTGCAGACGATAGTTGACCGTTATCACTTCTACTGCAAACTGATGGATATACGCAAGAACTGGTGGTACAAAAACGGTTTCGGTGACTACGGTTTCAAGAATTACCCCGAAAGCCCGTATGTTCATAAGGAACTGCAGGATAACACCGGAGGCTATGTATGGAATAGTCATTATAAAGACAAATGGAAGTTTTTAAGCTACTGGTATGTGTACTACCCGGGGGAACCTTACACTCTGTCCGAGGACTATAGGAGTGTATATTTCCACTTAGAGCGTGTAGATCAGTACACTTCTATTACTGACTACGCATGGGACAATAACCATGGGCCCAGTTTCGGCAGCAGATACCTCTCGCACTACTGGAAAGGCGGTGTTATGAGAGGTATTGAGTGGAAAATGCAAATTCGCGCACTTCATATGCCTCGCGATAAATACCCATTCAACGGGCTTGACGAGGCAACACCGTCCCAGAAACGCGCAAAATTTTAGGTCTCGCAACGAAGCGTAACAACATAGTGTTTTGATGTTGATTTACGCACAATGAGCAGTAAGACGGCTTGAGAAATTTTATCTCAAGCCGTCTTTGTTTTTAACATTACCGCAACAAAGGCACTCTTCGCAAATACGAAAGCAGAGCAGTTATTGTTCCCTACCAACAAAATCGTGAATACTCATTAGTCTTCCTGCGGGACGCGAAGCGTCAGC
>JAUNMU010000062.1 GCA_030531745.1 Synergistes sp. | reverse complement strand
GCTGTTTATATATACCATCAGCCACAAGTGGTTTTTGTGTTTGTTTTATGCAATAAAAATTAGGCGATGTCCTTAGAAGTAAAGCTCGTACTCCTGCACTGTCGGTGCATTGTAAACGTACTCAGCTTCTTTGCGTTTTGCTTTTGTCCAAAGCTCAATCAGTTTGTTGGGAAATGCAGGGGCAAGATATTCCCTATCTTTATCTACTCCGTCAAGAACAGCGTTCAAATCAAGAGGGAAGGTCAATTCGTCTTTCGCGTCCATGCTCTGATAGCCGAGTGCAACGGGATCAAGCCCTTTAAGTATTCCGTCTGCGCCGGCAAGAACCATTGCGGAGAGGAAGAGATAGATGTTGCTTGAAGCATCGCCTGTACGGTATTCCATGCGCGTTTCATCTTTCTTGACGTAGCCCGGGATACGCACAGCTGCGGCTCTTGAGCCCTTTGCAAACGTTGCGGATACAGGTGCCTCATAACCTTTTACAAGACGGCGGTAGCTGTTTGTACTCGGACACGCAAATGCAAGAAGGCTGCCCGTGAGACTGTGGGAAAGAAGCCCCGCGATGTATGAAAGCCCCTCTTTCGTGAGGTTGAAAAGTTCGTTTCCCGGGAAGATAGATTTATCGTTCTTCACAAGGAACTGATGAACGTGCATACCGCTGCCGGGCATTTTGTAAAGAGGCTTTGGCATAAATGTCACTGAAAGCCCCCATTCCGACGCCACTTGCCGTATGATCCACTTAGCAAGTGATACTTTGTCGGCCGCAGTCACCATATCCATAAAGTCAAGCTCAATCTCAAGCTGTGAGAGCGCGACCTCATGATGATGATATTTAACGGGTATGTCAAGAATTTCCATAAGAGCCACTGTCTCATTGCGGAAATCCATGTAGCTGTCTTCCGGAGGCATACGGTGATATGCCGCACCTATTCCGATACGCGGCTGTGAATCATATACATCTCCGAGACCTTCGGAGGATTTTACGCGATAAAACGCCTGATCGTAACCCGATTTATATTCAGCTTCCTCAAAGACGTAGTATTCAAGCTCAACCAAGACCTTCGCCGTGTCTGCAATGCCCTTGCTGCTCAGGAATTGCCTTGCGTTTTTGATCACATTGCGCGGGTACTGGTCAAATGTTTCGCGTTCTGTGGAGACTACATCGCACAGCACATGGAGCATCTTATAATCGCCGCGCACCTCGTAAAAGGCCGTTGACATATCGGGAATTGCCACCATATCAGAATTGTTGACCTTTGCGTATCCGTAATTTGACGCATCAAATCCTATGCCATCCTTCAGGATTTTCTCAGTGACATAACCATGCGGAAGCGCAACACTGCGAATATTTCCTGCAATGTCTATCATAAGAAGATTCAGAAAATCCGCGTTTTCAATATTTCCGTCATAACGTTCAAGCTGCATTTAAGTGAGCCTCCAATGTTTACCTCATACATAACCGCCGCGTCCGATGATTTTCCTCGCGGCATTAAACCACGATAGTTTACCATTAACACCATAGATGTCAAATCATTAAGGTAGGTCGTGGACAAAAAATTGTATATCGCTAAAATCAAACGGATTTCAGCAGCAGAGCGCGTAGATTGACAAGTGAACATTTACTGGTATAGTAATAGATGTCGGATGATTGTATGATTGTCAGAAAAATCAGCATTTTATCCGGTGTTCTTTGCAGCATAATGTAAGCGGTTTCAAGCAAAAATACAGCCCAAACGGCTGACAGACAACCGGAAATCAACGCGGACGGTGCTTTCGGATAGGGGAGGTGAGTCAACACTCGCACTGAAATTTTTGAAAGGCAATTATCCGTGGAGATCGTGAAATTTACAGTCTGTCGCAGGACACAGTGCGTACGCGAAAGCGTGCGGTGAGTGATAGTTTCAGCGTAGGTTTGTCGTAGTTTTTACCGTCTCTTTATGCTCTTTCACACCGAATGATATGAGGCATTATTTTTGATGTTACTGATATTCTGAGTCATTCGGCAAACATTATACTCAAGGCTGCGAAAACATATTGTTGCGGTCTTGAAGAAAGAAGAGTGTGCAAAATGTATGATTTCCTGCTTTATTTGACCGGTTGGCCTTTGGCACTGGTTCTGTTCCTCGGCGGTCTGTATTTCACGTTCCGCACGAAGTTCCTTCAGCTGCGTATGTTCAATGAGAGCATCAGAGTCGTAAGCGAGAAACCGCAAAAAGAGGGTTCCATTTCTTCTTTCGGTGCTTTGATGATCTCAACGGCATCACGTGTGGGTACGGGAAACATCATCGGTGTTTCCACCGCTATCTGCGTCGGCGGCCCCGGAGCGGTCTTTTGGATGTGGGTAACGGCTATACTCGGCGGCGCAACGGCATTTGTTGAGTCAACCCTGGCACAGATCTACAAAAAGAGAGATCCCGAAGGCGGCAGCTACGGCGGTCCTGCATATTACATTGAGGCTGCTCTGCACTCACGTCCGCTTGCCATTATATTTGCCTGCGCCCTTATCTTTACATACGGCGTCGGCTACAATATGCTTGCTTCCTACAACCTCCAGTCCTGCTTCTCCGGTTTCGCTTTCTATAACGAGACCACACCGTACATCATCGGCGCATTGGTCGCACTGTTCAGCCTTTACTGTCTGCTCGGCGGCGGTAAACGTATCGTCAAAATCACCGGAATATGCGTCCCCGTAATGGGTGTTTTCTATGTGCTTTTGGCACTCGTGTCACTCATTCTCAATATCGGCAATATCGGTACGATGTTTGCAATGATATTCTCAGATGCCTTTAACTTTGAAGCGATTTTCGGCGGCTTTATGGGTTCCTGCCTGATGCTCGGATTCAAACGCGGCCTCTACTCAAATGAAGCCGGTATCGGTTCCGCACCGAACGCAGCCGCAGCAGCCGATGTATCGCACCCCGCAAAACAGGGACTCGTGCAGATGCTCTCCGTCTTTATTGACACTCTGCTGCTCTGCACATCAACAGCGTTTATGTGCCTCTGCTCAGGCGTTACACCGACTGCCGAAAACGCAGGCGCTCCGTTCGTACAGCAGGCTCTCAGCACAACATTCGGGAGCATAGGCCCCGTCTTCATCGCCATTGCGATGATGCTCTTTGCATTCACCACGCTTCTCGGCAACTTCTACTACATTGAGAACTGCATTGCATACATTCTCAAGAGAACCCCGAGCAAGCAGTGCATGAATGTTATCCGCACCATCGGCGCAGTGCTGATCTTCGTCGGTGCCATCATACAGTTCGGTCTTGCATGGGACATAGCAGACATTTGCCAGTGCATCTTGGCCGGCATCAACATTCCCGTCTGCGTCATTCTCGGCGGTGTAGCTTACAAAGCACTTGATAACTATACCGCACAGAAACGGGCCGGCAAGAACCCCACCTATAACGCAAAGGAAAACGGCGTAACGGTAGCAACGGATTTCTGGAAATAATTTACGGTAATACGCAGGGTTTCGGTGCGCGAGGCGTACCGAAACCCTTTTATTGCTCCCCCAATAAAATCGTGAATATTTATCCGTCTTTCTGCGGGACGCGCAGCGTCAGCGCAGTGTCCTGTATCTTTAGTACGATAAATCAGCGATGTGAGAAAGTATAACGTGATACGTTGTGTCCACAATGCCTAACGACGGCTTCCGGTTCACCCCACTGCACCATCTCGCACCCTTAAAGACGTCGGCTTTTGCGCCTCCGCTTCGCTTGCGCGCGAAAATGATAAATATTCAAGAATTTATTGGATTATCAATAACTTTTTGACAACTGCACAAAGGAGAACGAAGCATGATGAAAGACAATATCCGAGAAATTTTGCAAAAAGCATTGGAGATCGGCCGTGCAGAAATCCCCAAAGGCAAAGTTGCAACCTATATTCCCGAACTCGGCAAAGCACGTGCGGACGCGCTGGGTCTGTGCCTTTCTCTGTCCGACGGTACAGTCTATAAGGTCGGAGATACCAATCTCCGTTTTACCATACAGTCAATTTCCAAAGTCATCTCTCTGTGCAAGGCACTTGAGGTGCGCGGAACGGAAGAGGTCTTTTCCGTTGTTGGCATGGAGCCGTCAGGTGAGACTTTCAATTCCATAGTAGAATTAGATGTCCGTTCCAACAAACCGTACAATCCAATGATCAACTCCGGTGCTATTACGGTAGAAAGCACTATTGTGGACTATGTTTCTTTTGAAGAACTGCTTGACTACTCACAGAAATTATGCAATGACCCGGGCATTGCGCTAAACCGTGAGGTCTATTATTCAGAGCTTACCTCATGCGACCGCAACCGCGCGATCGCGCATCTGCTTCGCAGCAAGGGCATCATCACAACAAATATTGATACCAGTATTGAGTTATATACCAAGATGTGTTCGCTGAATGTTACCGCAGAGGGGTTGGCAAACCTTGCATTAGTGCTTGCCAACCACGGCGTAAACCCGCTTACCGGAGAGCGCCTCATGAGCCCGGAGACAGCACGCATCGTTATGTCAATTATGCTTACCTGCGGAATGTATGACGGCTCCGGACGGTTTGCCGTCAATGTGGGTATTCCTACAAAGTCAGGCGTTGGCGGCGGACTTGTTGCGGCAGTCAACCGCGAAATGGGCATAGGTGTCTATGGTCCGGCATTGGACGAAAACGGCAACTGCATCGCAGGCTGCTCAATTTTGGAATATCTTTCGCAGCAGTTGGGGCTTCATATTCTAAACTGAGGAAACAACCGACAAACGTATAAAAACATACCGCAGACTTTCGTTTTCACGGAGACTGCGGTATGTTTTTATTGAATGTTTTTCTCTCCGGTCTCCTTCAAAAATTCATCTTCGCTGTAAATCATCAAGTTCACGGGAAGAAATGAACCGCTTGACGGTGCAAATGTAAAAGTCACATCAGCGCTGCCCCTGACCTTTGCAAGCAGACACTTTTCATCCCCGGTATCCTCGCCTAACGCCTGTCCTTTTTTCGGTATATAAACAATATCCGTTTTTCCGTTGCAGGATATTTTTCCGGCGCCGCCCACGGCACCACCCAAGGGATTAAGCATTATCAGCGCACTCTTATCTTCTCCGCCGGCATTGACCCTGAAATTGACCGTATAAATCGCACCATAATTGCCGTAATCGGTAACGGCTTCTCCGGTCGTCGCATCAATGCCCTTGACATAGCCGCCGGTTTCCGCGTCACCGAGTTTAATTGCGAAAACCTTTCCGAGTGCCGGGGCAAGCGTACTTCTTGCTTCAATGCGTATATCAGAATATGGAAAGGTTCCTCGCATAACGTGTTCTCTATTATCCGGCGAAAGCACTTTGTATGTATCGCACACGTTTGCAATATCTTCATCGGCGCGTGCCATAAGGCATACTACTTCAACCGGCGCACCGAAACTAAAATCCGCCATTCCGGTCGCGAGCATCTGCGGCGGCATTGCAACCCCATTGCCTCCGCCTGATATGACCTCGTATGATATGCCGGGAGGCAGGGTAAATTTCATATTCCGCTTTGAAGCAAAATAAGCAGCCTGATAATTCTTTGATGCTCTGAACATAGCATTCCAATCTTTTTCGGAGGCGATGCCCGACTGCTTTTTTGTAACAGAGACGGGTTTATCGCTCAAATTTCTGATAACGATACCTATTCTGCTGTCCTCAGACGATACATTGACGTGATCATAGAAAATTCTCACATCTCCCGATACAATGTCGCGGTACAATATACCGCACCCACTCACAAACTCAGGGCTGTCGGAGAAGAAGAGCTGTGGTCCATCGGTCTTTGTTATCCTTGTGGGAACATCAACGCACACGGAAACCGGCGTGCGGAACTTATAGACAGATGCAACGGCACTGTTTTCAAAAACAGCCGCAAACAACACGGCAAACAACATTGCCAACGATATTTTTATATGTAAGCCACCGTACAGCCTCAATACACCCACCTCCGACACATCATGACCCAGTATTGCAGAATATCTCTGTTGCGTCAATATCGCAAAAGATACAAATGAGAATATTCGTAAAAAAGATCCTATCAAGGGACACACTGATTATAATCAGCGCAAAGCCGCTACCGTGTTTATCTGCCAAAAACGAATTAATCAGTGGTTCCTTAGTCAGTGTGTCCTTATCTTTTCGTTTTCATACATTGAGCTCTCCTCCTCTGCCGGTATCTGTGAATATATTAACGCATAATTTGCTTGAACGTGCCTTTTGACATTCAATCATACACAAGATCCGCAGAGATCCATGATACAAAAAGCTCGCAGAATACATCTGCGAGCTTTTAAGCCAAATCATTAAAATGGTGGAGATAAGCGGGTTCGAACCGCTGACCTCTTGAATGCCATTCAAGCGCTCTCCCAACTGAGCTATACCCCCATCAGCAACAAGAGAAATTATACAACCTTCGTCAAATATGTCAAGTGATGATTTTTGGGGTCAAGGATGCCTTTATTTGGGTTTTCTCAATACCGTTTTACCGGTATTTGCTTTGATCATACAGCCCTCTTTGTATATCATATTTCCGCGCAGGAAGGTCGCTTCAACGTGGGCTTTTGTTTTAAGGCCTTCGTACGGGGTGAATGTACTTGACGAATGAAGATTTTCGCCCCTTATGGTATCTTCCCTGTTTAGGTCTAAAATTGCCATATCAGCGTCGGCTCCGATTCTGAGTGTGCCTTTTTGCGGCAACATTCCGAGAATCTTTGCGGCATTGTAAGAGAGGACCTGAGATATTTTCTGTAATGAGATACCTCTTTTTTTTGCTTCGGTAATGACCAAAGGCGCCATGGTCTCAAGTCCGGGGAAACCGCCGGGGCTTGACCATACGCTTTCCTTTCTGCTAAGTTCCATGGAGCAGTGGTCTGTTCCGATCGTATCTATCGTGCCGTCTTTAACACATTCCCACAGATAGTCTTTCGTACTTTCATCGCGCATTGTCGGTGTAACTTTTGCAACTGCGCCGAACATTTTGTTTGCGTCCTCATGAGTCAGCGTAAGGTACTGCGTGCAGGTCTCGGCAAATACTTTTACGCCTTTGTTTCTGCGCGCTTCTTTTACAACGTCTAACGCCTTTACGGAAGATATATGCGGCACGTAAACTGTCGCTCCCGTATCAGCTGCATAGTAGAGCAGTCTGTGTATATTTTCTGCTTCGGCTATTGAGGGGCGGCTGTTTGCGAAATCCGAGAAAGAGATTTTTTCTTTTTCTTCCTGCGTTAAGGCTCTCTGGAAATATTCAATGATGTCGTCATTTTCGCAGTGTACGATCGCAAGCGTACCGGGTACTTTGGAGACTTTGTCCAAGGCAGCATATATTATGTTGTCTCTGACTCCGATGGCTCCCATTTTGATAGCACCTTCCATGCCCACATAGCTCATAAAGAATTTATATGACGTGTAACCGGCCGCCGCATAAGACGGGATCTCGTCTATCTGTTCGTAGCAGCTCAAGTTAAGGTGCATGGCAATGTCAACGGAGGAATTTTTGTCAATTATATCCGTTATCTCACCGAGAACCTCATGGTAGCTTGTCTGAGGCGGTCTGTATTTCGCGAGTTTTGAAGCCTTTGCCATCTGGCAGAGGGTAGTAACTCCGCCGGCCGCTGCCGATACGGTTTCGGTGCGGCAGTCATCTTCAAATGAATTGAAATTCCCAAGATGAACGTGAGTATCTATGAATCCCGGGAAAATATACTTTCCCGCTGCGTCATATACTTTACAGCCATCTTCACAAAGACGTTTTCCGATTGCGGAAACAACACCGTTCTCAACTTTGATGTCAGCTTTGATCTCACCATATTCGGGGTTTACTATGGTGCCGTTTTTAATGACCCATTTTTCAGATTCCATTATGTTTCTCCTCGTATTATATGTATTTCAAGTTTTAGGGAACAGCCGGTTACCTATTTTCCCCACGGACAGACCGCAAGGCAGAGCGCGCAGTTCCTTGAACCAAAGATGTTTAACATATTCTGCACAAATTCAGTGCATTTTTCTGCGTCATAGCGTTCGCAGGCATCTTCATCGCAGTTAAATGTGCGTCCGTGCAAAGCCTTAACGGGGCATATATCTTTGCACTTTGTGCAGCTGCCGCATCTCTCCGAAATTTCACTGTCGGGCGCAAAGGGAGCGTCTGTAAGTATAGTGCCGAGTCTGAGGCAGGGGCCAACTTCCGGATTTATGATGCTGCAACTCTTTCCGACCCAACCAAGCCCGGCTTTTGCCGCCGCCAATCTGTGGCTGAAATCGCCCATATATTCTTTGTCTATTTTCGGCAATGCAAGAGGGTCATCCGCTTCGGCAACTTTTTGGTGCAGTCCCTTCGTATCTGCGGAGGGACGCCCATCCGATGCCGTAACGGGATAGGCTCTGAAGCCGGCTCTTTCAAGCAATTTCGCGGTTTTAAGCGATATAGCATTGATTTCCTTGTTCATAGTATCCGCTGTATTGAAGTAGTCTCTTGTAGGTCCCTCAAGCTGTCTTTGCAGAACATCTTTGGGATAAAAGATCGCAAACGACACCGCCCGCGGGAATGAAGAAAAATATTCTCCGTAAAGCTTTTTTATATAATCCTTTTTATCGCTCAGATCTGCAATACCGCAAAGGTCTGCTCCCTGCGATTTCACAAAGGCAATGATCTCTTCTTTGGTCATTTCCATGATAATTCACCTCTTAAAGTCTCATTTTCCCCACGGACAGACCGCAACACAAAGGCCGCAGCTATTCGGGGCAAAGACGCCGGCAAGATTGGTCAGGTAATTAGAACACTTTTGTGCGTCAAAGCGTTTCAAAAGTTCATCATCGCGGTTAAATGCCTGTCCTTGTATGGCACCGGACGGGCATATATCTCTGCACTTCGTGCAGCCGCCGCACTTAGAGGGAATTTCACTGTCGGGTTCAAATGGCGCATCTGTGAGAATTGTACCGAATCTCAAACGAGGTCCGACCTGAGGATTTACAATGCAGCAGCTCTTTCCGACCCAGCCGAGACCTGCTTTCGCTGCCGCCAATTTGTGACTGAAGTCTCCTATTATTTCCTGCTTTATTTTTGGCAGTGCCGAAACATCTTCTGCCGCTGCAAGTTTTTGGTGCAGTCCCTTTGTGCTTACGGACGGACGGTTATCGGAGGCGGGGATCGGAAATGCCCTAAATCCGGCACGCTCAAGTACATTTGCAGCCTTAAGCACGATACGATTGATCTCACTGTTGATGGCGTTCACCGTATTCAGATAATCTCTCGTGGGAGTATCAATGTGTCTTTGTAAAACTTCTTTGGGATAAAAAATCGCAAACGACACCGCACGGGGAAACGAAGAAAAGTATTCGCCGTAAAGCTTTTTCATATAATCGTTAGTGTCACTCAAATCAGCAATGCCGCAAATATCGGCTCCTTGCGACTTTACAAAAGCAATGATCTCTTCTTTGGTCATTTTTTCCATGATAAGAAATTCACCTCTTGATGTCAAATTGCAGATGCTCCAATAAGATAATGCCATAAAAA
>JAUNMU010000061.1 GCA_030531745.1 Synergistes sp. | reverse complement strand
CACAGGCGCGGACTGCCTGTGACGCAGACGGTGCATATAATCAGTGGTTCCTTATTTTTGCACCGCTGCGGCACAGAGCCTGATGCAAAAATTATACGCATCAGGCCGCCGTGTGTGAAGAGTGTACTGTATTACTTTGCTTGTTCCGAACTGTCCTGTTTCTGCGGCATCTGATGCTGCCACATACCTCTATGAGGTCTCATCATCTGCGGATGTCTGCGATCAAAAGGTTTTGGTGGATTTTTCAGCATATATTCAAAACGCTCATTCATTCTGTCACTGTATTCTTTGAACGCTCCGTCATGTGCGGAGGAAAGTTTTGCTTTGTCCGGCTCGCTCTTTGCCAACTCACAGCAGAGGTCAAGCCACTGTGAATTTTGAGTGGGACGGCGCAAAGCCCTTCTCAGCTCATGCTGCCAAAAAATCTTAGCATCAGTGTCGTTTGTATCTGCGAGACGCTCGTTGAACTTCTTTTCCAACATCTCCGTTACAAGTGACCGTTCCTTTGCAAAAAGTTTTTTTGCCTTTGCTTTGTCCGGCTTTTCCTTAAAAAGCTCACACGCCGTGAGATGCCGCGCCTCGCGTATCTCGTTCATTTCCTTAAACATCGGATGATCTGCACTGCGTGCTTTGAAATGCGGCGGCATATCCTGCGGTCCTTTCATACCGCCGCACGGACAATGCGCACCAAATGCAAATGCAGAACCGACTGAAAGTGCAAGTACAACTGCTGCAATAAAAATCTTCTTAAACATCACATCTGCCTCCTTAGATTTAAGCGACACCGCCGCCCTGATGACATGTATAATAACAGTCGGCTGTGGAGATTATATGACCGAATTATGTGGATTATGTGTCTATTTGCGCCGAAAAATACCGCCATATCTTTAATCTATCGTGAGTATTTTTGTCACGCTCTCAAGGCATGTCTTTCCGTTTATGCGTTTCAGGTCAAGGTCGCTTACTGTAACGCAATGCAGCGTTGTGATTTTGTCTTTGTCCTGCGGCAAGATACAGCGCGAAACGCTTTGAATAACGTAGCCTTTGCCGTATGCTGTACCGAGGTAAAGCATTATGTGCCCGGGAATGTAGAGCAATGTGCCGACAGGTGCTTTTTTCAGTATGTTCATTTTATCTTTCAGCGAAGATTTTTCAACATCGTAAATTTTTGCGTTGACTGATGCTTGTGCCCTGCTGTTACGCGGAAGGTTTATACCAAAGGTCAGATATACGTCTCTTACAAGCCCGCTGCAGTCACGCGCGCCGAATGTTCCTCCCCAACCGTAGCGTTCACCGAGCATTTCAAATGCCTGACGTATCACGTTTGCCTGTGTGTACGGCAGATAACCGCGGCAAAGCGTTCCTCCGGAGAACGGTATGCGGTCTGCAGTGACAGAGAGTGTGCCGTCCGCTTTGCGCAGCGGTATGAGAACAGCTCTGCTGTTTATTGTAGAGACACCGTCAACGCTATCGGCT
This sequence comes from Synergistes sp., assembly GCA_030531745.1. GTDB lineage: Bacteria > Synergistota > Synergistia > Synergistales > Synergistaceae > JAUNMU01. The sequence continues at coordinate 8,042 of JAUNMU010000061.1, read as the reverse complement.
TTTACGGCTGGGAGTCTCGTACCCATATAAAAAACTCTGCGTCCGGCGTTCGGCTCTTCAGTTCTGATGTCTGTCTCTGCACGGTTTGATGTAACTGTATAAAAATCCATTGCGGCATATTTTTTTAATGTATCTCTGTCGGCAAGTGCAACAGCATTTTTCCTTATCCAGCCGAAAGCGTACGGGAGACGGACAAGATAATATTCTCCGTCAGCGGACTCATGAAGTATTACCATATTGTCCCAGATCTTAACAGATGTCTGAACATTGTTGTCAAACGGTGAGATTCCGGGGGCATCGTAAATTCCGTCATTGTACGGCATTATTTTCAGTATATCGTTTGATACTGCTGTGGCAAATCTTAAGGCAATTTTTTCATTTATATTTTCTGTATTGTTATTCGCAATGAGTTTGTTCCAAAATTCAGCATCGGCCTCTTTTGTACCGTTGTATGATCTTTCCTTAAACGGCTTGTCATTTATAAATTTCAGTATCTCCGATCGCTTGGCTTCCAATGGCAGCGAAAGCACATCGCAGCAGAAGAGCGAGGCATCGGCATATATTTTATCGTTAAATCTTTTTATCTCTTCCGATGTCATAAGAAGAGACTTTGCGTGCTGTGCGCGGCAGATCCAATATTCCGGCACTTTCATGGAATCATCAATACCGCATACATCCTTTGCCTCGCAGTAAAATGGTGTGCAAAGCAGTAACGCTAAAATCAAAACTATTTTTTTCATATCAATCTCAAAACTCCATTCATATAAACGACACAAATTTTCGGTCATTATACACCATAAATGTCAGTGATGGAGTACAATGTAACAGGAGAGAGACAGACGGAGATTTTGCCGTGTATTAAATTTTCTTAAAGGAGTGTATTACAATGCAGTGCAATGATAAATATTGGTGGTACATAACGATAAAGGCAGATTCCGTTCAAGAGGATAATTTATTCTCACTTGCCGATATTTCGTGCAGCATAGGGACCGAGTTGCAGGAGCTTCCGCAGGGAGTTTCGCGGCTTCGTATGTATTACAGGAGCAATGAGGAAATTTCTTTTTGGAAGGAAAAACTTCTTGCGGCAATGAGGGAATTCCCGAACGTAGATATTGAGGATTGGGGAAAGATTGAAAATCAGCAATGGCACGTTGCCGTCCGGGACGCATTTCCTCCTCTGCCGGTCGGCAAAAATCTCGTTGTCCTTGCCCCATGGCACAAGGGAACGGAACCTGAGGATCGTATTCCGCTTTATATAAATCCCGGAAGTGCCTTCGGCACCGGCTACCATGAGAGTACACAGATCGTTCTTGAGCTGCTTGAAAAATATATGACGCCCGGTGCAACGACTGCCGACATAGGCACAGGCTCCGGCATACTCACCGTATGCGCTGTCAAAATGGGTGCATCGTATTCCTACGCACGCGACATTGACCCTGCCGTCATCGGAGAGGTTCGTAACAATTTTGAATTGAATGACCTTGATTTGGATAAGATAGATCTTGCAACCGGCGATCTGCTGAAAGATTTTGGGCATAAGGCAGACATACTTACAGCGAACATTTTAATTGATCCGCTTACCGAAATGGTAGGTGACGTCCCTGCTGTGATAGGCAGATCCGGTGTTGCGATATTCTCGGGTATGCTTGAAAAAGAAAAAAATGTTTTTTTAAGCGCGTTGGCAAATGCGGGAATGAAACCCATTGAAGAACTGGTGAAAGGAGACTGGTGGGGTGTCGCTGCCAAGGCTGAGGCTTGAGGATTGCACGTTTGACGGTACTCTCTGGCATATATCGGCACAGGAGGCACATCATCTTGTACGTGTCCGCCGCTGTTATACAGGCTCATTAGCCGAGGGGCTGCTGAACGGCGAAACGGTAACGCTGAAACTTGAGTGCAGGGGCGAAGACGTATTTGCACACGAAATATCAAGGCAGACGGAAATTGAATTTCCGCCTAAGACAGAACTGCTTCTTGCAGTGCTTAAGAATGACCAAATGGACGAGGCTCTTCGTTTTTGCGCAGAGACTTGCGTCAGCGTGATACATTTGCTTGACTGTGAAAGAAGTGTCCCAAGATACTGCGGGGAGAGGCTTTCGGCAAAGATGATGCGCTGGAATAAGATACTTTGCGAAGCTACCAAACAGGCCGGAGCCGCACTTCCCCCCGTCATAAACAAACCTCTCTCCGTTGCCGATTTTAATTTTGAAAGTCTGCCGTCTCAGCGTCTTGCGGCACTTCTCTCCCCACACGCCGCACCGCTGCGCATGGTTAAGATCTCAAAACATACCGCAATAGCAATAGGCCCCGAAGGTGACTGGTCGCCCTTTGAAAGCACCGTGCTTTTACAGAACGGTTTTCAGCCCGTGTCACTCGGCAGACGCATAATGAGAGCAAGCACAGCGGTCGCCGCATCATGCGCGATGATTGCGGCAATGTATGAAGACGAAGGCTAAGGATACACTGATTAATTCGTTTTTGGCAGATAAACACGATAGCTGCTTTGCGCTGATTATCCCATCATTTTGCGGTACGAAATGTTTTTTATGGCGCTTTCCTCAACTTCATATACATCATTCGTGTCAAGGTCAACTACCATGCCGTCGGACGCAGGGATAACACGGCTTTTGTCTGTACTAAGGTCTTGCAGATATTGTTTTCCGTCCGGGGCTGTCAGCATTGCGCCGAGGTGTGTCAGTACAGCCGTGTCGGGATGTAATTTAGCAAACATTTCTTTTGCCTCTCCCACCGATATGTGGTCAAGGTGCTTTCTCATATCTGCAAACGTAACATTCACAGACATAAAAGCACACTTCGCGTAACGCACCGAAAACTCGGGGAGCATTTTACTGTCGCTGATCATTCCCCATTCGTTCAGCCCTTTGCATCTGAAAATATACCCAAAACATTCAACCCCGTGATGAACGTGTGTGACAGGCTCAATGCGTACATCACCTATCTGAAAAATCTTGCCGTCCTCAGGCATGATAATACGCGGCACACGTCTTTGCGAAAATTTTATAACGACCGCCTCGTCACCGTTAATAGCATCGTTCGGAGCAACAAGAACTCCGTGCGACTCAAATCCACCATGTGTCATACACTCAATCAGAACATTTGCGTCACTGCTGTGATCAATATGTTTGTGCGTCAGGATCACTGCATCAATATTCTCCACAGAGAGCCTTGGCTCAGCTTCACAAATACGCACAAGGCTTCCCGGCCCCGGGTCTATAACCCCCTGCAAACCTCCGTAACGAAACCATACTCCGCCGGTTGAACGCTGCTGTGAGATCATTGAAAAGCGTCCGCCGCTCGTGCCGAGATATTTTATAAAATTTTCCGGATAGACAAATTTTTCTTCCATAATGTCACCATCTGTATTTACAAGCATTGTCGTTCAGATCTTTGCGGCACTCTTTCCAATCGGGACAGTATTTGCCGACAAGTTTCCAAAATCGTTCGGAGTGATTCATTTCAAATATGTGGCAGAGTTCATGAACGACTATATATTCAAACAAATGCGGCGGAACAAGCGCAAGCGCGGCACTAAACATCATATTTCCTTTGCTTGAACAGCTTCCCCAACGTGACTTTACGTCTTTTACGCTCACCTTTTGCGGCCCCGCACCGACCATTTTGCACCACGCGGGAAATTCTTTCTTCAATATCTCTTCCAACCTGCGGGCATACCATTTTGTAAAGAGCCAATGCATAAGGTCGCGATCAATCTTCCCGTTTTTTGCAATTTGTCCTCTTGCTATAAATACACCGCCGTTAAATGAGAGAGAGGGCCTTTCGTCACAGACATCAAGCTTCAGCGGATATGTCATTCCCCTGAAATAAAAACGTTCACCCTCTGCATATACATGATTTGCGGTCTTGTGTTTTTCATTAAACTCAAGTCTCTTTTTAAGCCAACGAATATGTTTTAATATAAAGCACTGTACATTATCAAGACTTTCTCCTCTCGCGGCTTCAACGTAAAGCACACCGTTTTTGTCAAAGCCGAGAGAGATCTGTCCTCTTTTTTCTGTCCGCCGTATTTCAATTTTTATTCCTTCAACTTCAATATATTCTTTTCTCATAGACATATCATATACCAAATATGCTAAAATTACACGGTATGCAGAAAAACTTGCAATAAGGTGATATATATGACCGCTGACAACAGAGCGTACAGACAAAGATACGCAAAGCACTCGCACAAAAGCAATAATGTGACAGCAAGACCGCCGCGCGAACTTTTTCTGCCAACGACACGCGCCGATATGAACGTGCGAGGATGGAACGAAATAGATATTCTGATAGTCACGGGAGATGCGTATGTTGACCATCCATCTTTCGGACACGCGATAATAGCAAGATGCCTTGAAGCACACGGCTTTCGCGTAGGTATAGTTTCACAGCCGGACTGGAGAAGCACAGACGATTTTGAAAAATTGGGAAAGCCTCGTCTGTGCGTAATGCTTTCAGCCGGCAATCTTGATTCAATGCTCAGTCATTACACCGCAAGCGGCAAAAAACGCCACAGCGACAGCTATTCCCCCGGAGGTGCATGCGGACGCAGACCCGATAGAGCAACTATCGTGTATTGCAACCGTATCCGTGAACTGTGGAGTGATATACCGCTCGTAATAGGAGGCATTGAAGCAAGTCTGCGCAGGCTTGCACACTACGACTATTGGAGCGATACGGTGCGCCGTTCTCTGCTTGCAGACAGCCGCGCGGATCTGCTCGTATTCGGAATGGGAGAGAGAGCATCCGTTGAAATAGCCAAACGTCTTGCCGATGGGCAAAAAATTTCATCAATGCGCGATATAGAGGGCACTTGCTGGAAGACACACTCCCCTGCGGACGCAAACGATGCGATTATGTTAAATTCGTTTGACGAAGTGAGCAGCGACAAGACAAAATTTGCACGTTCATTCAAAATTTTTTACGATGAAAATGACGCGATCCGCGGCAAGAGATTGATTCAGGATCAGGGGGCGTGGTATGTCGTTCAAAACAGACCGGCAAGACCTCTTTCCACAAAAATGATGGACAAGGTTTACGCTTTGCCGTACACAAGGACGTGGCATCCGGACTATGACGCAATGGGCGGAGTACCGGCTCTTCAAGAAGTAAAGTTCAGCATAACATCACACAGGGGCTGCTTCGGAGAGTGCGGCTTCTGCGCCATATCATCTCATCAGGGGCGTATAATTCAGCGAAGAAGCGATGAATCTATAATAAGGGAAGCAGAGCTGTTGACAAAAATACCTGATTTCAAGGGTTATATTCACGATGTAGGAGGACCGACAGCTAATTTTACTGTGCCATCATGCTCTGAATCCTTACGCCGCGGTGCGTGCAAGGGACGTTCATGTCTTTTCCCCGAACCATGCAAAAATCTCCGGCATGATCACAGCGATTACATTGCGCTCCTTGCAAAACTGCGTGCGTTGCCGAAAGTAAAAAAAGTATTCATACGTTCGGGGATACGCTATGACTATATCCTTGCTGACAGAAAAAATGATTTTTTAACAGTGCTGTGCAAATATCACATAAGCGGACAGCTCAAAGTTGCACCCGAACACATAAGCCCTGCCATACTGCGTTATATGCGAAAACCGTCACGCCAAGTCACGGAGGAATTTTTCAAACGTTTTAAGGATACAAACGAAGCTCTCGGTATGAAGCAATTCCTTGTACCATATTTTATATCGGCGCACCCGGGCTCAACACTTAAAGATGCGGTCGCACTTGCGGAATTTATCCGTGACAGCGGCATCCGTCCGGAACAAGTTCAAGACTTCACACCGACTCCGGGCTCTCTTTCAACCTGTATTTACTACACAGGGCTTGACCCATTTACAATGGAGATCGTCTATGTACCGAAAAGCGCGGAGGAACGCAAAATGCAGCGTGCGCTGCTCCAGTATTGGCAGCCCGAAAATCGCCGATATGTGATAAAAGCACTTATCAAAGCCGGACGTCAAGATCTTATAGGCACGGGGAGCAGATGTCTTGTGAGATAGGGAACCACTGATTATTGATAATCCAACAAATACTTGAACATTTGTCGTTTTGCGCGTAGCGAAGCGGAGGTGCAGAACCCAGCCTGTCTGCTCCCCGTAGGGGTATGCCCTGAAAGGGTATGTCTTTAAGTACGCGCGACGTACAGTGGGCAAACCGAAAACCATCGTTAGGCGTTGTGGACGCGATGTGGTGTATTATGCTTTCGTACATTGTTGATTTATCGTCCTAAAGCTACTGGATCCTGCGCTGCGGCTACGCCGCCCGCAGGAAGACGGATGAATATTCACGATTTTGTTGGGGGAGCAATATAATCGGCGTTGTTCTATCTCTTGTACCCTATTATATCGCGGAGCAGCCTCTTGCGGTCTGCAATATCCTTGTCGGTCTCTGTACCTTTTGTCGTAAAACCGTCAATCACACCGACAACTCCCCTGCCCTGCTCGCTCTCAGCGATCACGATCTGCAACGGATTGGCGGTTGCCGCAAATACACGGCACACCTCCTGTGTGTTCTTAACTCTGTCAAGAACATTTATGGGAAATCCCTTGCGCATCGCAATAACAAAGACGTGTCCCGCATTGATTTTTGAGGCATTTTCAACAGCCGCATCTTCCATTTCTTTGTTGTTGCCGTCATGCCTTATAAGGCAGTCGCCCGATGCTTCGCAGAATGCGATGCCAAACTCTATCACGGGAGATGATGTAACAAGCACTTCATAGAGATCTTCCACCGTTTTAATGAAGTGGCTCTGCCCCACTATAATGTTTGCATCTTCCGGTATATCTGCCTGAACAAGTTTTATAGTCACGTTTCCTGTCATTATTTACGCCTCCGGATATTGTTAAAAAAATGACGGTCTCAGAGAGAGACCGTCATAAGTACACGCTTGTTATTTCTTCTTAAGCTGTGCAATGACTGCATCGGTAATATCGGTTCCGCCGAAGAATACGGCAGTTCTTTCAACGACCACGGTGATCTTCTTCTGTCCGGCTACAGTCCTGATGGCAAGGTTAATGTCCTTCTCAAGCGGCTCCATGAGCTTCTGTTCTTCCTTTGCCACTTCCATACGCTTTGACTGGAAGATCTGAGCCTTTTTCTTGTCGTCGGATTCCTTTTCAATGGCAGTCTGGGCTTCTTTCTGCTTCTTTTCAGAGAAGCTCCTCAGCTGCTTTTGAACCTGCTCAAACTTCGGGTGCTGGAACATCGCTTTCTGAATTTCTATCGTACCGATAACATCAGCCGCGAATGCCGCTCCAGCCATACACGCGGCTGCCACAAATCCCATCACCATAGATACTGCTGCTTTACGCATAAACATTGAGTTTCCTCCTCCTATTTCTGTCGGAATCTTTTACCTATCGTTCCGCATTTCGCACCATTATACAACTTTTTTCGCATAGCGTCCATATATGGATTTTATTTTTGCATTTTGGGTGCGGCAGAAAAAGGAGAAAAATGTATTTACGAAATATATTTACTGAAGCATAGATAATTTTATGCACGATTCACGGGCAGCAGATATAAAACGAAGCGCAGTTTCGTGTGATACGAAAGGAGAGAAAAAACACACGAAGACTGCGCTTTATACAGTTTGAGATGCGGGGATCATCTCAATTACTGCCTTGGTTGATTGGTTTTGTACAGCGCGTGCCGCGAGGCACGCGCTGTTGTTATGTTGTTATTCGGCTTTTGTTGTTTCTGTCGCCGTTGTTTCTGTCGTTTCTGTTGTTTCGGTCGTTGTTCCGGTTGCCGTTGCTTCGGTCACTTCTGTTGCTTCTGTTTCGGCTTTTTGTTTTTTGCCGCCGAATTCGTACCATGCGTTTAGTGTCGCGCCTATGCTTTCGCGTTTGCCGGCGTAGCCTGTGAGACCAAGTTCCACTTTCCACGGGCTTTCTTTTTTGTCGTATTTTATGCCAAGTTCCATTCTCGCACTGCCGCCTGCGAAGTCGGGTTCAAGAAGTGCGTATTCGCCCATGGTGCCTTTGGCTGTTCCGTCAAATTCGTGTTCGTAGGCGAGG
>JAUNMU010000060.1 GCA_030531745.1 Synergistes sp. | reverse complement strand
GTATTCCTGACAAATGACCTATACAGCTTTGTCAGCTGGCGTGCGCTTGAAAAAAAACAACATCGCACAAACAGAGGAAACGCCGAATAGTGCGTTTTTGGCAGATAAATACTTGAAGATTTGTCTTTCTGCGAGCGGCGAAGTCGGCAGCGTGATACCCGCAGGGAGACTGTGGGATATTCGCGATTTTGTTGGGGGAGCAATGATCAGTGTGTCCTAACACTCGCGCTACGGTTTTGTTTGCGCACTTTCGCAAACTTCGCCACAGCATTATGCTTTCTGTTATAATTGAATTAAGAAAAATTAGGAGGCGATGACGATGCCATGCTTTAATCCGGATAACAAAAGTTTCAGCAAAGATGCAAACAGCGAGATTTATGTGGACAAAACAGGACTGATTGAAAAAATGAATAGAGTTATCAACTCATCTGCCAACTGTATAGCCGTAAGCCACGCAAGACGCTTCGGCAAATCACAGGCAGCCGGAATGATAGACGCCTATTACAGCAAAGGCAGCGACTCGCGCGAACTCTTTTCAAAATTTGAGATAGCAAAGGCGCCTGACTTTGAAAAACATCTGAATAAATATAATGTGCTGCATTTGGATATGGCGGAAGTCTGCGACGGCTGCGGCGGCGATATAATGGGTGAAACGTACAGACGAATTATCAAGGATTTCAAAATTGAATTAAATGATAAAATAGATTATTCACAGCCCATTGACAGTATGTTGAGTGATATATACAAACTTACCGATTCTCCGTTTGTCATAATCATAGACGAATGGGACTGCGTTGTGCGCAACTACGCCGACAGACCCGATATGGTACACAGCTACATGCAGTTTTTGCACTCACTCTTCAAAAGCGAGGGTTCAAAAAGCTTCCTTGCCCTTGGCTACATCACAGGCATATTGCCGATAAAAAAGATAAAGGACGAGTCTGCGCTCAATAACTTCCGTGAATACACAATGATTGACAGCGACAGATTAACTCCGTACTTTGGTTTTACGGAAAACGAAGTTGAAGAATTATGTAAAAAATACGATATGAACTCCGAAGCTGTGAAAGCGTGGTACAACGGCTATCTCATAAACGGACAACACATGTACAACCCGAACTCAGTCTGCGAAGCGATGGACAGACACAGATTGGACTCATTCTGGAAAAACACATCATCCTTTGACTCCATAAATGACCTTATTGAAAAGAACTACGACGGCCTCAGAGATGACATAATAAAAATCTTGGGCGGCGAAGAACTGCGCGTCAACACATTAACATTCAGAAACGACTTATCTGACATAAGGTCAAAAGATGACGTATTCACCGCGCTGATCCATCTCGGTTACTTGGGCTACAATGCGAAAAACAAAACCGCGATATTGCCCAACTATGAAGTCGCAACAGCATACGAAGCTGCGTTGAAATCGGATCAGTGGGGAAAAATTGCGCAAACCATCAGACAGTGCGATGCACTGTTGCAGGCAACCATCACAAAAAACAGCGAAAAAGTCGCCGCAATACTTGACGCTGCCCACAGCGCATATACGTCAATCCTAAACTACAACGACGAAAATTCCTTGTCCTGTGCCATCACCATGGCGTACTTCACCGCGCCTCAATATTACACAATAGCAAGAGAACTTCCGTCAGGCAAAGGCTTTGCGGATCTTTCATTCATCCCCTTGCCAAACAGCGGCAAGCCGCCGATGATTGTAGAACTCAAATGGGACAAAAATGCAGACAGCGCGATAAAACAGATAAAAGAACGCCGTTACACGGACGCATTAAAAGACTTCGTGAACAAATGCAACGGCGCTGAAATACTTCTTGTCGGTGTAAATTACAGCAAGCGGAGCAAAACAAAAAAACACACCTGCACCATTGAAAGTTTCACACAAGCAGCGGAATAGTTTTTTCGGACAAACTACGCCGGTATTTTTCGCAAAGTCGCCGCAAATTCGCAAAAAGCAAGCACAAAATGCTTGCTTTTTGTGCTTGTCAAAGTATATATGATGCTGTAATATTTGAAGAGCGGATGGCTGTGCCTATGTTATACGGCATTGCGTCTGCGGATACGGAAGATTTTGTTGTATTTTAATGAGGAGGCTGAAAGTTATGGAAGGCGGAGAACTTTTTCTTGTCGGAATGATGGGGTCGGTGGCGGCCGTTGCAGCTCTCTTTTCTCTTTGTATGGCAAAGAGTGTTATATGGAGACGCAGATAACGGCGGAGGAGTATAACAGATAGGTTTGATTTTTGTAAAGGAGGACGTTTCGTGTGTTCTCCTTTTTGTTTTTTTATATCTCTTTTTGTTGATTTATTGCGATACATCGGGATTTAGTGTTATTATCTTGCTGTGAGATGTTAGTTTTGCGGTTATTTGTTTGTACTGCCGCGTGATTTTTATGTGCAGTACATTAGTATAGTGAGAGTCATTTTGGGGGAAAACCAATGTATATAAACAGTATTGTTAAATCAGATGGTAAGGCAAGGTCTCTGAAAAAAGATCTGCGCCGTGCTGTGCTGAACGGGAGCGGAATGCAGCGTGTCGCAAATCGTCACCCGTGGATCTTCCGCAGCAATCTGATACAGATTCCCGTGTGTGAGCCGGGGGATCTTATCGCAGTGGCAGACCGTGAGGGCAATGTCGTTGCGCGTGGTCTGTGGAGCGAGAGTGAATTATGTATCCGTATTCTTACATTCGGTTCGCATGAGCCTGATCAGATGGCACTCCTTCGCAAAAGAGCAGAAGAAGCACTTGCTTTGCGCAAACGCTGGTGCGGCGATGGTGAGGCATTTCGTTGGGTTCACGGTGAAGCGGATGGGTTGCCCGGTATTTCTGCCGATTTGTACGGTGATGTGCTTTCGCTTCAGCTGTCGGTATTCGGATGGTACAGACATGCAGAAGAGGTCGCAAAAATTTTTCGTAAAATAAGAAAATTGTCCGCTGTCATACTTCGCAATGATACAAAATATCTCCGAAAAGAGGGTATTCCTCAGGAGGTAAAGCCGCTTTTGGGCAGTATGCCCGGTAAGCCTCTGTGCGTAAGGATAGGCGATCATCTTGAGCTGATAGATGTCGCTGAAGGGCAGAAAACAGGTACATATCTTGATGTGCGTAATGTTCCGGCACTGCTTGATCCTGTCTATAAGGGCGCAAGGGTTCTTGACTGTTTTGCATACCAAGGGCATTTCACGATTCATGCGCTTGCCCACGGTGCGGCTGAGGTTACTGTGATCGATCAGTCACAAACGGCACTTGACCGTGCAAAGGAGAATATTCTGCTGAACGATCTGCCTGCAGATAGGGCTGTTATGCGCTGCGGCAACGCATTTGACATTATGCGCGAGCTTGACGGAAATCGTGAAAGATATGATGTCGTCATAATGGATCCGCCGCCCTTTTCTCCGTCTCGTGCGCAGCTTGATTCGGCAAGAAGAGGTTACAAGGAGCTTGCGGTTCGCGGCTTGAGAAGGCTTTCGTCCGGTGGTCACATGATATTTATGTCGTGCAGTCACGCATTTTCCGCGCAGATGCTTATGGAGACGCTTGCGGAGGCAGCAAAGGATGCAGACAAGGTGTGCCGTGTAGTGCGTGAGATCCATCAACCATATGATCACCCCGCTCTGCTTTCCGTACCCGAGACCGATTACTTGAAAGGCTTTGTTCTTGGTGTAGAATGATGGGCAAGATACGTGCTGCGATCTTTGATTTTGATATGACGCTTGTGGACAGCAGCTATGCGATAGTAGACTGTATGAATGAGCTTGCCGCAAAATTCGGACTGAGAGAGATGACCAGAGAACGGCTGCTTCCCTTTCTAAGCTATACTTTAGTGGATACATGGCGCGAATATTGGGGCGATGCAAAAAAAGAGTGGTTGGACTACTATACGAATGATGTCATTGAGCATGAGCTGCGTGATATGCACCTATATCCCAACGCAAAGCGTGTGATTGAGACGTTGTCGTCCTCCGGTGTGCGTCTTGCCGTGGCATCAAACCGCAGAAATGTTAAAAAAGTGTTGGACGCGGTAGGGCTGACAGATTACTTTGATACATTGGTTGGGGTAAATGATGTTGCAAGTCCAAAGCCTGCGCCCGATGTGATACTTAAGGCTGCGGAGATCTTAAATGTTCCGCTTGACTCTGTCGTGTATGTAGGAGATACGGATTTTGACATTACTGCTGCAAAAAGTGCCCCTGTAAAGGGCATCGGTATGACTACAGGTTCGTTTACAAGAGATAAGTTAGAAAAATGCGGTGCGTGGAGGGTGTGTGATGACCTTCTGGAAATTCTGCCGCTGCTCGGAGTGGCAAAACAGAAATGGTAAGACCTTACGATCCGAACGATTATAACGGAACAGCTTCAAAGCTGATATACTTCATGTGCATTGTGGCCATCGGCTTTCTGTGGGTGTGGGGCTATAAATCATATTTCAGCAGCTATAAATATCTGCACCCCGATGTAACATGGGCAACCGCCGGCGTAGACACGCAGCTTGTAAAGATAGACGGTGTTTTGCTGTGGAGAGAGAATATTATAAAAACTCCGGTGAGCGGTACTGTGCATTATCCATTGGGTACGGGGCCGCTGAGAGTTGCGAGGGGAACGGTAGTAGCACAGATTGGCGGCAAAACATTCAAGGCACAGCATCAGGGGTATTTTGTGGCAGGCTCGGACGGATTTGAAAGCAAGTGGCGTTACTCCGAATTGTGGATGCAAGAATGGGGCAAGATTCCAAAGATAAATAAAATTAAAATTATTAAGGATAAGAGTCAGGTAACAGCAGGTAGCATAATAGGCAAGCTGATAGAACAGCCGCAGGATCTACGTTTTATAGGCGTTGTGAAGCTGCGCGGTGATATGGCAGAACAGATAAAAAGGAAGAAGATGCGCGTGCTTTTGGATAAAGACGATACCCCGTCCTATGCGGATGTGCGCGTTTCAATGGAAAATAACGGAAATCACAAGATCTATCTTACGCTGCCGTGGTTTCCGCCGGATTACATAAATTCACGCTCATGCAGACTGATGCTGGACGCAGGTCGTGTGCAGGGTGCGCTTGTGCCTCGCAGTGCTGTCACAAAGAAGAAAGGAGATGTCGGGGTCTACCTGGTACGCGGTACGAGAGTCATATTTGCACCCGTTGAAGGCAAGGATACGGATGACGGCAAATTTATAGTGACAAAAGGAGTATTTCCCGGCGATACGATAGTAGAGAGAGCCGCGGAGGCAAGAGAAGGAAGGATTCAGCTTTGGTAGTTGATATACCTAAAAACATTTGTGTAATAAGAGAGAGAATCGCGAGTGCAGCGAAAAAAAGCGGACGCAGGGAAGAGGATATTAAGCTCATCGGTGTAACGAAATTTCACCCTCTTTCAATGCTTGTTGAGGCATCTCCCTTTGTTGATGCGATAGGGGAAAATCGCGTGCAGGAGGCAGCGCTGAAAAAAGAAGAATTAAATGGGAATAAAACGCCGTGTGCGTGGCACATGATAGGGAGATTGCAGAAAAATAAAGCAAGACGCGCGATACGGATATTTGACATGATAGAAAGTGTTGACTCCCTTGACCTCGCCGTCCTGTTGAATAAAATTTTGGCAGAGGATAACGCCAAAATCTTTCCGGTGCTTATTGAAGTGAATATCTCCCGCGAGATAAACAAGGGCGGTATGCTTCCGGAAGAGACGGAAAGGCTTTTATGTAATATAATGGAGCAGTCGCCGCTATTATCTGTGCAAGGGTTCATGACAGTCGCACGGAATACCGATGACGAACGTGAGCTTCGCAATACATTTGCCGCACTGCGCATATTACGCGACAGACTGAAAGCATCAAGCGGTCTTGAGTTGCCCGAGCTTTCAATGGGAATGAGCGGAGATTTTGAAACGGCGATAGAAGAAGGAAGCACGATGGTCCGTATCGGAAGCGCGATATTCGGACCGAGGAATTATTAAAGTATAATTGTACAATTACCGAAAGGGGAATGAAAATGCAGGAAGAAATAATGACATCTCTTGACATTGTAAACCAACAGTTCAAAAGAAGTTTGAGAGGCTATGATGCCGCCGAAGTTGACGAGTTTCTTGATAAGGTCGCAGAAACACTGCAAATTTTTAAGCAGAAGATAACCGATCTTGAGCATGAGCTTTCAGACAAGGAAAAAGCTCTCAGTGAATATGAAAATATGAAAGAAGATCTTCATGAGGCATTGCTCATTGCACAGAAGAGCGCAAGCGACAGAATCAAGGGTGCGAAAGATCAGGCCGCAAAGATGATCTCCGATGCACAGCAGAAGGTCGCTGAGATCTACAATAAAGCGAAAGACGATGAAGAAGAGCTGTGTGCCCATATTGAGGGAATACGCGGACTCCGCGATGCGTTTGCCGACGAATTCCGCAGTATGTTGAATAAATTTGACAGCTCTCTCACACAGACCTTTGCCGCTTCCCGCTGTGAAGAAGCGGTTGAGTCGCTTCTTGAAGAACCTGAGGCCGCTGAGCCTGAGACGGAAGAATACGAAGAAGAGGACGAAACTCCGCAGAAGGATTTCAGCAAGGCCTTTGATATGCTTGGCGTAAATCCGGACGATTTGAAACACAAAAAGTAAATGTGTGTTGAAAAAAGAGAATCTGTGCCTATCAGATAAAATTTCGGTACTGCGCGGTGTGGGAACGCGCCGCGCGGCGCTTCTTTGCAAGCTTGGCATAGAAACCGTAAAAGATATTATATTTTTCTTTCCGCGCCGTTACGAGGACAGACGCAGCGTAAAAAAAATTGCGGAACTTTCGGAAGGCACACCTTCCGTTGTTTACGGCGAAGTCCTGTCGTGTGAGACCAAACCTTTATCCGGCAAAGGAAGGAATATCACAAAATGCCGCTTGACTGACGGAAGCGGCACTGTATGTGCCGTGTGGTTTAACAGGCGCGGCCTTGATAAAACGCTGACAAAGGGTACCAAAACGGCACTTTTTGGCGTCGTTGTGTTTCGCTCCGGTCTTGCCGAAATGACAGAGCCGGAGCTTGAAATATTAAAAGACACGACAGCATCATCATTTACCGGAATCATTCCGGTGTACCCTCTGACCGACGGTATAAGCCAAAATCAAATGAGAAACATAGCAGATACCGTCATTACAAAATATATTCCCCTTATTGAAGAAAATCTTCCCCGATGGATCATAACGAAAAACAGCCTCATGCCGCTTAATGAAGCGCTTCACGAGATGCACAGGCCGTCATCGCCCGAGATGTGGAAAATTGCGAGGAAGCGTATAGTGTACGGAGAGTTCTTTGAGCTTCAAAGCCAAATTGCGGTGCTTAAAGCAAAGCGCATTGCCGCGCAGGGAATAAAAATTCTACGCGGCGAGATATACGATACATTCTTAAATTCCCTGCCGTTTGAAATGACACCTTCACAACTCAGAGCAGCTGATGAAATTCTAAATGACGCAGCGAAAGGCACTCCGACCGCAAGGCTTTTACAGGGTGATGTCGGAAGCGGAAAAACGCTCGTTGCTGCCGCATTTGCTGCGGCAGTATGTGACAGCGATGCTCAGTGTGCCTTGCTTGCGCCCACTGAAGTGCTTGCGGAACAGCTGAATGAACAAATGCAAAGGTATCTTAAAAAAGCAGGTGTGAAATGCGGTATTCTGAAAGGCAATATGTCGGCAAGCGAGCGCAAGAAAGTTCTTGCTGAAATATCGGAACGGAAAATATCCGTTATATGCGGCACACAGGCACTTCTTTCCGAAGGTGTGGAGTTTGCTCGTTTAGGTGCGGTAATAATTGACGAGCAACAACGTTTTGGAGTAAGGCAGCGCATGGCACTTCTTGAAAAAATACCGCGTCCACATCTTCTTATGATGTCTGCAACGCCGATACCGCGCACAATGGCGCAGACACTCTTCTGCGATCTTGATATTTCCGTCATTGAAGGTATGCCGTCCGGACGCGCAGGAATTGAAACGCGCGTCATAACATATAAGAGCATGGCGTCTCTTATGCAATTCATCATTGACGAATGTGGAAGCGGAGGAAGAATATACTGGATATGTCCCCGTGTGGCGGAGAAAGAAACATCGGATATGGCATCAGCGGAGAAACGCTTTGAGTGGCTGAAAAAGATGCTGCCGCCCATTTCCATCTCGCTGATACACGGACAAATGAGCGATGAAGAAAAAAACACCGCGCTTAACTCTTTTCGCTGCGGTACATCAAAAATTCTTGTAGGCACAACAGTACTTGAAGTCGGCATTGACGTTCCCGAAGCGACAGTCATCGTCATAGAATCTCCGGAAATGTACGGTCTGTCGCAGCTACACCAGTTAAGGGGCAGAGTCGGCAGAGGAAAAAGACGCGGCGTATGTGTGCTGCTCACCGCCCACAATGCGAACCTGCCTCGGCTCGTAAAATTTGCCGCAGAGCGTGACGGATTTGAAATAGCAAAAGCCGATTTGGAAGAGCGCGGCGCCGGTGAATTTATCGGCACTGCACAGCACGGTTTTGCTCAATTCAGAATCGCCGACATAAGAACAGACATAACAATAGCGGAAGCCGCACGTGACGATGCGGCTAAATGCACGGCAGACATTCTCCTCTCAAACCGTACAAAAGCATAGGAAATCTTTCTTACCCCTTTATCTTTTTCAGGAAAGAGGTTATTATACCGTAGTGTTGTTAGGAATTATATATTCGCTTGTGAGGAGAGCCGAAAGATGCAGAATTTGAAGTTGCTTGATGAAATAGGAAGAAATATAGTCAAAATATTACAGGAAAACGGACGTGTATCATTCAACGAACTTGGCAAGAGAGTCGGTCTTTCGTCACCGGCGGTCGCAGAGAGAGTGCGCCGTCTTGAGGATGCCGGAGTTATCAGCGGGTATCGGGCAGTCGTTGACTACGGCAAACTCGGATACACGATCGTGGCATATATAAGACTTGCGATTCCGGTCTCACTTCTTGCTCAGGCTGACGAAATGTCAAAGAAACTTCCCGAAGTCCTTGAATGTCACCACCTTACCGGCAGCGACGGCGTGATCATAAAGGTTGCCGCGATCTCCGTTTCGCACTTGGAAGAGATCATTACAAAGTTGGGATGCTGGGGTATGTCAACGACCTCAATCGTACTCTCATCTCCCGTAACATCGCGTGTGATAGACCCGGTAACAAACACTTCAAAACACCGCATGGGAAGAAGCATCGGTGAAGATGACGAAGCGGAAGATATAGAAACCGAAGCTGAGGAAATTGACGAATAAGGCAGATGCTTGCCTAAAAACTATGAGCGTTGCAGCTTGTTTGGCGACCATTTGTGTCTTGTCGGCCGCGCCGAATTTACGACAAACACAAAACCGACTAAAATCAAGCAAGATATTGAGAATACGCGCAAAGGAGTGAACAGCCTGCCACGAAAAACGAGCCACCAAACGAAACGGAACAGAACGAACTAAAAACGACTGAAACCATAAAGCCGAAACACGCAGCAAAAGACAGCGTATTCCATGACCTCTTCT
>JAUNMU010000059.1 GCA_030531745.1 Synergistes sp. | reverse complement strand
TAACAGATAGGAGACATCGCTATGGCAACAAGAGAAATAAAAATTTTCCCGGATCCGGTACTGAGAGCGGAGACAAAAAAAATAGATAAATTTGACGATGAACTTCAAAAACTTGTCAGCGATATGTTTGAAACGATGTATTTCAGCGACGGCATAGGTCTTGCAGCGCCGCAGATAGGCGTATCGCAGAAAGTTGTCGTAATTGATTATCATGGGGACAAATATACACTTGTAAATCCCGTGATAACAAAATGCGAGGGAAGCGTGGTAAACGAAGAGGGGTGTCTGAGCTTTCCGGGAATATATGAAAAAGTCTCATCACCCGAAAAAATATCGGTGGATTTTTACGATGAGAAAGGAAACGAACATTCACTTGATTTAGATGGTTTTATCGCGTGCGTATTCTGCCACGAGATAGACCACTTAAACGGACGAATGTTGATTGACCGTGTATCTCCGGTAAAAAAGACTTTCATAAAAAAGAAACTCGCAAAGAGAGAAGGCAGTAAAAGATAATGCCGCTTTCTGTAGGATTTATGGGCACCGGAGAGTTTGCGGCCGAGTGTCTGAGGCTTATATCACAGGAGATAAAAATATCATGGGCGGTCACAAACGCTCCGAAAGCTGCCGGACGCGGACTGAAACTAAAAAATACGCCGCTCTTTGAGGCTGCTGAAAAATGCGGCATTGAAACACTTATGACCGAAAAACTTTCTTCGGATGCGGAATTGACAGAGGAGCTAAAAAGAAAAAACGCCGATGTCATAATTGTGATAGACTTCGGACACATAGTAAAAGAACCCATTTTGTCAATGCCGCGCTTAGGATGTATCAATATCCATCCCTCAAGATTGCCGCAATTTCGCGGCGCTGCGCCTGTGCAGCGCACTCTTATGGCAGGTCTTAAGAGCACCGCGGTGACGATTTATAAATTAAACGAAGGTATGGACACCGGCGACATATTGGCGCAGCATGATATAGAAATAGCGGACAACGACAACGCCGAAAGTCTGTACAAAAAAGCAGCCGCTGCAGGCTGCGCCGCGCTCGTGCATTTTATCCGCGATGTTCCGCCGAAAGAATGGCACTTTACTAAACAGAATGATGCAGAAGCTACATTTGCGGCGAAAGTTGAAAAGTCAGAGGGAAAAATTGACTGGCAGAACGAAAGCGCGGAAGCGATCGTGAATAAGATTCGCGGTATAGGTGCAACCCCCGGTGTATTTTGCACATTCCGCGGCAAACGTCTGCGCATTGACGAAGCAGAATGTACAAACGACACGGGGCTGTCTGCGGGTGAAGTGAGCATTGTAGGAGGGAGCCTGCATATCCAATGCGGCAAAGGTGCATTGAAACTTCTTGCCGTGCGTCCCGAAGGCAAGAAAAGTCAGCGTGCCGAAGATTGGCTGCGCGGCGCAAGAGTGAAAGAGCAAGAGCGTTTTGAATAGGGGGTGCAAGGCTTGAAAAGCAACAATCCACTGCGTAATATAATAAAGTCCGAAGAAATATACCGCGGACACATATTAAATCTGCGTGTTGATACCGTAAAATTTCCGACAGGTTCGCAGAAAATACGCGAGGTCGTAGAACACGGTGCGGCGGTGGGAGTGCTGCCGATAGCGGCAGACGGCAGAATGATCCTTGTGAAGCAGTACAGACACGCCATAGATAAAGAAATATTTGAAATTCCGGCGGGTCTCGTGGAAAAAGGTGAAGATCCATATCTGACAGCGGAACGCGAACTTCAGGAAGAAATAGGCTATAAACCCGGAAAACTCACCGAAATAGCACACTTCTACACCTCCCCGGGGTTTTCCGATGAAGAACTGTATATTTACGCCGCTTGCGATCTCACGCCCTCGTCTCTTCCCCAAGACGATGATGAATACATAAAGGTATTTTCATTCACCGATGATGAACTTGAAAGCTTGATCTCCGAAGGCTGCATAGACGATGGAAAGACATTGCTTGCCTATTGGTGGTACAAAGCACGGGAACGCAGAGCATGAAACGGATAGCCGAAGGTGAAGTGCAAAAAGCAGCGGAGCGATTCATAGACTATATGCGCCTTGAACGCGGTTGCAGTGAAAATACGGCTAAAGCATATATATCGGATCTGAAAATTTGGTTTGCCTATTGTAAAGAAAACGGCCGCGATCCTCTTGACATAAATGCCGATGCTGTATCGCGCTTTCTGATACTTATGCAGACGGAGGGACGCAAAAAATCTACGGTTCAGCGTGCCGGAGCAATGCTCCGTTCATTTGCCGGCTTTTTACAGTATGACGGAGTAACGGAGAATATGCCGCACCTTGCGCCGCTGCCGTCGCGGACAAAGACACTGCCTCAGATAATGACGGAGGGTGAAATACAGCGGATAATAAATGCGTGTGAAGACGGCACACCGCTGGGCAAACGTGACAGAGCGGTGATAGAGCTTGCTTATGGGGCAGGAATGAGAGCGACCGAGATATGCAGCGTGAGACTGCGTGACCTTGACGCGACAAACGGCATTATCTACACACGCGGCAAAGGCGGAAAAGAAAGGACGATACCATACGTAGGAACACTGCGCCGCAACATTGAGGAATACATACACACATACAGACCGATGCTTGACAAGCACGGTGAAGAATGGCTCTTCCTCTCAAAAAGCGGCAAAGCGCTGAGCCGTGAGACACTGTGGGTGCTGCTTCACAAACGCGGACTTGCCGCAGGCGTACCGGCTTCACGTCTGCATCCGCACGTGCTGCGCCATACATTTGCCACACATCTGCTGCGCGGAGGAATGGATCAGAGAACACTTCAAATGATCTTGGGACACAGTTCCATAATGACGACCGAAAAATATACGCACATGGATACAGAGCTGCGCGACAGCTATGATAAATATCATCCGCGTGCGAAATATAAACATTGATTTATGCACTGAGGAGGAACAAAAATGTATTATGACGAAAAAGTAGCCGAAGCAAAATCGTACATTGAAAAAAACACTTCCGTGCGTCCGAGAGTAGGGGTGATACTTGGCTCCGGACTTGGAAACACAATAAGAAACAACGGATTGCCGGGCGCAGTATTCCGCGGCGAGATCCGTTATGAAGACATACCGTATTGGCCGCACTCAACCGCGCCGGGACACGCCGGAGTTCTTCTCTTTGCGGAAATACACGGAGTCCCCGCAGTCGTAATGCAGGGCAGAGTACACTACTACGAAGGATACACAATGGAAGAAGTCACATTTCCGACGAGAGTGTTGGGAGAAATGGGTGTAAAAACACTCATAGTGACAAATGCCTCCGGTGCGGTAAATGAAAATATCCTCCCGGGAACGATCGCAGTAATAAAAGATCATATAAATATGATGGGAACAAATCCGCTTATCGGAGTGAACAACGACAAATGGGGCGTTCGCTTCCCCGATATGACATACGCTTATGACCGTGAATACATTGAATCAGTCAAAATCGCAGCCAAAAAAGAAGGAATTGAGCTTGCGGAAGGCGTTTACTTCGCAATGAGCGGCCCATCATACGAGACACCGGCAGAAATACGTATGGCAAGACTGCTTGGTGCGGACCTCATCGGTATGTCAACAGTGCCGGAGGTAATAGTTGCAAACCACATGGGCATAGACGTCCTCTGCCTGTCATGCGCCGCAAACGCCGCCGCAGGCATAACAGAAAACAGACTTTCAAGCGACGAGGTCATTGAAACGATGAACAAAGTAGCTGAAAAACTTGCGAAAATAATATTCAGATTCATAAAGGAGTCAAAACTATGAGCTTTAATCCCATAAACTTCATAGAAAAAACAAGAGACGGCGTGTCTCACACGGCAGACGAGTTCCATGAAATGATAACAGCCGTAATGGACGGGAGTATGAAAGACTATCAACTCTCCGCATGGCTTATGGCTGCATTTACAAAGGGAATCACTGATGAAGAGACAGCATACCTTACCGAGGAACTGGCAAATTCCGGAAAAAGAAACCAATATCCGGAAAGTATGCACATAGTGGACAAACACAGCACAGGCGGAGTAGGAGATAAAATAACGCTGATAGTAATGCCGCTTGCAGCGTCATGCGGCTGTACGATCTCAAAGCTCTCCGGTCCCGGACTTGGATTTACAGGCGGAACAGTTGACAAACTTGAATCAATACCGAACATGAATGTTCATTTGGAACAGGAAAAATTCCAAAAACAGCTGAAAGAAATAGGCTGTGCAATATCGGGACACTCGGACGAACTTGCGCCCGCCGAAGGAAAATTTTATAAAATGCGTGACGTTACTGCGACCGTTGGCTCAATCCCACTTATTACGGCAAGCATAATCAGTAAAAAACTTGCAGGAGGCGCGTCCGGCTACGTCTTTGACGTAAAATGCGGAAGCGGCGCATTTATGAAAGATATAAATACAGCACGCAGACTTGCCGAAAAACTTGTCGTAACATCACACAAACTCGGCAAAAAAGCCTCCGCCATAATAAGCGATATGGAACAGCCCTTAGGTGAATGGGTCGGAAACGCCGCGGAAGTTTACGAAGCCATAGAGGTATTAAAAGGCAGAGGACCTAAAGAGACACGTGAACTTTCACTTGCCGTATGCGCGGAGATGCTTGTAATGTCAGGCATTGCCGAAACATCGGAAGAAGGGCTTAAAATGGCGCACACCTCAATGGAAAACGGCAGCGCCATTGCAAAATTCGCGGAAGTCATCAAAGCACAGGGCGGAGACGCGCGTGTAACGGAAGCCCCCCTCATGTACCTCAAAAAAGCAGAAAAGCAAAAACTTGTGAAAGCCGACAAAAGCGGAAAACTCGCATCACTTAATGCTCTCTGCATAGGTGAAGCTTTGCGCGCACTCGGAGGCGGAAGGCTTCGTTACGAAGACAAAATTGACCACTCCGTTGCGATACGTATGGCAAAAAAAATCGGAGACGAAGTAAAGATCGGCGATACGATCCTTGAGATATGCTACAACGATGAAAGCAAACTCGCAAATGCGTTAAACTATCTCACCGACTGCTTCACAATACGCGAAAACGCCGAAAAACGAAAATTGATAATTGACGTGATAAGACAGTAAACTTTTCCTCACCGTCGTGTGGAAGCACTCATGCAGCACCGGAGAATAAGGGAAACACTGATAAATTCGTTTTTGGCAGATAAACACGAGTTGCTTTTCGCTGATTATAAGCAGCGAACCAAAATCTCTAGGGACACACTGATTAATGCACTTTTGCCAGATAAACACGACAGCATCTTCCGCTGATTATAAGCAGCGAACCAAATCGGAGATTTTCCGATTTGTGTGAGTCGCTTAGTATGTTCACCGGATGTGCCGGATGCTAAACAGGCAGTCCACGACTGGGGCGGATAAGTGACGCAGCAAATCTCTGATTTGCGTAGCGGAACTTAGTTTGTTCACCGAGGCGTATATTCATACGCCCGCGCCACAGGCTCGGTCTGACTGTGACGCGTATGGTGCATACAATCAGTGATTCCTTTGCAATCGTGCTGTGTTATAATGTGGAAAGGTAGCAGATGAAACGGGAGGCAAATGTAATGGAAGCAAGAATAGCTTTGGTGGGCTGCGGCAACGTGGGAACGGCTCTGCTGGAACTTTTGAAGCGTAAGGAAGAATATTTGAAGTCACGCTGCGGATTTGAATATAAGGTTGTACTCGTCAGTGATTTGATGAAGGGTACATTGATGGATCCTGAAGGGATAGACATTGAGAAAGTGTTGACGGAGAACAGCAAGAGACGTTCATTCAGTGCATTGGGTGAGGTTGCGGGGACTCTTGGGGAGTTGATGGAAGCTGCCCGTGTAAATGTCCTTGCGGAGTGTACGCCGACAAACTTGAATGACGGAGAGCCCGGGCTTTCGCATATTCGTGACGCACTGTCACGCGGCATAAGTGTAACAACGACCAATAAGGGACCATTGGCTGTCGCATTTGACGATCTTGTTGCGCTTGCGAAGAGAAACGGTGCCGAATTTCTCTATGAGGGTGTGGTTATGAGCGGCACACCTCTCATTGATATGATAAAAAACGGTATTGTCGGTTGTTCTGTACTTGGATTTGAAGGCATATTAAACGGAACGACAAACTTTATGCTCGGAAAGATGGCAAATGGTGAGAGCTATGCTGAGGCACTTGCCGATGCTCAGTCTCTTGGGTATGCGGAGACGGATCCCACCGGTGACGTTGACGGATGGGATGCAGCCGTAAAGGTCGCTATACTTGGAAAAATTATTTACGGAAAGACGATAAATGTAAACGACATTGCACGCACAGGTATAAGAGAGCTTATGCCGAAACAAATGGATCGGGCGAAGGAACATGGGTGCGTTGTGAAGCTTGTGGCAGGAATAAATTTTGATTCTGCGAAAATGAACGCTTATGTAATGCCGCGCGAGGTGCCTTGTGAAGATCCTTTGGCAAATGTCGGAGGGGCTGCAAATGCTA
This sequence comes from Synergistes sp., assembly GCA_030531745.1. Classification (GTDB taxonomy): domain Bacteria; phylum Synergistota; class Synergistia; order Synergistales; family Synergistaceae; genus JAUNMU01. The sequence goes on along the minus strand of JAUNMU010000059.1, from coordinate 3,071 downwards.
TTACTGTAAAGACGGATAATCTCGGAGATATAACACTCACCGGTCCGGGAGCAGGAAGGAGAGAGACGGCTCAGGCACTTCTCTCTGATATAATAAGGATCATGGGATAATAAAAAGCCGCTGATGATCAGCGGCTTTTTAATTCTTCCGCTATTTTAAGTGCTGTGGGTGTCTTGCCGAGTCCTCCGAATGTACAGCGGAGTTCGGCCGGTAATTTGTGTCCTATATCAAGCATTGCCGCTATTGTTTCGTCAAGCGGAATGACTTTATCATATCCGGCAAGAGCCATATTTGCGGCGGCAATCGCGTTTGTTCCTGCCATGATGTTTTTGCCGAGGCACGGGACTTCCACTCTGTCTGCAACAGTGTCACATACAAGCCCCGTTATGTTCTGCAAAGCTATTGATGCAGCGTCGGCGCACTGAACTGCTGTGCCTCCCATGAGCTGCACAAGACCTGCTGCTGCCATTCCCGAGCCTGCTCCGCATTCCATCTGGCAGCCTCCGACCTCTGCCGCAAATGTTGCGCCCTTTGCGAAAAATATACCTATCAATCCTGCCGCAAGCAGGGCTTTTGCTGTTTCTTCACGGCTTTTGCCCATTATGCGTGCCGCACCTATAAGCGTGCCGGGCAAGCATCCGCATGAGCCTGCGGTTGGTGCGGCAATTATCACTCCCATTGCGCTTTTTGTTTCCATTATTGCCGTTATTGACTTAATTATGCCATTGACTATGCTGCACGGAATAAGCGTGCCCGATCTCTCTGCTTTTTCTATCCTGTCTGACTGACGTCCTAAGATCCTGTCCTTGTATTCCGTACCTGCAAGCCCTTCATCAAGCGCGTGTTCCATAACAGCAAGCAGTGCGGTTGCATTTTGAAGAACTTTTTCTTTAGAAGTTCCGCCGCGCTGTGCTTCATACTCTGCGGCAAGCTCCCACAGCGGAAGATTTTTTGATTCGTTGTAGGCAAGCATTTCCGATGCTGTCTCAAAAGGAACGCTGCACGATGCACGCGAAAGCGTAGGCAGAAATGCCGGAATGTACGCAACATCCGTTAAACCGTTTTTGTTCGCGATCTTTACCGCTGAGTCTGCATCATTTTTGTTTGAAAATTTCATTTCAAAGAGAATTTTGCCGTTGTTTTCCGATTCAAGCACAAAATCGGGGTGCACTGATGCTGATGTTTCTCTCAGTTTGTCTGCTTTATCTGCTTGTGCGGTGATGAGCAGCTCATAAAAATCGCCGGAAAGAGATATGGAAAATCCGTCAAACTTTTGCATCTCTATCATGCCGCCGCCTGTTGAAATGCCCTCCCATGTGTGATGTGTGCCTGATTTTCCGATCGCATCTATGCGGTAGGTGTTTGGGTGGATGGCGCCGTAATCAAGAATACGGAATGTTACATCAATGCCTGTATTTTTTGCAAGATCCTCATAATCTTTCACCTTTTCGTCTGTGAGGTCAATGCCAATAAGACCGCATGTAAAGCCCATATCCGTTCCTTGTCCCTTATGTGTGGCGGCAAGAGATCCGTTTGTATCAAAATCACATACGACACGACTGACATCTCCTACGGAAGCGCGTACGGCAAAGGCGATACGAAACGAGGCCGCTGTGTGTGAGCTTGATGGCCCGCGCATTACCGGACCTATTACATCATTAAAAATACTTATCGGCATTTTCTGCATTTTTATCACCTATTGACACACTGATAAATTCTTTTTTGACGGATAAACGCGAAAGCGGCTTCCGCTGATTAGATGTGCCAGCCGCTAAACAGTCAGGCCCCGACTGGGGCGGAGGCGTATATCCATACGTTGGAGCCACAGGCGTGGCCTGACTGTGACGCGGATGGTGCATATAATCAGTGGTTACGTCTACGCCGGCACCGGACGCGACGGCTTTTTCGTATGTCTTGTGTGCTATTGTCACGTCAAGAGTTGCAAAACCGACTGTCTTCATAAGTGTGATCTCTCTGTCGCTTTCGCGTCCTTTTGCGTATCCGAGGAGCAGATCTCCTATTTCACCGGTGATTTTATTGAGGGAAAAATTACCTTTTCTCAGCGGAATGAGGAAATCACCGGCCTCTTCAAGAACAGCTTCACGGTTGTCAAGGAAAATTTTGTCTGCGCGGTTTACGATGTATTCGTCTAATTCATGTTTTTCCGGAGTGAATACGCCGACTGCGTTTATGTGCGCTCCTTCTTTTACGCCGCGTCCGTCAAAGACCGGTTCGCTGCTTGTCGTCACTGTTGTTATGACATCGGCATCATCTATAGCTTCATTGGGCGTTGCAGCAGCTCTCAGCTTGGCGCCGAATTTTTCCGCAAGCGGTGTCATGCGTGTGATGAAATTTTCTTTGTTTTCGCGGAAGCTGTCGTAAACACGGACTTCTTTTATCGGGCGTACGGTCAGCAGTGCTTCAAGCTGCGCCTGTGCCTGACCGCCTGTTCCGAACAGAGCGGCGATTTTTGCGTCCTTTCGTGCAAGCAGCTCCGTAGCAAGCCCCGATACTGCGCCTGTGCGCATCTGCGTCATAAGTGTTCCGTCAAGAATCGCGCAGACTGTGCCGTCCTCGCTGTCAAGCAAGAGTGTAGTTGCCGTTACGCTCGGCTTACCCTTGGTGAAATTGTGTGGAAAAGTAGAAACGATTTTTATTCCGACCTGAGGATATTTTTTGATATATGCGGGCATTACGGATGAAATACCCTTGCCCTGAACATTGAAGTTTGTCCGTACAGGTACTTCCGCCATACCCTGCCTTTGAAGAATTAATGCCTCTCTGTCTGATTCAATCGCGTCTCTCATATTAAAAAATTTTCTTATCTCGTCTGCTGAAAGATATAGCATTTTCCAAACCTCCATGTGGCAAAATAACCAACTTTCTGTTATTATATTGTGGCAAAGGGAAAAATTTGTCAAGAAGATAATACGGGCGGCCGCGGAAATCAATTTTCAGACAATAATAAACGGAGAAACAATTTGCAAAAATTCAGCAAAAACGCAAACAACCGCCTATTGACAACACACGAAAATAAATATATCATAACTCCATCGTGTTCTGCCGCGTGC
>JAUNMU010000141.1 GCA_030531745.1 Synergistes sp. | reverse complement strand
TCCGATCATTCCCCATAATTCTTCTCAAAATTCCATGCGTCGCGGCACATATCGTTTATTGTGCGCTTTGCTTTCCAGCCGAGAAATTTTTGCGCTTTGTCGGCTGATGCGTATGATACCGCTATATCTCCGGCGCGGCGTCCGACTATTGTGTATGGGATCTTTATTCCGTTTGCGGCTTCAAATGCACGGACAAGCTCAAGGACGCTCGTGCCTCTGCCTGTGCCGAGGTTGTAGACGGATACGCCTTCCGGAGCATTTTTAAGTGCGGCCGTGTGTCCTTCGGCTAAATCCATCACATGTATGTAGTCGCGTATGCACGTTCCGTCAGGCGTGTCGTAATCATCGCCGAAGATTCGCAGTTCTTTCAGCTTGCCCTTTGCGACTTGCGTAATATACGGCATGAGGTTGTTCGGCACACCGCCGGGCATTTCGCCTATCATACCGCTTTCGTGCGCTCCTACGGGGTTGAAGTAGCGCAGCAGTATGACAGAAAAATCTTTATTTGCATTTGCGGTGTCTGTCAGTATGCGTTCGCATATAACCTTCGTCATACCATACGGATTTGCCGCAAAGACGGGGGGCATATCCTCGGCAAACGGGGGATTTCCGAAGCCGTAGACAGTCGCGGAAGACGAAAAGACAAATTTGCGTACGCCATGTTCGCAGCACGCACGAGCAAGGACGATGGACGCATTTATGTTGTTGCTGTAGTATTTCAGAGGGTTTGCAACAGACTCTCCGACTGCCTTGTGTGCCGCGAAGTGTATCACGCCGTCAATGTCGTTTTCGGCAAAAATTTTCTCTACACACCCCGCGTTGGTAACATCTGCTTCGTAAAACCTGAAATCTCTTCCGGTCAGTCTCCGCAGCGCATCAAGCACTTTCGGGCTGCTGTTTGAGAAATTATCCGCTGCAATAAGCGAATATCCCTCATTTAACAGCACAGCACATGTGTGCGATCCTATAAAGCCGGTCCCGCCGGATACCAATATTGAGCCCATGTCTTATAGTCCTTTGCCTGCGTTGTATGCCGCGTTAATATATTTTGTGCCAAGTTTTGCTGCGTCTGTTTTTGCATACAGACCTCCGGCACAAATTTCTCCCTCAGATTTCCATCCGCAGAAAGCACATGAAAGTCTGTATGATGCTCTTATACCGTCAAAACAGTTTTCACTCGTATCTCCGGCAGCGGAGATCAAAAACACGCGCTTGCCTTTCAGACTTTGCGGCGCATTTGGCATAAAGAACGGCAACAGCCTGTCCCATGCCGCTTTTATGTATGATGTCCATGAATAGTAGTAGAGAGGTGATGCAAATACGATCACATCAGCATCGCAAATGTCCTTATATACTTTGGGCATATCATCGCTCTGAACGCATGGCACGCCGTAGCTCCAACATTTGCGGCAGTCAAGACAGCCCCTTATGCTGAGTTCCGCAAGGCGCACATATCTCACTTCACAGCCGTTTTCTTCGGCTCCGCGTGCAAGCGCTGCCGCCAGTGCTTCACTGTTCCCGCCTTTGCGCGGACTTCCCAAAAGCACCGTTAAAACTTTTTTATTGTCCATAACTATCCCTCCAAGTGTTTTCTTAATTTTTGGGTTTATTCACAAGCTCAGCTGAGGCTCGGTATGATCGTTACATAAGTGCCTCCGCACGCTGCCGAAATTCACCGACGGAGATGTTCATTCTCGCAGCAGCCTGCGGAACGGTTAAAATTCCGTCTTTGACAAGCCCGCTTAAAGTTGCGAATATACCCTCTTTTCTGCCTATCCCTATGCCTTCTTCTCTGCCTTCTTTTTTCATTTCCATTCCGTAGATTTCGGTTACTCTTTCTTGATC
>JAUNMU010000058.1 GCA_030531745.1 Synergistes sp. | reverse complement strand
GCGGCGAACCGCTGCTTTTTGTGCATTGTTACTATTGATAGTTCAGTAAATACTTAAGGGACCACTGATTATATTCACTGTCCGGTGAACAAACTAAGCGATTTACACGATTTGCAAAATCAGCAAATCGGTTCTCTGCTTATGATGAACAAACCGGATTCGTTCACGCAAAATCAAAGATTTCCTATTCTCAGCCGCGTACCTCAGTAGAACCGCGTCTGTGGTGCAGATGGCGCACATGATCAATAGTTCTCTTAAGTTTTTTTGTTTCGCCATCTCTTGACCTAAACGACGTTTGCCACTAAACTTTCATTGTCAGTAAAACTTCGGCTCAAAGCCTTGAAGGGAGAGATTTGTTTAATGGACGCAGGCGGCCCAAGTCATTCTTGTAAAGACGACAGTAATATTTTGTAACGTACTGCGGGCTGCGCCATGCCCGTAGGTTGTTGGGTATGGAGGTAATTTTATGTTTAAGATAACAAAAACAACGGAGACGATGCTCGCGGAGCTTTCACGCGAAAGCGTTGAGACGGGGGCGTGGCTGAATCTGATCCACCCGACTGCGGATGAACTTGCGTCCGCTGAGGGAATAACAGGAGCGCCGCAGGATTTTATCAGAGCTGCGCTTGACCCTGAGGAGTCGTCGCGTATAGAAATTGAAGATGACTACATACTTGTACTTATCAATGTCCCCATTGACCACGCAGAAAATAATTTTGAGTATGATACGATGCCTCTTGGCATAATAATAACGCCTGACTATTTTGTCACGGTATGTCACGAGGCTAACAGCGTGATGCAGAATTTTACCGAAGCGCGGTTCCGCTATTTCAGCACATTCAAGCGTACACGTATGTTGTTTCAGATCTTATATCGTTCCGCGATGATATTCCTTAAGGATCTGCGCCAGATGACGCGCCGTTCCGATAAGATAGAGCAAGACCTTCGCCTGTCAATGAAGAACGAGGAGCTTTTTCAGCTGCTTGACCTTCAAAAGGGTTTGACGTACTACTCAATGTCCCTGCGTTCAAACAAAGTTGTTGTTGAGCGGCTGCTGCGTCTGTGTTCAAATCCGCAGGTGAACCACATAATAAAGCTGAGGAAGGAAGATGAAGAGCTGCTTGACGATGTCCGTGTTGAGTACGATCAGGCGATAGAAATGGCGCAAATTCAGACCGATGTTCTTGCAGGTATGATGGACGCATTTGCCTCCGTTATATCAAATAATCTGAATATAGTGATGAAATTTCTTGCATGTATAACGATCGTTCTCTCAATACCGACAATGGTTGCAAGTTTCTTCGGTATGAATGTTCCCATTCCGTGGGGCGCAAATCCGTTGGGTTTCCTCATTGTGTGTGTCGTTGCTGCTGCCATGACAATAGCAGCGACATGGATGCTTTGGAAGAAAAGGCTCTTCTGATGCTTCTGTTTAAGGAAAGGAGTGTTATCATGCTTCTCTGTTACACAAAGTGAACTACATGTAAAAAGGCCATGGAATGGCTCAATGCCAATGGGATAAATTATTCTCTGCGCGAGATAAAAACCGATAATCCGACCGCCGAGGAGTTACGGAAATGGCATGAGATGTCCGGCCTGCCGCTTAAAAAATTCTTTAACACAAGCGGCAAGGTTTATAAGGAGCTTGGACTTGCACAAAAACTGCCTCAAATCTCCGATGACGAACAATTTGCACTCCTTGCTTCGGATGGTATGTTGGTGAAACGTCCGATTTTCGTGCGCGGCGAGACGGTTCTTGTTGGATTTAACGAAAAACAATGGGAGATACTGAAAGACTGTTGATTTTTGACGGTTTTCGGTGCGGCAGCATAATATATCACGGAAATCAATTTTCTGCTTTTGCTGAAATTTTACAAACTGTTTCACCGTTTATTATTGCTTCCCCAACAAAATCGTGAATACTCCCTTGTCTCCCTGCGGGACGCGAAGCGTCAGCGCAGGGCCCAGTGACTTTAGTGTGGTAGATATGCGACGTAAGAAAATAAACTCATCTCACCGCGTCACGACAGCTTTTTGTTTATTCCACTGAATATCGCGCGTCCTTAAAGCCACTGGACACTGCGTACCCACAGGGGGCACAGGCTGCGGCTTCGCCGCCCGCAGTGAGACAAATCTTCAAGTATCTATTGGATTATCAATATTGTCTGAAAATTGATTTCCGTGATAATGCATGCTTGACTGTTGCTTTATATAGTCGGAAAATAAGAACTCGTAATTATGCAAGATCACGATTATATGCGGTTTCTCCGTGATGAATGAAATAGAAGATTTTGGAGGAATAGATGAATGGAAGCTAAAAAATGCGAAGAACTTCTGCACCTTATTGAAAAAAACTCACGTTACACGCCAAAGGATCTGGCAGCAATGCTCGGGCTTGATGTGCAGGATGTAGAGGATGAAATAAAACGGCTTGAACGTGAAGGCGTGATCTGCGGTTATCATGCCCTGATTGACTGGGACAAGACAGATGACGAAAAAATATCCGCACTTGTTGAGCTTAAGGTCACGCCTCAGCGCGGCGAGGGGTTTGACAAGATAGCAGAGAAGATTTATCGGTATCCCGAAGTTGAATCGCTCTTTCTTATGTCAGGTGGCTACGATTTTACGGTAATACTGAAAAAGGCGACTATGAAAGAAATCGCAAACTTTGTCTCGTCGCGTCTTGCAGTCATTGAAGAAGTGCAGAGTACCGCAACTCATGTAGTCCTTGTGAGATATAAAGACCATGGGATACAGTTTGCCGAAGCTAAAAAAGATTTTAGGATGTTGGTAACGCCATGAGGGATTTTATAAGCAAGAAAATTACGGCTCTGAAACCGTCAGGCATACGTAATCTCTTTGACATTGCAAATCGGATACCCGATGTAATATCGCTCGGCGTGGGTGAGCCGGATTTTGATACTCCATGGCACATTCGTGAAGAGGGAATCTATTCGCTTCACAAGGGACGCACGTTTTACACGGCAAATTCCGGTCTGGCGGAGCTGCGTGATGCTATCTCGGACTTTATGAACCGCAAATACGGTCTTGACTACGACCCTGAAAACGAGATCATTGTCACGATAGGCGGCAGCGAAGCAATAGATCTGCTCTTCCGTGCGGTACTCACGGCAGGGGACGAGGTAGTCTATCCGGAGCCGTGCTTTGTATCTTACGCACCTTGTATTCTGCTTTCGGACGGAGTTCCGGTTCCTATACCACTTTCGGCGGAAACTGAATTTCGCCTCACGCCGGAACGGCTGAAAGCTGCGATAACGCCAAAGACAAAGGCTCTTTTTATATCGTATCCCAACAACCCGACCGGCGCGATCATGGAAAGATCCGACCTTGAAAAACTTGTGCCGATCATATTGGAACATGACCTTCTTGTCGTCTCCGATGAAATTTACAGCGAGCTTTCATTTAGAGAACGCCATGTCAGCATCGCGAGTCTGCCGGAAATGAAAGAGCGCACTGTCGTAATAAACGGTTTCTCAAAGACTTATGCCATGACAGGGTGGCGTCTCGGATATGCCTGCGGTCCCGCTAAGATAATTGAAAGCATGCTTAAGATTCATCAGTTCAGTATAATGTCAGCACCAACGATCAGCCAGTATGCCGCAATATCAGCGCTGAAAAACGGAGACAAGGATATTGAAATGATGACGGAATCATACAATCAGCGCAGAAGATACCTAATGGAGGCCTTCCATGAAATGGGTTTGCCGTGTTTTGAGCCGTTTGGTGCGTTCTACACATTCCCCGACATATCCGAGTTTGGTATGACTTCCGAAGAGTTCTGCACAAAGCTGCTTGAGACGGAGAAAGTCGCAGTCATCCCGGGATCTGCATTCGGCGAATGTGGCGACAAACACGTCAGAATCTCTTATGCCTATTCAATGGAGCAACTCAAAGCCGCAATGGAAAGACTTGATAAATTTATAAAAGGACTCAGAGCAGCAAAATAAAAATCTGTGCCCCGCAGCTGCGGGGCATTTTTGTTTCATATCGTGCCGAAAATAAAAACCATATACATTAGGGAACAATATTCTTCTCCCCATCTGCTAAAATTCCCACAACGGCAAACACAGCACCGACACAGAGCGCAAAATCGGCGACATTTGCAACAAGACCATTTGAAAAAAATATATCTGAAAAAGGAATCTTGATCCAATCAACCACACTGTCAAAACGGAGTCTGTCAAATACATTCCCAACTGCTCCGCCGCACATCATGCCGCAGCCGATAACAGACATCGGATGTCCATCCTTTAGCTTTGCGCAGGACATGGCAAAAAGCGCAACGGCAACCGTCACACCGGATGCGACAGCAAAAGACGACGCCGTACCTGCTAAAAAACCGAAAGAGACACCGCTGTTAAACGAGACTTCAATCCCCAAAGCCTCTGCCGCCGACTTCGTAGCAAAATCCACAGCCAATATGAGAAGCGCAGGCAGCGCAAAAAAAAGCGCAAAACGCATCCCCAAAGACTGCCTCATATAAAATTTATCGCATATCTTCAAAAATTTACGCAACAGGCAACACATCCGCACAAACGCTCTCCCCATTTTACAAACGCGCCGTTTGTAAAACAGCATCATATCGTGTATTATATACAGTATGATACAAGGAGATATTTTAACTGTAAAGATAACAGATATAAGCATTGAAGGTTCCGGAATCGCGCATACAGATGACGGATTTGTCCTATTCGTGCCGGACGCGCTCCCGGAAGAGGTCGTTCAAGTGCGTGTCACCGTGAAAAAAAAGAGCTACGGCACCGCAAAGATTTTGAAAACGCTGACACACTCAGATGACAGAGTACAGCCGATATGCCCATCTTTTGGCCGCTGCGGAGGATGCCAAACACAACATCTCTCGTACACCGCACAGCTTGACGTTAAAACTAAAATCGTAAAAGACGCGCTCAAAAGAATAGGCGGATTTGAAGATGTTTCCGTCTCTGAATGTCGCAGGTCGCCCCAAGAGGTCGGTTACAGAAACAAAGCATCAATACCTGTTCAGAGAACGCAGCACGAAAATATTACCGCCGGCTTCTACAAACCGCGTAGCCACGATGTTGTTCCCTTTCGTGACTGCCCCATACTTATGCCCGAAATAAACGAAGTTGCAAAAAAACTCATAACGGCACTTGAAAACGAAGGATTTCGCGGCGCAAACTGCGCAAAAGACAGAGGTATGATACGCAATATAGTCATAAGGCACTCTCAAAATACGAACGATTCTCTCTGCTGCATAATAGCAAACCGCGCCCCCAATCGCGAAGAAAGGGAAAGGCTGCGCCGTATTGCAAAAAACATCGGAATGACAGGTATGTCGTGCAACATAAACGACAGCGAAGGAAATTTTATATGGGGCGCAAAAAACATAAACATCTTTGGTTCCCCCACCATGACAGAGAAACTCGGAGTCTTTACTTTTACATTTGAGGCAAGCTCATTCTTTCAGGTGAACACGGCACAGGCAGAAAATCTGTACGAATATGCTTCGTCACTCGCATTATCCGACGATCCGCGCAAAATACTTGAATTATACGCCGGAACAGGCACACTTTCCGCATACCTTGCACGCACCGGAGCATCAATAACCTCGGTTGAAAGTTGGCAGCCCGCAGCAAAATACATAGCTCAAAACGCGCGCGCAAACGGTATAACAACAATAACGCCGCGCACGGCTCCTGCGGAAGATATAGCGGACGAACTCGCCTGCGAAAGATACGACACCGTTGTCCTTGACCCTCCGAGAAGCGGTTGCGACCCTAAGGTCATATCCGCAATATCAAAAATTTCACCCGACAAAATAGTTTACGTCTCCTGCAATCCCGCGACCCTCGCCCGAGATGCCAAACTCATATCCGCCTCAGGCTACCGCCTGATCAGCGCTGCCCCCTTTGATATGTTCCCACAGACGAGCCACGTGGAGAGCGTGGTTCTGTTGACTAAAGTACATAATTGATTATGATTAGGCACTAACCTCCATCCAAGAAATATGATATACTATAAGTCATCATAGAGCAGAGGGGTAATACGGATGCCGAAATACGAAGAAATTAGCCTTATTGAATTTATAAATAGATTTCCAGATGACGATGCGTGCCGCGAACACTTATTCAAGTTACGTTGGCCGGAAGGATTCCGGTGTCCTGTGTGTGGGCATACTGAATACACTAAGCATGGGAGCAGAGAACTCTATATATGCAAAAGCTGTGGACATTAAACAAGTGTTACATCCGGAACAATCATGCACGGCACAAAGGTTCCCGTGAGGTATTGGTTTCTTGCAGCCCATTTGATAGCAAATGATAAACGTGGAATATCGGCACTCCGTCTGTCAAAAGAACTTGACTGTCATTATCGCACGGCATGGACTATGCTTCACAAAATACGTAAAGCTATGACAGACCGGGATTCCAAGTACTTTCTCAGTAACACGGTAGAGGTTGACGAAACATACGTTGGCGCACCGTCAGAGAACGGCAAACGCGGGCGCGGCACAGACAAAATACCGGTAGTAGTGAGTCTCTCGCTTGATTCCAAAGGAGCACCGGCGTATGTCAAAATGAGAGTTGCGGACAAACTTGACCGCCCAACCATAAGCGGAATAATAGAGAGTGGTATAAGTCACGGAGCCGTAATTCGTACAGATGCCCTCAAGGTGTACAACTATCTTGACACATCTGAACACTACACACATGAATCACGAGCATCATCCTTGCAGGTAACCGAAAAAGAGAATGAATACCTCAAATGGATGCACGTAATAATCTCCAATGTGAAACACATGATAAACGGTACGCTGCCTGGACTGGATCGCAAGCATATACAACGATACCTTGACGAATACTGTTATAGATTTAACAGACGCAAATTTAGAGGACAAATATTCAACAGATTATTAGTGGCCTGCGTATCAACGATTACTATAACAAGAAGACAACTAAGAGGATATACTACGGAAGCTTGTGCCTAATCATATAATTGATAGTCTGAAAATGCTTGAAATATAAGGCTTTTTCGGTGTTATGATTACGAAAAATCAAGTTCAGAAAAAGCAGGAAAAACCCAGATAAATCTATCCGATTTTTATAGTTGGGTAGATAAGAGTATTGAGAATAGGTTGGGCAGACAAAAATATTGAACTTAGAAGGAGGTTATTATAATGGCAGGTTGTACGTGCGAAAACTGGTCGCTGCAAGATTTGTCTTCAGCACTTCAAGATATGCACAAAGATAATAAAAAGATAGTTGTCCCAATGTTTCAGAGAGGAAAACGATGGAATAAAAATCAAGAGAAGACTTTTATTGATTCCTTGATTAAAGGATATCCTGTCGGCACCATGCTGTTTTATGAAACCTTCGAAGATAACAAAAGAACCTACATATTGGTAGATGGTCTTCAAAGAGGAAACAGCATCAAGAAGTACATGACTAATCCTACAGAATTTTTCCACGATGATAGCATTTCAGATGAGTTTTGTGCTGAAATTTTAAAGATTGTGGGACAAGAAGATGAGGAGTTTTATTCTTCTATAAGAACGATTCTGACATCTTTTATCAAAAAGCAGAAGACTTTCAGAAATCTTCAGTACTATTCCGTTGCAAGACTTATTGCTGATGAGTTTAAGGTTGGATATGAACCGATTGAGAAACTTATTGATACCATCAAGAATTTCTTTGAAAAACGCCAGGATTTATATGACCGTATTGCTAGTACTGTAATCCCGGTTATTGTATATACTGGAGAGGAAAGCAATCTGCCAGATATTTTCGATAGAATCAATTCAAAAGGTACTCCGTTAGACCAATATGAAGTGTATGCAGCTGCTTGGCCAGTTAATGAAAAGTATGCTATCAGTAATTTGGATGTGATAGAACATATCGTTAAGAAATATGATTCTTTTGTTGAGGACGGTTATTTTATTCATGGCTACAGCCGTGAAGAAATGCGTACAACAAGAAAAGTCAATGCGTTTGAATACTTATTTGGATTAGGAAAGTATCTGGTTGAGAAATATGAAATCTTAGGATTTAATAAGAATCTTGCCGATGATACGGTAAATCCTATTGCATTTGAATTAGTAAATGCTTGTTTAAACGATGCAGATAAAATCCGTATCCTATATAAGAATTTGCAGACTATAGACTTGAATGTTTTGGAGAAAGCTATTTATAAAGCCATTGATTTTGTAAATGATTCTATTTCGGTTGTTACAAAGTTCAAAGGCAATTCAAGAAATGCAAATAAGATTTTCCATTCTAAATATCAGATTCTTTCTATGATTTCTACTACTTTTAAAGAAATGTATGTGAATGGAGATTTTAGTCATTTCGCTGATGGTTGGCAAGAAAGAAAGTCAACGATTGCAAAGAACCTGGTTCATTATTATGTATATGACATCATCACAAATCACTGGAGTGAAGGTGGCACGGGTAAGATTCATGCAGCAGCGAAGCCAAATCGATACATGAATGAAATCTCTAGCCGTATGTGGATGGTCGCACTTGATGGGTTCTTTGAACGTTCGATGTTGAGAGCAGAAAGTAAAAAGGTAGCAAATCCTAAGAGCGAAGAGTTTGTAGTTCTTAATTGCATCTATCTCAAGACCTTTACAGCTATGGATCAGCTTTCTATTGAACGCTTTGATGTAGAGCATATTGCTCCGAAAGAACAGATGAGAAAACTTATCGATGCTTGCAAGGGAGAAGGCTTACCGATTAGTTGCATTGCTAATTTATGCTATTTACCTGAATATGTAAATCGTAGCAAGAAAGACAAGAATTTCTACCAGGATAAAAAGTATCTTCAGTATGTTAAGTTGGAAGAAGTTGAAACAAAATACAGCTTCACTGAAGAGGAAGATTTAGACTGGATGGATACGCCTTATGAGAAACCAGAAGACTTTGCAGTATTAAAAGAATATTATACAGATTACTGTACAAAACGATTTGCAAAGATTAAACATCTTTTCTGCGATGCTCTTGGAATTACCTATGAAGAGGTTGAAGAGGTACAGGAAGAAGTAATCACTGTTGTTTCTCCGAAGGTAAAACCTGTGGAAAGTAAAAAGGTTAAATTTGCTGATAAGCGCGTGGTGAGATTAGCACAAGAAGTTGGCAGCGAATTAATAAAAATGGGACGAAGCACTTATATGACATCTGATGGAAAAAAGGGATTTGTGCTTACCACATCAAAGGCATATAAGCAAGGCAACCGTGATAAATATTGGTTTGCTTACAGAAGAAATCCATTAGAAGATTTGAAAAAATGTGAAGAAGTCTTCGTTGTATATGGATGCAAAGATGAGTCGACTATGGTAAGTCTACCAGTTTCACTTATCGAAGAACATATTGATGCACTTAATATTTCAAAGGATGACGATGGAAAAATTACTCATTGGCATATGGTATTTTTCAAGGATGTATCTGGAAATATGACATGGCTTTTATCGAAACCTGATTTGCAAGAAATCAGTATAGACAAGTATATAATGTAACTGCTAGAGGCGGAGCCACAGTTATGGCTTCGCCTTTTTGTAAGAATTTTATGTTTCGTTCGATTGTAAACTTTTCAGTCAGAGATTGAACCCCTAACTTTTACTCCTCCACGTAACACCAACTGACTAATACCGCTGAA